>NZ_LJJB01000016.1 GCF_001420695.1 Brevibacillus choshinensis | reverse complement strand
CTTCTAGCAAGCTATATACCTACATAGTACAGCCATGGCCCCCACCGTGATGGCCTCATCGGCCACCTCCGTCGCTCCTTTCCAGGGGCTCAAGTCCACCGCCGGCCTTCCCGTCAGCCGCCGCTCCAACGGCGCTAGCCTCGGCAGCGTCAGCAACGGTGGAAGGATCAGGTGCATGCAGGTGTGGCCCATCGAGGGCATCAAGAAGTTCGAGACCCTGTCTTACTTGCCACCACTCAGCACGGAGGCCCTCCTTAAGCAGGTCGACTACCTGATCCGCTCCAAGTGGGTGCCTTGCCTCGAGTTCAGCAAGGTTGGGTTCATCTTCCGTGAGCACAACGCATCTCCTGGGTACTACGATGGCCGGTACTGGACAATGTGGAAGCTGCCTATGTTCGGATGCACCGACGCCACACAGGTGCTCAACGAGGTGGAGGAGGTCAAGAAGGAGTACCCTGACGCGTATGTCCGCATCATCGGATTCGACAACATGCGTCAGGTGCAGTGCGTCAGCTTCATCGCCTTCAAGCCACCAGGCTGCGAGGAGTCCGGCAAGGCATAAACAGCTCACTGACGATGGGCCACATATAAAGTGCCATTGCAGTTTTGTCAACTCTGACATTGCTTTGGGTTTTCCTTCTCCATTTATCTTTCTTATTTGTTCCTAAGAATATGTGTATGTCCATG
>NZ_LJJB01000015.1:278517-315153 GCF_001420695.1 Brevibacillus choshinensis | reverse complement strand
GAAGCGGTTTAACACAGCAGCCTTTCACGCTGTCATACAGGGGTTCGAATCCCCTACGGGTCACCTAAATTCCCCACAAAGTGAAGTGAACGCTTCGATGCAACACCGAGTACTTTGCGGGGGCCCCGACAACAAATTGGGGTTATTGGAGGCTTAGCTCAGCTGGGAGAGCATCTGCCTTACAAGCAGAGGGTCGGCGGTTCGATCCCGTCAGCCTCCACCATTTACTTCGTTTCTGGTTCCGGCTCGGGATCTCACCGTTCCGGTTCACCCTCGGAGTAAGCTCTTAGGAGATATGCTCGGGTACATCTGATCTTGCTTGCCAGTCTCGAATATTCGACGTAGAAGCGCAAGTAGGAAGCGATCCCGTCAGCCTCCACCACTTAATAAAATATGGGGAGATAGCGAAGTGGCTAAACGCGGCAGACTGTAAATCTGCTCCCTCTGGGTTCGGCGGTTCGAATCCGTCTCTCCCCACCATTTTTTATTTCTTGGGCTATTGGGGTATAGCCAAGCGGTAAGGCAACGGACTTTGACTCCGTCATTCCTAGGTTCAAATCCTAGTACCCCAGCCATTTGCACGAGCCATTAGCTCAGTTGGTAGAGCATCTGACTTTTAATCAGAGGGTCGAAGGTTCGAGTCCTTCATGGCTCACCAGTATTTACCTCCATTTTTGGAGTCTAAAACAAAATCATGTGCCCTTAGCTCAGCTGGATAGAGCGTTTGACTACGAATCAAAAGGTCGGGAGTTCGAATCTCTCAGGGCACGCATTTTATCCCCAAAACAGAACAATGTGTGCAGTTTTTCCTTGCAACATTATCTATTTAGGGATATGATAAATGAATCGGGAAGTAGCTCAGCTTGGTAGAGTACTTGGCTTGGGACCAAGGGGTCGCAGGTTCGAATCCTGTCTTCCCGACCATTTTTTTGCGGGTGTAGTTCAATGGTAGAACTCCAGCCTTCCAAGCTGGTCGCGTGGGTTCGATTCCCATCACCCGCTCCATCGGAAGTAAAGAAAAACGAGTAGCTGTTACAGGCTGCTCGTTTTTTGTTGCGTTCCAAAACCCTCCGGAATAGGTTATTTATGCAAGATCCTGTCGAGTTGAGTCAATTCTCTTTTCGAGGCTACAATAGAACTGTTGAAGTTAGGTTTGAGCTGAGGGAAGGGGGCACGGTTATGAACAAAAACATTAGCATTGTCGGAGTACCAATGGATCTAGGTGCGGACCGTCGCGGAGTAGATATGGGGCCGAGCGCCATTCGCTACGCGGGAGTGGTTGCCCGTTTGGAAAAGATGGGCATGAACATCCAGGATCGGGGAGATATTCCGGTTACACGTCCTCATCATTTTACTGAGACGGAAAATCATAAATATCTAGATGAAGTCGTAGAGGCGAATGCCAAGCTGGCCGAGGTTGTAAGCGATATCATGCAGGAGGGCCGTTTTCCGCTAGTGTTGGGAGGCGACCACAGTATTGCACTGGGTACAGTAGCAGGCGTAGCCAAGCACGTAAAGAATTTGGGCGTGATCTGGTTTGACGCTCACGGCGACTTGAATACGGGAGAGACTTCTCCATCCGGCAATATTCACGGAATGCCACTGGCAGCAAGCTTGGGCTACGGACATGATCGCTTGGTGAACATCGGAGGCTTTGCACCGAAGCTGAAGCCTGAAAATGTTGTGATCATCGGCGCACGCGATCTGGATGGCGGAGAGAGAGAACTCATCAAACACATCGGTATGAAAGTTTTCACCATGCATGAAATTGATAAACTAGGCATGGCGCGTGTTATGGAAGAAGCAATTGCCCATGTTTCTAAGAATACGGATGGTGTGCATCTGAGCCTTGACCTGGATGGCCTTGATCCACATGATGCACCAGGGGTGGGTACACCAGTCATCGGAGGAATTTCGTACCGCGAAGGGCACGTGTCCTTGGAAATGCTGGCAGATGCAGATATTCTCTGTTCAGCGGAGTTTGTCGAAGTGAACCCGATTCTGGATAGCGAAAATCATACAGCACGTGTAGCAGTTGCTCTGATGAGCTCTGCCTTTGGAGATAAATTACTTTAATCAAAAGGTAAAACCATAACAAAAAGAGAGGCCACTGTGCGCCTCTCTTTTTCGCATTTCCGTGTCTTTACATTGTTGGAAGAAAACAGTACATTCTAAGGATGGAGATGCAGTTTATTTAGGAGATGGTCGAGTCTTACACTTAGCTCCACCAACTCGGGAGTGATGGAAGCCTGTGTCTTATACTGTTCGTTTAGTTCTTTTCGCAGTCTTTCGATCTGGAGGAGAACATCATTTTTTGACATTTGTCCCACTCTCCTTTACAGCGTTAGGATAAAAGAGCTACCATCACTAATATATAGAGGGTAAAGTTACGCTTATTCCTGTATTTCCCAACAAATTACCTGCACAAACACGAAAAGATACGAAACCATTTGCAGTATCATCCGTATATAGGATTACGGTATTGTGGGGAGGATCGCATGGATTTTGTAGAGAAGCGGTTGACTCAACGAGCAAAGCGTGGAGATCGCGAAGCCTTTGCCGAGTTGATCGAGATTTATAAGGATAAGATATTCCAGCTAGCGTATCGTATGGTGGGAAATCGCCAGGATGCGGAAGATATCGCGCAGGAGACGTTTCTGCGGGTATACGCCAATTTGCATACGTACGATGAAGGCTACAAGTTCTCCACCTGGATCTACCGTATCGCGACCAATTTATGCATCGACCGTGGCCGAAAGAAACGGCCGGATTTTTCATTGGACGAAGAAACAGAGCCAGGGCAAGGCATGGACTGGTACTCACGCTTGTCATCAAATGAGCGTACGCCGGAGGATAAATTAGTGACGCAGGAGCTACAGGAGACCGTACAGGACGCATTGTCTCATTTGCAACCAAAGTACCGATCCATTATGATCTTGCGCTATATCGAAGACCTGTCATTGCAGGAAATTAGCGATATTGTGAAATTGCCTGTGACGACAATCAAAACGCGAATTCACCGGGGAAGAGAAGCTTTACGCAGCAAGTTGCGATTGATGTGAGAAAGGAGAAAATCAAGATGGAATGCCGGGATATGATTATCCTCATTCATGAATTTCTGGATGGGGACACTGACGAGCTAACCAATCAGCATTTGCAAACACATATGAGAACCTGTGTGAGCTGCCGCCAGCACATGCATGAATTGCAGCGGGCCATCGCCTTTGTGCAGAGTGCTTCGCATATTCATGTCTCCTCTGATTTTACGGCGCGTGTACTTGCACAATTGCCTGCAGAGACCAAAAAGAATTTGTTTTCGGGTTGGCTGCGGAGACACCCGTTCCTCACAGCAGCGGCTGTCTTTCTCTTTCTGATGACGGGCAGCTTGTGTGCCAACTGGTTCGATCGGGATAACATCTTGCAAGTTTCCTCCGCCAACATGGATAAACTAAAAATCGACCGTGAACGAAATGTGGTCGTCGTACCGGCTGGAACCAGCATTGATGGTGATTTGGTCGTGCGAAACGGAAACGTAGAAGTGCAAGGTCAGGTAAAAGGAAATGTGGTCGCGATCGAAGGAAAAGTGTTCGTCGCATCTACGGCCCAAGTGGCTGGAAACACAGAATCCATCGAAGCCATCGTAGATTGGATCTGGTATGAAGTGAAAAATATTGGAAATGACTTGCTTCCAGTCTTGCCATAAGAGAAAATAGAGAGTACAGCTATCTACAGCACGGCAGCGGAGCCGTGCTTTTTCCACAGGAGATAGACTGACTTCATTGAGATGGAGCGAGATATGGGGGCTTCGTTATGATATCGTTGGACTACGGGGATTTACTTCGGTATGGAACGGACATTTTACTCGTTACATACGTGATTTATAAAATAATTATGCTCATTCGTGGGACGCGCGCAGTACAATTGTTGAAGGGGATCATGGTCATCGTGATCACCTGGCTCCTCAGCAAATATTTTCAGCTCACGACGTTGCACTGGTTGATGTCACAAGCCTTTACCTTTGGGGTACTGGCCGTCGTCATTATCTTTCAGCCAGAATTGCGGCGTGCCCTCGAACAATTGGGGCGGGGCAAGCTTTTTTCCCGTTCCAGCACCATTCAGGATGACGATATGGTCAGTCGTCTGGTGCAAGAAGTATGCAAATCGGTCACGTATATGGCCAAGCGGCGTATTGGGGCTCTGATCGTCATTGAGCGTGAGACGGGCTTGAATGATTACGTGGAAACAGGTATCGCGATCAATGGTCGGGTTAGTTCTGAGCTGTTGATCAATATTTTCATCCCAAACACGCCCTTGCACGACGGGGCAGTCATTATGCGTAAAGACGTTATTTTGGCTGCTGCCTGTTATTTACCGCTGTCCGAAAACAACTCGATCTCCAAGGAGTTGGGAACGCGCCACCGTGCCGCAATCGGTGTCAGCGAGGTCTCTGATGGGATGTCCATTATCGTCTCGGAGGAGACTGGGCAGGTGTCTTTTGCCGCACATGGCACGATGAACCGCAACCTGACGGAGGAGCAGTTGGCAGAGATCCTGACTGATCAGCTCCAGCCTCTGTCGAAGGGCAAATCCATGGGAAGTCGTTGGCAATGGAGGCGAAAACATGGATAAATGGTTAAATAGTCATTGGTTTGCTCGCGCAGTTGCGCTACTTTTGGCAGTCATGATGTGGATGGTCGTCAATCTGGAGACCGAGCAGACGACGACTCCCGAAGCAAGTCAGCCAGTATTTATTGATGGTGTCAATTTGCATGTGAAATACGATACAGACCGTTTTCAGGTAGTCAAGCAGCAGCGAACGGTCAAGGTGGCGTTGGAGAGTAACAACCCGTTTTACCGACATAATTTCTTCCCTGCGGATTCGTGGGAGGTCTACGTAGATGCGACGGGACTGGGCAAAGGTACGCATAAGGTCCCTGTTCAGTACAAGGGCTTTCCTGATGAAGTGAAAGTAGGGATTATCCCAAACATCGTGGAAATTACCCTGGAAGAGAAAAAGACGGTAGAACGAGAAGTAAACGTGGAGATGCTGGGGGTAGTCGCACCTGGATATACAGCTGGGGAGCCGATTGTGAAGCCGTTCCGTGCGCTTGTACGCGTTCCGGAGAGCCAGGTAGACAAAGTGGCTGCTGTAAAAGCATCTGTCGATCTGGAAGGAGCCACTTCGGCCATAAAGACCACCGTTCCTCTCAAAGTAGTGGACAAGTCGGGGAATGTGATTCAGGGAGCTGACGTCGTTCCACTTACGGTTGAAGTGAACATTCCTGTCACAAGCCCGTTCATCAAGGTACCTGTCAAATTAAACTTGACGAATGAAATGCCAAATGGCTATAGTTTGGCTAGTGTGGATATGAATGTGGATGAAGTGACGGTGTTTGGGCCGAAAGAAGTGATAGACGCTATGAAAGCGACCACGTACCCAGGCCCGGAAATTGATCTTAGCAACATTACATCAGATCGTCTGTTAGAGCTAAAAATACCGGTAATGGATAATATCGTGAAGGTAGAACCGGAGTATTTAAAAGTGTCACTAAAGGTCGTGCCTTCTACGACCAAGCGTTTGGAAAAGATTCCGATCCGCATCAGCGGGCTATCAGAAAACTTGCAAGCCAAGGTGCTATCGACGGATGGTCAGGAAATGTCTACGATTGACTTTGATGCCGTAGGGGCGGCTCAGATATTGGGTCAGTTGAGACCAGAAGACCTGCAAGTTGTAGCCGATGTCAGCAATATGCCGGCTGGAGTGTACGAGATTGCGTTGAACTATATCTTCAACCAATCCGATTACATCAAGCCATCAGAAAGCGCACCCAAGAAGGTCACAGTAGAAATCACGAACAAGCAAAGGTAGACATAAGCTGTTGTGTGCACAAGGAAGGAAATGAGGGACAAACATGGGGAAGTATTTCGGAACTGACGGTGTACGCGGTGTGGCGAATGCACAGCTAACACCCGAACTGGCATTTAAAATCGGACGCGTTGGCGGTTATGTTCTCACGAGACACAAACAAGAAGGTAAACCAAAGGTAGTGATTGGGCGTGATACGCGCATTTCCGGTCAAATGCTGGAAAACTCACTTTTGGCAGGCCTGCTATCGGTCGGAGTAGAAGTAGTCAGATTGGGTGTCATCTCTACCTCGGGTGTGGCATATCTCACGCGAGCGTTGGGAGCAGATGCGGGTGTCATGATTTCCGCCTCCCACAATCCGTTTCCGGATAACGGCATCAAGTTCTTCGGCAGCAACGGCTTTAAACTGTCCGATGAAGTAGAAGCAGAAATCGAACAATACCTGGATGCGACAGAGGATACTCTACCTCGTCCGACAGGTGAAAATATCGGGACTGTACTCGAGTTCTTGGAGGGTGGACAAAAATACCTCTCCCACTTGAAAAGTACCGTATCCGAGCGATTTGACGGCTTGAAAGTCGTTTTGGATTGTGCAAACGGAGCGGTCTCTTCGTTGGCTGCACGTCTGTTTGCTGACGTGGACGCAGAAGTCATCACGATCGGCGCCAATCCAAATGGAATCAATATTAATGATCAATGCGGCTCTACTCATCCTGAACGAGTTCAGGAGGAAGTGCTGAAACATAAAGCTGATCTGGGCCTTTCCTTTGACGGAGATGCTGATCGTTGTATCGCGGTAGATGATAACGGTGAAATCATCGATGGCGATTACATTATGGCGATCTGTGCACGTGCCCTGAAGGCAAAAGGGAAGTTGAACAACAACACGATTGTGACGACGGTCATGGCCAATATGGGCTTTTTCAAAGGCATGGAGGAATGCTCCATCAATACGACCAAGACAGCCGTAGGTGATCGTTATGTCGTGGAAGAAATGCTGCGCGGCGGCTACAACCTGGGTGGCGAGCAATCTGGCCATATCGTCTTCTTGGACTACAATACGACAGGTGATGGGTTGTTGACCGGTCTGCAGCTGTTGAACATCGTCAAGGAATCGGGGAAACCATTGTCCGAGCTCAAAAAGGTCATGGTGAAGTACCCGCAGCTCCTGATCAATGTACGAGTAGAAGATAAATCAAAGTTGAACGGTAACGAGGCGATCGAACAGGCTATCCGAGTTGTCGAGGAAGAATTGGCTGGGAATGGACGCGTACTGGTACGCCCATCTGGAACCGAGCCAATCGTTCGCGTGATGGCAGAAGGACCGGACGCTTCTCAGCTAGAGGGCTTGGTCCATCGGATCGTCGATGTCGTGAAACAAGAGCTCGTGTAAAAAATATGTGAAGGGAGTGGTTCAGAGCCACTCCCTTTCGCATACAAGTAAATGACAAAGATATGATTGTCGCTAACAGCGAGATGTGGTAAAGTGTTCATGTGCATCTGGCTATAGCACAATCTTGTAGCTGAAAGGGAGGCGATTGCAGAACAAAGCCCAAACATAATGAATGTAAGGAATAATTACTTGTTGTAAAGCGCCAGCACTGTGGCTGACCGGAAAAAGGCCCAGTGGACGAGGTGGAGGTTTATCGAAGATTTCGGCGGATACCTCCCGGCAGCAGTATCACTACCGTGGAGCGCAGGTACAAAATATCAGAGAAATCTGGTGGACAAAAACTTGCGCATGATACGATTTGACAGTCCATGCAACGTTAACCATGAATGAAATCGTGAATAGATAAAAAATAAATGGAATGGCGGGGGCACACCCCCGTACCATTGGCATTGGGTTGTGTCCCCGCCTTATTTGGAAGGGGATCATCACTTATGTGCGGAATCGTTGGATATATTGGAAATAAACAAGCGCAGGATATTATCATCGGGGGTCTTCGCAAGCTGGAGTATCGTGGATACGACTCGGCTGGGGTAGCCGTATTGAACGAGAAGGGATTGGAGCTGGATAAAGCACAGGGCCGTTTGGCTGTGCTGGAAGAGCGTCTGGAATCTCATCCGTTAGGTGGTTTCATTGGGATTGGACATACTCGTTGGGCGACACACGGAAAACCGTCTAACGAAAACTCCCACCCTCACACAGATGCAAAGCATTCCTTTGCTGTCGTGCACAATGGAATCATCGAGAACTTCCTGCCGATCAAAGAAGAGCTGCTGAGCAAAGGCTACACCTTTACCTCTGAGACGGATACAGAAGTCATCGCTCACTTGCTGGCTGACTTGTATGATGGCGATATCGTTTCGACTGCACGCAAAGCGGTACAACGTATGCGTGGTGCTTACGCATTGGGAATTATGACCGAGCATGAGCCGGATAAATTGGTGGCCATTCGTCTGGCAAGCCCACTGGTAGTCGGTGTGGGTGAAGGCGAGAGCTTCATCGGTTCCGATATCCCTGCGATTTTGGAGCATACGCGCGACGTGTACATTTTGAACGAAGGCGAAATGGCTGTGCTCACCCGTGATGGCGTAAAGCTGATGGACGCAGAAACAGGTGCGAAAATCGAGCGGGAACTGTTCCATGTAGAGTGGGATCTGGTGCAGGCTGAAAAAGGCGGCTACGATTCCTTTATGCTCAAAGAAATCCATGAGCAGCCACAAGCTGTTCGTGAAACGATGGGCGCTCGCATTGATCAGGAGAACAAGCGTATCGTAATGCCTGAGCTGAAAATGAGCGATGCCGAACTGGCGAAATACGATCGCATCTATATCGTGGCTTGCGGTACTTCTATGCACGCAGGTCTGGTCGGTAAAGACGTCATTGAAAAATGGACCCGCGTTCCAGTGGAAGTAGCTGTTGCATCGGAGTTCCGTTACCGTGATCCGATCTACACGGACAACACCTTGATGATCGTGATCAGCCAATCTGGTGAAACAGCAGACACACTGGCGGCTCTGCGTGAAGCGAAAAAGAGTAACGTCAAGGTCATGGCAATCACCAATGTGGTAGGCAGCTCCGTAGCTCGTGAAGCAGACGAAGTCATCTTTACATGGGCAGGCCCAGAAGTAGCGGTAGCGTCCACGAAGGCATATACGTCCCAAGTGGTAGCCCTGTATCTGTTCAGCCTCTATCTGGCACAGGTAAAAGGTACACTGGCAGCGACGGAAGTAGCTGAAGTGGTGGATCATCTGCAAGAAATCCCTGCGAAAATCACTTCCATGCTGGAAGATGCCGAGCAGGTTCGTCACTTTGCAGAGAGCACCAAAGGCGTAAACAGCCTGTTCTTTATCGGACGCAGCCTCGACTATGCAGTCTCGCTGGAAGGCTCCCTGAAGCTCAAGGAGATCTCGTACATCCACTCCGAAGCTTACCCTGCTGGTGAACTGAAACACGGCACCCTCGCGCTGATTGAAGATAACGTACCGGTAGTCGCACTAGCTACACAACCGGATATCTACGAAAAAATGGTGAGCAACATCGTGGAAGTAAAAGCCCGCGGCGCACGCGTACTGGGCTTTGCGATCGAAGGCAACAACGACCTGGCAAAGAGCGTCGATGAAGTGATCTACTTGCCAGCCACATTGCCTATGCTGACACCTATTTTGACCGTCATTCCATTGCAATTGCTTTCCTACTTTGCATCTGTCGTTCGCGGCCTGGACGTGGATAAACCACGGAATTTGGCGAAGAGTGTTACGGTAGAGTAAGGGGAATTAGTTGGATATTGATTTTTGTTCCAAGCAAATAAAGTTTTAGACTAGAAAATAAAGTGTTAGACTGAAAAATAAAGTTGTAGACTGCAAAATAAAGTATTAGACTGGAAGTATAAGGTTATACTTCTGGTGTGGTACTTGATGATGGAAACATCCGAGAAGCTACAACTTAGAATAATGTCTATTGTTGAGCTACCTTCTATGGGTAGCTCTTTTTGTGTTATAGCTACATCGGGAGTTTTACGAAAGGAAGGAAACCAATGGGGAATATTCTATTTATGAAACCATGGAATGCTTGGAAAGTTAGATTGGATAAATTTACAGACCATATTTGGGAAATTGGCGGTGATATAGAAGAGGTTCTAGTTACCAAACCTGCTACCTTGCAACAAGTTGAAGAAATCGAAAAAAAGTTAGGTGTGAAACTACCGCTGTCGTTTCGTGAGACATTACTTCAATTTTCTTCGAAAATACAAATTTCCTGGTCGCTAATGGAAGATGTTGAATTAATTGTAGAATGTCCTCAGGAATACAGAAAATTCAACTGTGATTTTGGATGGGATCTAAAAGATTTAATCCGTATTAATCGGTTCAAAAATATATTCATTAAGGAATACCACATGAATACAGATGATCCTATTAGTAAGGTTTGGCATAACAAACTAATATTTTGCGATGTTGGGAAAGGGGATTTCCTAGCTTTTGACTTAACAGAAGGTCCTGATTGTCCTGTCGTCTACTTATCACGTAATAATATTCAAGGACATGGCTATTTACTAGGTAAAAATTTTATTGATTTTATGGATCGATGGACTGCTATAGGGTGTCTAGGGCCAGATTTTAGTCAAATCAATCGATTTATTTCTTCCTCAACAAAGCAATTAGACCCAAACGGGACATATGCAAAGAAATGGATAAATTGGATTATTGGGGACTGATGATTAATGATTACAAAGGAGGTATATTTTTGCCCAAACGCAAACGTGAGTCCTCTTTAACACAGATAGAAAAACGAATAAAAGAAGGCCGCGGTCAAGGCTATCTACATGATTATATCCCTTGGCTCCTGATTCAGGATGTCCCGTCTTCTGGACGAGCAACCCGTATCCGTGGCTGGAAAACAAACCGAATCCACCATGTTCATTCTGATTTAGAACGCTCCTATTATTACATTCTTGAATGGTCAGATATTGTTACTGATATCCGTGAGCAGTTTCCTCTCCTTCCCATCGAAGAAACCCTCTCCATTGCTGAGGAATTAAATATCAAGCATCCTACAGATCCGAAATCTACCCAACCTATTGTAATAACAACTGATTTTATGATTTCTGTCGGCAATCGTGAGATAGCCAGAACAATCAAACCTTCTTCACAATTAGATTCTCATAGAGTAATTGAGAAGTTTGAAATTGAAAGACGTTATTGGGCAAAACGCAACATTGACTGGGGAATTGTTACGGAAGTAGACATCCCAAAGATCTTAATACAGAACATCGAATGGGTTCATAAAGAACGACATAATGAGGATGTTCATCATCTTGGCCCCTACATTGTATCTGGGATAGAGAAGATTGTTCTTGAAAATCTCTCAGATGCTCATACATCATTGGCCTCAGCAACTTCCATAGCAGACGATAAGTTAGGTCTAGAACCAGGAACATCCTTAGCAATGGTACGGCATTTCATAGCAGCGAAGAGATGGAAAGTAAATATGAGTAAACCAATCTTACCATCGCAGCCATTGGACGAAATAATTATTGAAAATGAGCAACTAAGGAACTCGGCAATGGGGGGATAAAAATGTTGGAGTGGCTCGTTACAAACACTGTTGTCGAATGGAAAAATATTGATGCTGAGCCATTAGATAAAGGCCACATTGAACGGATACTGTGGATCGATTCCCAACGTAAAAAGGTCGTTACGATTGCTTTAGATGATGAAAAAGCATTTCCTCAGGTAAGGACTGTCGAAGAGTATGTTAAAAGTGCTCTGGAAAAACATCACCGAGTGATCGAATATATACAATTCCCCAATCTGTTTATTGAGGAAGCTTCTATTCCCCAAAAACACAAGGAGATAAGGGACAAGGCATGGGAAGTAATCTCTCCAATTGTAGAACAAGAACCCGATGTCTTTGATCCCAAGCTGCGAGGCGTCATGGTTGCAGACGCAGTACAAACATCTCAAATACATAAAAGTACCATTTATCGATACCTAAGAAGATACTGGCAAGCTGGTAAGATGGTTAATGCTTTATTACCCTATTATAAAAATTCCGGTGGTTTAGGAACTGAACGAATTGGCGGTGAAACTAAAAGAGGACGCCCTAAAAAATTCTCTGATGAGCCTACAGGAGTAAACATTTCAGAAGAGATGAAGCAATCTTTTCGTTCAGGGATTCGTTTGTTTTATAACACGAAAGAAAAGGCTCCTTTAAGACGTGCCTATCAGAAAACGTTGGAAGCATTTTTCAATATTGGATTTAAAAAAAGTGAAGATACTCGGATTCCCCTACTACCTGCCAAGGATGAATTACCTACCTATGGACAGTTCAGGTATTGGTATCAGAAGGAGCTTGATTTAGAGGAATCAATAAAGAAACGGCAAGGTAAAAGAAATTTTGAACTTAAGCATAGGCCTATATTGGGGAGTTCAACGAAAGAATCATTTGGTCCTGGCTCTCGCTTTCAGATTGACGCCACCGTTGCGGATATTTACCTAGTTAGTCAATATAACAGAGAATGGATTATTGGCCGACCAATCATTTATGTCGTGATTGATGTTTTTAGTAGATATATTGCTGGTCTGTATGTTGGATTGGAAGGCCCAAGTTGGTTAGGAGCAATGATGGCTCTTGCAAACACGGCATCAGACAAACGATCATATTGTGCTGAATATGGCATTGAGATAGAGGACGATGTATGGATAAGTAGTCATTTGCCACAGAAACTCACAGCAGATCGAGGAGAACTTGAGGGAACGATGCCCAATAACCTGATCAATACACTGGGAGTTGATGTAGAGACAGAACCACCCTATCGCGCTGACTGGAAAGGGATTGTGGAGCAGCAATTTCGTTTATTCAATCATCGAACGATCAAGTGGATACCAGGTGCAGTTGCTGCGAGAAATAGAGAACGTGGTGAACGAGACTATCGTCTAGATGCCAAGTTGACACTGCATGAGTTCACACAGATCATCATCAGAACGATTCTTTATCATAACAATCAGCACTACATGGAGTGGTATGACCGCAATGAATTTTTAGTAGCTGATAATATTTCTTCTATTCCACGAGAACTATGGAATTGGGGCATTATGAATCGAACCGGAAGGCTGAAAAAGCACTCAGAAGATATCGTGAAGTTAAATTTAATGTACAAAGGTAATGCTTCTGTTACTAAGACAGGGATTTTATTTAAAGGAATGGCTTATACAAGTGATGTCGCCATTCGAGAGCAATGGTTTACGAAAGCTAGAGCTAAGGGAAGCTGGCTTATCCCGGTCGCTTACGATCCACGAACGACGAATTCAATATATATTTGGCTTGATGATGGACAAAGGTTTGAGAAATGCTATTTGTTTGAGAGAGAAGAACGATATTTCAATAAACGATTTGATGAGGTAGAAGACTTATTAGAAATAGAGAAGTTAGGGAAGCAAGAAAAAAGTGATGATACTATACGAGCCAAGATCGAACTGGATGCATATATAAAGGGTGTCGTTCAAGAGGCTACACGAAAAACTAACGAGACCTTGGAAAAAAGTGATTCTAGTGATCGTGAGAGAACAAAGAACATCCGTAAAAATCGCAAATTAGAAAAAGAACAAAATCAAGGAAAAGAAGCATTAAGTTTGGGAGATTCCAGACAAGATATATCAAGAGAAAAAACAGACAAAATAGTTCTCTTTACAAAGAACAATACAACGGCAGATACTGGCTACATTCCCCCTGCCGAGAAGACCTCTCGGTTACGGTCCATACTAAATTCATATGATGATGGTGATGAAGATGAGTAATGCTATAACCCCTTCAAATTCAATTTTCAGGGGTTTATCGGTTGAAGCTTACTACTATGATCCCCAGCTAGAGGATTATGCTGGTAATCCTCTTCTGGAAGCACTTCCACCAATTTGGGATGAAGCGACTGCAGTTAGGAAAATGGCTTCAAGACCTAGATTCAATGTGAATGAAAGAAATTTGCCAACGCACTTACGATTACACTGTGTTCAACGAATTGCGCGAGATTACTTTCAGCCCTTGTCTACTCATATTGAGCTGGAACAGAGAATATCGAGACTAATCCGGGATGGATATATAGGTAGGAATCCTTTGGAACCAAACTATGCAATTCGTGCAAGAAATGATGCTCACGACCTTATTGCTTATGGAGAAAGCAGCCTCTATCCGATCAATAATCCAAGTTCATCAGGCTTTGCGATTGTGGGTATTTCTGGAATCGGAAAATCATCTGCCTTGAATCGTGTAATGTCTATGTATCCTCAGGTCATCATGCATAGTAAGTATAAGGAACATAACCTTAGCCTTTACCAAATCGTGTGGATGAAAATGGACTGCCCTCAAGATGGCTCTATTAAGGGGCTTTGTATTAATTTCTTCCAAGCAATTGATCAGATGCTCGGAACGAATTATCACAAAAAGCATGCGGGTGGTCGCCGTTCTGTGGATGAGTTATTACCGATCATGGCGCAAATCGCGGCCGTACATTGTCTTGGAGTTTTGATTATAGATGAGATCCAAAACCTCAGTGAGGCCAAAAGTGGTGGAGGTTTACGAATGCTCAACTTTTTCGTCCAACTTGTGAATACCATTGGACTACCAGTAGTTGTAGTTGGTACTTTCAAGGCTCTCCCTATTCTGGACGGAGAATTCCGAAATGCGCGCCGTGGAACAGGACAAGGTGATCTAATCTGGGACCGGATGAAAAATGATGATGAGTGGGATTTCTTTTTGCAAGGATTGTGGAAATTTCAGTGGACTAATAACAAAGCAAAGTTTACAGATGAAATTAAGGAAACCATGTACGAAGAATCTCAAGGAATAACAGACATTGCTATTAAGCTTTTCATGTTGTCACAGTGGCGTGCAATCGATACTGATAAAGGATGCCTTACGCCTTCGATTATTAAGTCTGTGGCAAAAGATCGATTGCAGCTGCTTCAACCTGCTCTAAAAGCGTTGAAATCCGGTGATAAAAGTAAAATTGCCAAGTTTGGAGATGTCTATGCTAGCTTATCCGTCATGGACTACATAGATGAATTGGAAGCGAAGCATATACAAGAAAAACGTCTCGAAATGATTAAATCAGAACTGGGGTTTGATCCTAATGTCCTGATCATAAAACAGATAGCCAATTGGTTAATTGATGCTGGAATTGAGCCAGCAGTTGCAAATGCAGCAGCGGAGATAACTGTCCAGGAACATCAACAGGCACTAGAGGACATTGATCTCAATCAATTAGCTCTAAAAATAGCCTTAGCTAACTCCAAAGTAAAGACTGTATCATCTCCACCAAAATCTACTCGTGAAAGAAAGCGTGGAATTCGCACTGGCGAAGATTTAAGGGAAATCACTTCCCTTGGACAAGCTAAAAAGCTTTCTGGATATGAGTCATTGAAATTGGCTGGATATATAAAAGATCCAAATGAGTTCTTAGCGTAAGGGAGAGACTGCCATGCTTTCCTTTTTTCCTACTCCCTACCCGGATGAGTTAATGTATAGTGTGTTTGCACGGTACCATGCTCGAAGTGGTAATGTAAGTTTTAAATCCACTTTGCAGGACTTGTTTGGTTCTGAAGCAATAGTCTCCTCTATTGGTTTCTCTAGCCAGTTACATGCATTAATTCAGAGGCTCCCAATGGGGGCAGTTTATACTGCTGATGATTTCATTGATAAGCACAGTTTATTCCCTTTTTATGCGCCATTTCTACCACCAGACCGCTCTAAAAAGATCAAAGACATGCTGAAAGGAAATCAAGGAAGAGCTGTTCAAATGGCAATTGGGATTATGGCAGGTGGTGTGTGTCAAAAGAACAGGTTGTGCTTTTGTATGGAATGTCTTTCAGATGATATCCAAGCTTATGGTGAGTCGTACTGGCATCGTGTTCACAATACCCCTGGAGTGTTTATTTGCCCAATTCACCACTCTCCTCTAGTAGCGTATCCCACAGATCAGCTCAACAGACATGGTTTTACTGTTTGTCCACTGACGGGCATAGAGAAAAATAAAGTGGAATCCATTTTAGCGAACGATGAACCACTTTCAACAAAAACAAAAGAGATGCTATTAAATCTAGCACGAGACATACAAACACTGTATTCCATATCTGACATTCCAAATCTATATAAAGCGAAAACAATCTTTTTGCCTGAATTACAATACTCACAATATGCCACTCCTAGCGGAAGGATTCGTCAGGGAATGTTGCATCGGGACTTTGAACTTCATTATGGAAACGAGTTATTAGTGCTTTTGGAATCAACAATAGAAGACGAGTTTAGTTGGTTATCTTTTGCTACTCGAAAGACAAGACGTACCCTTAACCCCATCCGTTATCTTTTATTGATCAACTTTGTATTTCATTCGGTAGAAGAATTTCTAAACAAAACTAGAGGTTACCATCCATTTGGACAGCCTCCTTGGCCCTGTCTAAACCATGCTGCAGATCATTTTTTGAAGAAAGTGATAGATCATTGTGATGTAACGATTTGTTCTGATACTCGGAGACCAGTTGGGACATTTAGTTGCGAATGTGGTTTTGTCTATTCACGAAGAGGTCCGGATCGTTCTGAAAAAGATCAATTACGAATCGGGAGGATAAAGGAATTTGGTCCCGTTTGGTTTTCCCTTCTGGTTAATAAAGTACAACATCAAACAGGTTCCTTCAGGAAAATTGCGCGTGATCTAGGGGTAGATCCGAAGACGGTTATTAAATATGCTCAGTTGTTAGAAAGAGATGTAGCTGAGAAAAATCGGCAGTCTCGGCCTAAGCTAAAAGTAACCAAGAAAGATGCGCCGATAGTTCATAGCCGATCAGATCACAGAAGAACTAAAAAGGACGTCATCCAGAGAGTCAATTGGGAGTTGCGTGATTTAGAAACGAGCGTCAAGGTTGAGGCAGAGTGCAAAAAAATACTTTCAAATGAAATGCAAAAGCCTATTAGGGTCACGATTGCTTACGTTGGCAAACAAATTGGTTTGCAGTCATTACTCGAGAAACACAAAAATAGATTGCCAGTTACCATGAGTGTATTCAAATTGTACACCGAAGACATTGAACAATTTCAAATAAGAAGAATTAGATGGGCTACACAGCTTCTTCACAACCGAAATGAACGGATTTTGCGTTGGAAAATAGAAAGAATTGCGGGCTTGAGACCAGGATATACTTCTCTGATTTCAGATGAAATCGAAGCGCAAATTCTACAATATCACTATGAATCTCCAACAATTCAAGCGGTACGAGACGGTGGTGAATCACTTTGGATACATTAAAATTTTCAAATTGGCCATTTAATAAAGGCGAACAAGTATCTATTCACTGGTTTCGCTCTCCCTATCGGAAAGGAAATGGGGAATGGGTTTTTGATGTGGTATTCCGTAGAACCAATGGTGCCATTGATCAGACTGCAACAATTCCTTGGGGAGCGTTGCCTTGGCTTCGATTTGGACAGTATGTTATTGATGGTAAACCAATGAAAAGTATGGGACGCGGTAAAATAGAAAGGCTTTTCCTTAAACAGGTACAGAATGGACAAGTGATACCAGCTAGAATGGCATTTGGAAAAGAACTGTATAAGCTCTTTTTCAAAGAAAATTATGAGGAACTCTGCTGGGTTCTTCAGCATGAGGATAAAGATGTGGTCGTTCCTTGTATAGAAATCATAAGGGCATTTCTTACTCCCTCGCGTTTTTTGGCGAACGCGATTCTACATCCTACAGGACTTGATAGCCTGATATTGGATACAGACGATACGAACGGTGATTACTATATTAATCTTTCCAAAGCGATACCCAAATCATATATTAACAGAGGGTTAATCGCTCATCTCGTGTGGCTTTATAATGACCGTTTAGCTAGAAAAGCATGGAATCAGGTGTATCAATCTTTTTTTCGTAATGCGATGCAAACTAATCCACTCAACCCTGTTTCTCAGTTATCTACCAACAATAAAGTGAGTGTCCACGTCCCACTACAAGGCAATAGTAATTGGGTCGGCCGAGTTATCGAAAACGACAGAACAATTTTAGTTCTAAACATATTAGACGCAACGGGCCTTGTGCCACCCTATCGAAGTATAACTGTTGAACATGAGGGTGTGGTGATTCGAAGTGCCTCTAGTCAGAATGTCGGTAGCCGAGTTGTTAAAAGATCCAAAACTGGTGACGCTCATGAGCTTGACGAATCACTTCTCCCCTCTTTTGATGCGCAAGTGCACCCACAAATTGATGTACAAGCAACTCGATTGCGATTTGACTTTAAGCCAAGCGTAACAATAAATGAAACTATAGAAGCTAATAGTTTGTCATTAAGTAAGGAGGAAAAGAATGACGGAGATACCTCCAATAACTTGGTGACAACTATTGAGTCAGTGTCTGGAGGTAAAAGAAAATCGGTAGACTTTCGGCCATTGCAAGTGGAGTACGACCTGAAAAATACAGGTCTTGAAGATTTTGTGGAGGCAATTAAAGAATTACAGAATTTAATGCCTGAGGCTTTAATTGATTTACAAATTGGTGACCTGCCAGGCGATAAAGGAATATCATTTGTGACGGAGAGTACTAGGAGAAAATATGCCAATGTATTAATTAGAGCTGCTAATTCTGGCGAAGTTTTAATTATCGAAATTGGCAGGCCTGATCAATACTCTATCTCTACTCTCATGGTGTCTCCAAAGGGATTGGAGGAATTTTTTGCAGACATGAGAAAGGAAGCAACAGATTACTTACTTAATATCTTAATTCAAAATAATGGCTCGTGGAATCGTGATTACTTAAAAAATGATCATGACTATGATTGTAGTTTTTTGAAACATATGTCTCAAGACACCCCGTTGAGGTGGGCTGCAAAAATAAAGGGTAGGTTGATATAAGATCATAAGCAATACTATTTTTATGTTGTCATCATTCAGCAATATTGGTATGCTGTAAGAATTTTGTATTTTTGACTGTTCGCCTATTATTAAGAGGGCTAGTATGTTATCCTGGTTCTAGAATTGTATGGGATAACGGGTGATTAATAATATGTATACGGTACTTGACCTTTTTTGTGGTGCTGGAGGAATGAGTGAGGGGTTTCTCCAAGCAGGATTTCAAATTCCATTTGCTAGTGACTATAGCAAAGAAGCCGCAGAGACATATAAAAGACGTCACGATCAATTAGGATATAATTTGAACTTTTTTAATGATGATATTGGTAAGTTGACTAAAAGATCAACTTTAAATGATTTCCTTGGAGGAGCCACAATTGATGTAATTGTTGGAGGACCTCCTTGTCAAGGTTTTAGTTTAACTGGAAAAAGAGACGAGAACGATCCAAGAAATAGATTATTTTTGGATTATCTAAAAATAGTGAAATTGGTAAAACCAAAGTACTTTGTTATTGAAAATGTAGAAGGAATGCTCTCGTATAAGGTGAAAAAAATAAAAGGAATCTCAGGGACTATATACGAAGATGAAATAGTACCAGAAATTATAAAAAAAGAAGCCAAAACATTTGGCTATTATGTTGAATATAAGTTATTGAATGCTAAAGATTATGGGGTTCCTCAAAATAGACCTAGGGTAATTTTTTTCGGTACTCGAAATTTTAAAAGAAAGAAAGATAGGCTTCAGATCCCTACATTTCCAGAAAAACACAAAGTGGTAGTATCGGTAGAAGACGCTATATCTGATTTAAGATTTTTGAAAAATGGGCAGGTATCATCTAACTATAACGGAAGATATAGAGTTACCCCATATCAACAATTATTAAGAAACGGGCTTACACCAAATGCTAATGGAGAAACGATCCGAGCAATTAGATTAGAGAATCATAAGGCATCAACACACCAAGAGAAGACGGTTAAACGGTTTGAAAAGTTAAAGCCTGGTGAGAGTGTTGGAGATCTGTTGATACGATTAACTTCTGAAGAATTGAAATACTTTAAAACCAAAAAATATCGATGCACAAAATTAGAAAAGGATTCAGTTTCCCCCACAGTATTAACACTTCCAGATGATATTGTTCACTACGACCAAGGAAATCCAAGAATTTTATCTGTAAGAGAATTTGCTAGACTACAATCATTTGATGATAGTTTTGTATTCTACGGAAAACGAACAACTGGTGGGGATAGAAGAAAATATGAAACTCCTCAATATACACAAGTTGGTAATGCGGTCCCTCCCCTTTTTGCGAGGGCAATTGCAAATCAAATAATAAAATGTTTGAGAAGTTAATTTTTTACATCATTTAGAAATACTGACCAGAGAGAGGTGGGTATTATTAATACATTTAATTTCAAGGCTTCTACTAACATTAAAAATTTGTTAGGTAAAGATCTTGTCACAGACCAAATAACTGCAGTTTTTGAATTAGTTAAAAACTCATATGATGCAGATGCAACAGAAGTTGATTTAGAATTTGTAGATTTAGAATCAGGTAACGGAAAGCTAATTATTAGAGATAATGGGACAGGAATGAGTCTGGACGATATTGAGAAAAAATGGATGGTAATAGGAACGGATAGCAAAAAAAATAAAATGTTCTCCAATAAATTTCAACGCCCATTAAATGGTGATAAAGGAATTGGGAGATTTTCCGTAGACAGACTTGGAGAAGTATTACATTTATCTTCAGTTAAAGATAGTAGTAATGAAAAAATAGATATGTCTTTCGAGTGGACTAAATTTGAACGGGAATATACCAATCTCGATCAGATAAAAATCCCATATTATCTCTCTGAATATACAACAAACAAGCATGGGGTTACACTTCATATAGAAAAATTAAGAGATAATTGGGATCAAAAAAACATACTTAAACTCATTAATAGCTTAAAACAATTTAAATCACCTTTTTCTATTAAAGACGATTTTAAAATTAAAGTTCACGTACCTGAGTATCAAATTTTTAATATGGAAATTCAACCCCATAATCTTGAAGATATCAGTTCGCTTTGGGTAGAGGTTGAGATTCCTATAACGGACACAAAGATAATAAGCATGACAGTAGTTAGAGATGGTTTGAAATATACAGAAGAACATCCTAACCCCTATAATTTTGGCCCTGTTAAAACAAAGATTTATTTTTTTAATACACAAGATAAAACTAGATTTGCAAAAAGAATGAATACCTTAGTAAAGGAATTTGGAAACATTCGGTTATATAGAGATGATTTTAGGATTCATCCATATGGCGAGAGTTATAACGACTGGCTAGATTTAGACATACGAAAAGCTCAAGGATATGCAAGGTTTTTCGGTTCGCGAGATCTTATTGGATATGTACAAATCTACAAAGAGCATAACGATGGAATAGATGCCCCTACTAACAGACAAGGAATTATTGAAAATGAGCAATCCTTGGAGTTGAGGCACTTCATTATTGAATATCCAATTAAAACATTAGAAAAATATTTTTTTAAAAAACCTAAAAATGAAACATTCCTGAGATCTAAGCAAAATATTGAAACTGCAGTACTTGAATTAAAGCAAGTTACAAAGGAATTAAATAAAACAGCACCTGAAGCAGCTAAGATCTTAAGGAAAATAACTGGTGTTGTCGAACAAAGTCAAAAGGAGCAAGCTCAATTTGTTAAGGGTCAAGAAGAATTGCTTGAAGTATACAAAAGAGTTGCTAGCAAAGAAATACTATTACACCGAATCATTCATCAAGCTTTAATTAAGATTGAAAAGGTTAGAACTGTAACATTTTCTGGAATGAACACAGTAGCTAATAATCACGACCAAAATGAAGACTTCATAGGACCAGTAAGAACTTCTTTTAATCATATTGAGAAACTATCAGGTAATGCTAAAGAGTATTTAAAGAAGGCAAGGGATCATCTGATTAGAAAGAGAAGTACTGAAAGCATTAATCTGAAAAGTTTTTCAGATCGTATCCTAGCAAGTTTTGAACATGATTTTATTGAACACAATATTATGATTTCTTTAGAGATTCCAGAAAATATTTACTTGAAAATAGATAAAAATGATCTGGAAACTATACTTGATAACTTTATTAGCAATTCATTAAAATCATTAAAACAGGTTTCTGATAGAAATAAAGAGCTACTCTTAAAGGCCATAGACACAACATCCTATACAACGCTGGTCTTTAAAGATAATGGATTAGGTGTACCGAATCACCTTATAGATAGAATTTTTGATCCTTTCTTTTCGACTACTAAAAGTTCCGGGATGGGGTTATCCATTGTTGACGAAATAGTAAAGGAAAATAAGGGTGAACTAAATCTAGCCAGAAACAATAGTGTTGGAGCAGAATTTCAAATCAAATTTAGAAAGTAGGTCAAATATGATAGAAAGAAACATATTGATTATTGATGATGATGAAGAGACGGATTCTATTTCTATAAATGCCTATAAGGATATATTTAAAGCATTAAAAGAAAGAGAAAATATAGGATATAAATTAAATTTTCACTGGGAATCGACTATTACTGATGCATTAAATAGGTTAAATAAAAAACAAGAAATTTTTGATGTTCTTGTAATTGATTATGACTTTCCGAATGAGCATTACGCTCACAAAGGGGTTGACTTAGTAAAACAAATTAGAAAAGCAATTAATAAAAGGTGTAAGATAGTGTTTTATACAATGCATGCTCCGCATGAAATTGATTGTTTGGAATTTGTAGATTTAATTAATAACGATGTGTTTAGATTCGTTCCAAAAGATGGGGATATTTTAGCTCTAAAATATTCTGAAACCAACTATAACAAATCAGATCAGTTAATTGTTGAAGCAATAATTGATGCCATATCTGATTCCGATCCGATAAGTGCGGCTCTTGAGAAATACATGCTTGAGTACTACGATATCCTTAAAGATGTAAAGCTACAGGTTGATGGTAAAGAACATTCTATTCAAGAGGTTCTTGATTCTATTCGCTTATACGGCGATTTGGGTAACAAGTTTGTGTCAAACATATTAGAAATGTCGATTATAGAGCATCTTGACATAGAATAGAGGGGTTATTTTGAAGTTTATACATTATCAACCCGATAATAAAGGTGTTCGAAGTTTTAGTGGTATCAAGAAATACTTAAAAAAAACATTTGAACAAACTGCTGAAGGATTTTATGAATTTTATAAGACACCTCACGATTTTATTAAATTTCTAAGTGACAGAACTGATGTAGCAGACATTGTCTTGGTCACTGCGCACGGTGGTAAGGATTCTTATTTGGATATCAGAGAGAGTTATGATAAACCGAAAAAAATATTTACTACAGAGCATGCTTCTCTCTTCTCAAATAATTTTATATTTGCTATTTCTTGTTATACTACTCAAGTTTTAGGACAAAAGGTCTTAGATGAAAATGGTATAGTTTATATTGGATTTAATGATACAGTTGAAAGTGATTTTGTTTTCAATAATGATGACCAAAATAAAAGTTTGAAGTACAATTTGGAGAAAATATTTATACAGGTCTATAATAAGTGTATTGGTCTAGCATTATACAAGTTTGTGGTAGAGTGTAGGACAGCAATAAGTTTTTATAAGTTTCTCGATATTTTGTTTAGAAAAGAAGTTAATATAGTGTCGAAAATGACTTTAGATGAGTTAAATAAGCAGTTTAGTACTGATTTAAAGGTAGAGACAGCTACAAAATTAAAAGCCATTTTAAAATTAGAGTTTATTAGTAAGTTTGACATGATGAAAAGTAAGCTTGTATTTCAAGGAGAAGATTACTATGTTCCCTGGTATTTCTTAGATAAGCAAGATGAAAATACGCTCGAAGTTATACTTCAAAATATACAGAATGTAAATGGGAAGTATTTATACTATAGATATTTTGTAGAACATCTTATTTATCGTAAACTTGGAAGACCGCAAGCTTCTGAGATAGCGAGAAGGCTTTTTGAAAAAGAAGTGCAACAATTAAGGGAAAGGGTGCCAAATGTCTTATCAGAAAAAGTAATTATGTAATGATAATCAGTCTACAACTTTATTTTTCAGTTTTAGACTGTTTTTTTGTCTCCCCTTACTTCCAGTCTAAAACCTATTTTCAAAAGGCAATTGATTTTGGTTATTGAAAACCTCGAGAAATCAATAACCCCAGTCTACAACTTTATTTTCTTAGAACAATTTTGTTCAGTGACATTATAGTTAGTGTCTGGACATTAATGTAAGTGTTTTGACAATATAGTTGGTGCTTGGACAATAAAGTTAGTTCCTGCTTAAGTGGAAAGCACTTAGACAGTTAGTCACAATGACTAAAAAAAGCACAGGATACCTGAAGTGCACCCCTTATAGTGGACATTGGAAAAAACACGAGTGTTTTAAACCGATGATTCCTATAGGGGGTGTTTTTCGTTATGGCAAAAATGGGGCAAAAGTTTACGAATTATAGTCATGAAATCAAGATGGAAGCAATTCGCTTGTACATGGAGGAAGGATGGTCTAATCGAAAGATAATGGAACATCTAGGGATCCCAGACAGAGGCCGAGTCACTACATGGACAAAGAAGTTCAAGCAGTTGGGTGAATTCGGCTTATTGGATCAGAGAGGTCGACGTGACGAATACATGGATCAAAATCGATATGTCCAAAAATTAGAGAGGGAGAATTCGATGCTAAAAAAGTGTTTACAAATTTGGATGCGGGAGGTGTCCAAGAGAAGTACAATGCCATCGTGAAATTGACTGAGTGGTACCATGTAACAGAGTTATGTAAGCTATTCGGGGTCTCTAGAAGTGGATTCTATGCTTACAGAAAGCGGAGTTCACAAGACAAAGACCTTGTAATTAAGGAGTTCATTCAAAAGATCTATAGCAAATATGATGGGAAATACGGATATCGTCAAACGCAGCTCTTTCTACTTCAAGACTACAAGATATGGGTTAACCACAAAAAGGTCCTACGCCTCATGCAAGAGATGGGACTACGCTCCCGAGTACGCCGTAAACATCGATGCAACTATGCTTCTTCTATAGGGACACGTGTAGTTGAAAACTTATTGCAACGGAAATTTCATGCCAACTTACCGAATCAAAAGTGGGTTACTGACGTAACCCAATATCGTATCGGAGATACATGGTTGTACCTGTCTGCCGTCAAGGATTTGTTTAATAACGAAATCGTGGCCTACCATCTAGCGCAGCGCAATGACAATGATCTTGTTTTGCAGACTTTCAAGAAAGCCTTTCAAAATAAAGAGGACATGTCTGGACTGATCGTTCACAGCGATCAGGGATTCCAGTACACGTCCTATGCGTATCACGACATGCTGCCAAAGGTTGGAGCCCAAATCAGCATGTCACGCCGAGGCAATTGTTACGACAATGCCTCTATGGAGAGCTTCTTCTCGCATCTCAAAACGGAAGCGCTCTACCCTTATGATATCCGAACAGTAGACGAGGCACAAAGGAGAATTGAGGAATATATCCATTTTTACAACTCTACGAGGCCACAAAGAAAATTAAACAAGCTGACGCCGATTGAGTACCGGCGCCAGCTTGCTGCTTAGCTCTTTTTTTAGTGTCCACTAAATGGGGTCTTGACCATACCTCCTGTGCTTTTTTATTTTGGTTTTGGCTTTGTTATCATTTGTTCTTGATTTTTAGTATTAAACTCCCATGTAAGAACTGAATTTCTTACATCATCTGTGGTGTTGTTTCACTGACATGATTGGCTAACGGGAAGTATTGTTGAATAATGTTGACAAGATAAAGTGTTCATCCAGGTACGAGTGAAAGGATGGAAGTCAGATATTGGTTGAAATATATTGGTAAGTAAGTTCTGTTTTTTTGTGAATTAGAACGTGCTTGCTACTCTAACAGCTTTTTCAAGACCTGCAGCAATAATTTCCTCTGCTTTATCTGGGAGTTTGTTGTGACCTTCAATTACTACTGTCTCAATATTTTTTACACCGAAGAAGCCCATCATATTTGCTACATATTTAACGGCCATTTCCATATTGGCCGCCGGGCCTTCAGAATATATTCCGCCACTTGCATTTAATAACGCAATCTTTTTATCCCCAATAAGACCAACCGGGCCATCTGGCGTATATCTAAATGTTTTACCCGCACGGTTCAAATAATCAATATATGTGTGTAGAATAGCCGGGATTGTTAGGTTCCATAACGGGAAACCAAATACCACTTTATCAGCAGCAAGGAATTGATCTAAATATTTGTCAGCAACAGCAACCGCTGTTGCTTCTTCAGTTGTTAAATCAAATCCTTTGCCAGCCTTAAATGTGCCATTAATCATATCTACTCCTACATATGGCAATTCCTCGTTGTATAAATCAAGCTCTACAACTGTGTCATTTGGATGTGATTCTTTATAACTTGCTAAAAAAGCTTCATATAATTTCACACTAACTGCTTGATCTGCTGGACGATTGTTTGCTTTTACAAATAAAACTGTTGTCATTGTCTTTTCCTCCTGTTACTCACTCATACATCTATTAGGGGGGCTGCTGGAGTTTTTCCATTGCCAGGCGATACACTTTTTCCAATATTTCTTTTCTTTACAATATTTTTTTAAAACTATACTCCATTTCTCCTGCTAGTGCTTCGGCGGTGTCACCGGTTTCTCTGAAATCATGTCTGTAAATTTGTTCAAAAGGACCAAAATTGATCTGCTTATAAAATTCGAAACACGGGAATCCATCATGTGTTCCTTGAATATCGACTATGCCATCCTTATTAACAAGTACGGTTAATAGATAGTCGACGGGAGGTGCATATTCATTTAATGGGTTGCTAGCACTTGCACTCATTTGAAACTTGACGCTATCGGAACTCCAGACAATATTCGTGCACAAAATTTTTTCTGTACCAGCTTTTCTTGATCTTTTATGAACGGAGCCATCAGGTGTTGTGACTCTTTCTGTTGATATTCCTGTATTCGCATAGGAGAAAATTTCCTTCTTATAGAAATCCACAACGACTTCCTGTTCAATTCTGGACCGCATCGTGTTCACAGCATAAGGTGTAAATTCACGCGAGTCACCTTCGAATTCGATTACGTTCCCTGTTTGAGCATCTTTCCTAGGTTCTGTCCAACTCATTGGAATAAAGACGCTCGCCCTAATCTTAACGATAGGAGTCATGAGAAACACCTCTTTCATACTAATGTGATTTTGGGTATTACTTTGTCCACTTAAAACTGTACTCCATATCTCCGGCTAGCGCGGCTGGAGTGTCACCAGTTTCTCTGAAATCATGTGAATATATGAGTTCAAACGGACCAAAATCTGTTTGTTTATAAAATTCATAGCAGGGGAATCCATCATGAGAACCTTCAATATGCGAAACGCCATTTTCGTTAACTCGTACAGTTAATACATAGTCAGCTGCAGGCGCTTCAGTATTTAAAGGATTACTGGCACTTGCCCTCATTTCAAAAGAAACGTCATCAGAGCCCCACAAAACATTCGTGCATACAATGTTCGCTGTACCTGCTTTTCCTTCTTTAGATTCAATAGATCCATCTGGATTAGTAATTTTTACAGTTGTGATACAAGCATCTGCGCATGTGAATATTTCTTTTTTATAAAAATCAATAATCACTTCCTGCTCTAATCTTGAGCGCATCGTGTTGACTGCATATGGTGTAAACTCACGTGCATCGCCAGTATATTCAAATACTCTTCCTGTAGCAGGATCTTGAATAGGTTCCAGCCAAGCATACGGTGCAAAGACACACCCTCTAATTTTGACAATGTTAGCCATGGGAAACCTCCATCATTTGATATGGTCAATTTGATTGACTATATTCGGTATAGTACAATAAGGTTTGAATATAGTCAACTTAATTGACTATATTCAAGGAGGCTTTGCACATGAGTGATCAAGAAACGAATGAATTGGACCTCACTTCACTTATGTTATTATCCTTTAGCACATTGATTAATGAGCTACATGATAGATTGAGTGAGTTGGGATATGGGGATATTAGACCTGCACATGGTTTTTTGTTTAAACGCATCATTCCCAATGGTGCGACAGGTATTGAACTAGCCGAACATTTAGGAATTACCAAGCAAGCTGTTAGCAAAATGGTAGAGTATCTGGAGAGTAGTGGTTATGTCATGCGGCAAGCTTCGCCAACTGACAAGAGAGGGAAAATGATTGTTTTAACCGAACGAGGTTGGTCAGTAATGAGGGCAAAAGAGGAGATATTAGTTGAGATAGAGCAACGTTGGATTCAAAATATTGGAGCTGAACGAATGCAAATGCTCAGAGATGATTTAACCAAATTAGTTTATGAAGCAAATGAAGATAAATTGTTATCGAGGTTACGACCTGTCTGGTAGGTAATGACCGCTTGCAAACCTTAACGCGAAATAGGAAAAGAGATTGCCCAAAGTCGATATTTGCTAGAAAAACCAAACATCCCGTCCACTTTAATAGTGAAACGGGATGTTTGTGCGTCATCATCTGCAGTAACCTAATCTACAATAGACTGAAAGTCGATCTTGTATATCTTTTGAGGTCTGCCACGCAATTTATCCTGTTTTTTATATGAAATCTTGGCTACTCCGATTTCCTCTAAGCGATTTAAAATTCTTCTAGCGCTTCTCAAAGTAATCCCTAGGTAATGAGCCATTTCTTCAGAGCTTAATTCGTTACTATTTATTTTATCAATGACTGCGGTAATCTTATTAATTTGCAATGTTGAAATTCCTGTTTTTTCGCTTAGAAGTTTAATCTTTGGTGTAAAGGCATTAGAAACTTCCAAACAATCTTGTTCACCTAAGGGACCTATAATTTGGTCCTTGTCTGTTTTAATAAAAGAACCATTACCTTTCGATGAAGCGGTTTCTTTGTTGGCAATATGTGCATTGGTTCGTGCTTTAAATATAGTGCTGCCAATCCCCCAACCAATATGTACTCTAAATGACAATTTCTCGTTTAAAAAGTGGTATAAAGAGCACATGGTTAAATGATTTGTTAACTGTTTTAATTCCTTGTTGGAAGTCATTATGTCAAACATTAAATTATTTTTTTGAATTATAAGAGAAAGACGCCTCTCTTTACTGAATTCAAGTAATGCCTTATGCAACAACATGAATTTAAAATCCAGATCGCCGTCCATCGCCGATGAGATGCTGACACCATCAATCGATATTACACCAAATGCGATTTGATTATCGACAAATTGAGTAAGCTGAATGTCGTGAAGGGCCAGTTCAAATACACGTACGATAGAATCTTGAGATGGTAAGACGGTAGCAACTTCATATCGTCGTTGTCTCAAGGCTTGAACAATACTGCTAGAACCAGTTATTGATAATTCAATTTTACCCTGCTCCCAAAGATTGTTGTGTATAGCAATCAGCCCTTCGTAAAGGTTCTCGTTGAATGCCACACTATGAGGATTGTCAAGGGTATAAGGTATTTGTTCAGGTCTAAGCACACCTCTTAGCCCCATATACTGATTGTACTCTCCTAAGAAATCAATAAACACTTTAGAGAAATCTACTCGGTTCATAGATAACTGAAACAAGCATTGATACAAATCAAGTTTACTAATTTCTATACAGTAAATGGGAGTTTCAAATATTTGTATTTCTTTTTTTAAAAGATGGTACGAAACCTCGCTTACAATCATAGCGTCGTGAAATAAATGATTATTAAAATACAATTCTTTAATGTCACTGAGCTTTTCAAAAGAAAAAAAAGTAAGCTCACACTGATCTAACAGTTGCGCCGTCGCTTGTTTTATTCTATCGAGAGAGCTTAGTGCTGATATGACACCTATGCGAATCAAGCGGAACTGCCTCCTTTAAATAAGCTCTTTAAAAATCCAAAATTATTATATCAAGCTTTAATTTTTATATCTACAAATGAAGGATCAGGATAAGTTATCTGTTGTTTAATTTTTTAAAAATTTTTATGGTTTGCATATTGTAAATATCTTAACTATGAATTATATTTTTTACAACGTCCTAATAGTGACCCAAATTAATTTGAGGAGTGTTGAAATGGATTATCGACACCGCATTTCAGAAATTATTGAGCAGAAGCGTGACGTGTTTATTCTTGCTAGTGACAAAATATGGGACTATGCTGAGACACGGCATGAAGAATACAAGTCGGCCGAATATCTGTGTAACACGTTGGAGGCGGAAGGATTCCAAGTTGAAAAACGAGCGGGAGATATTGAAACCGCATTCATTGGGAGCTACGGCAGTGGAAAGCCGGTTGTTGCAATATTAGGTGAGTTCGATGCCTTGTTTGGTCTAAGTCAGAAGAGTGGATCTTTGCAAAAAGAGCCAATCATGCAGGATGGAAACGGGCATGGTTGCGGACATAACTTACTTGGTACTGGTGCACTTGCGGCAGCTGTAGGTTTACGTTATTACATGGAGGAGAATAACATACCAGGTACTGTCCGTTATTACGGTTGTCCGGCAGAAGAAGGCGGTGGGGGTAAAGGGTTTATGGCTAGGAAAGGCCTATTTGATGATGTCGACTTCGCCTTGACTTGGCATCCTGCAGACATGAATATGGTTATGTCCATGAGCTTTCTCGCTACCAATCAGGTATATTTCAGATTCAAAGGCAAAAGCTCGCACGCAGCTGCAAGTCCCCATCTTGGTCGAAGTGCTATGGATGCTGTTGAGCTCATGAATGTGGGAGCCAATTATTTACGTGAACACATTATACAAGATGCGCGTTTACATTATGCGATTACGAACACTGGAGGATTCTCGCCGAATGTCGTTCAGCCTGAGGCTGAAGTATTGTACAAGATTCGTGCTCCTAAAACACCTCAGGTGGAGGAAATTTATCAACGGGTATGCGATATTGCGCGAGGTGCTGCGCTGATGACGGAAACAGAGCTGGAGATTGAATTTGATGCCGGGTCATCTAATGTTATTCCCAATACGACGCTGGAAGAAGTGATGCACGACAACTTCACCAAGTTGGGGATACCGACTTATGACGAGCAGGAAATGAAGTTTGCCCAAAATATTCGTACTACACTCACTGAAGCTGAAAAGAGCCACATATTTCTGCCTCAATTGAAAGACAAGGTTCTCGCAGATTTCCTCGCCTCTTATGTGCCAAATGCTGGTCAACTTTACGGCTCTTCAGATGTGGGAGATGTTAGTTGGATTACTCCCACGGCGCAGTGCTTTGTGTCTACTTCGGCCGTAGGTACATCTCCGCATAGCTGGCAAATGGTAACGCAAGGAAAGGCATCTATCGCGCATAAGGGTATGCTTCACGCAGGAAAAGTCATCGCCGCTACTGCGTTCGAGATCATGCAAAACCCAGATCTTATTGAAAAAGCTAAAACAGAGCTTAGAGAAATTTTAGGTGACAGTCAGTATGTTTGCCCTATCCCAAGTTATGTGAAACCTTCGCCTATAAAAAAAGGAAGAAACGTGGATTAAAGCCAACCCCAAAAAAGGAGCGAATTGCATGGAACAAGTGAATCAGAAACGTAAGTATATATTATTAGTGATCTTATTTTTGGCCTGGCTAGTAGGCAATATCGATAAAGTCGCCATTAATTTTGCAGTTATTCCGATGGGCAAAGAGTTAGGATTCGATGCAAAGCAAACAGGGCTAATACTTAGTAGTTTCTTTCTAAGCTATGCAATTATGCAGCTTCTTGGAGGTTGGTGGGCAGATAAGAAAGGCTCAAGAAATGTCTTGATAATTTCAGTGGCCCTGTGGTCCATATTTACGGCATTGACCGGTGCCGGATGGTCATTAGGATCTTTGATATTGATTCGTTTTCTGTTTGGACTAGGTGAGGGAAGCTTTCCTTCTGCTAGCTCTGTTGCTATTGGTGAAAACTTTACAAAACCAGAAAGAGCAAGAGCAAAATCCGTGTTACTCGCCGCAAGCCCGTTTGGAGCAATGTTAGGTGGGATTCTTGCATCATGGCTGATCCTGAGTACAGGGTGGAGAAGTATGTTCGGTATATTTGGAATTTTAGGAGTACTCATAACGGTGCTTTTATGGCGTTTTCTACCGAAGCGTGAACAAAAACTTGCAACAAATGTGATTGAGGGTAAAGAGCAACCCATGGTGAAGCCGTCCATGAAACAAGTACTCAAGACACCGATGGTATGGAGTTTGTTACTCATGTGGTTCGGTATGAGTATTGTCACCTGGGGGCTCATCTCATGGATGCCTTCATACTGGATCAATGTTCGTCATTTGAATATGGTGTCTACGGGCTTGATTTCTTCCATCCCTGCAATTGCCGGAGTTGTTTTTACGATTTTCAGTGGTTGGATGCTGGACAAATATTTGAAAGGGAAAGAAAAATATTGGGGTACTTTCGGAGCGCTCATTTCCGGTATCTTTTTGTATTTGATGTTTACAGCTCCTACAATACAACTGGCCGTATTTTATAATACGCTTTGTATGATTGGCATCACCTTTGTAAACACAACCGTGTTCTCAATGCCATTGAAACTCATGCCTCAAGAGGTCATTGGCTCAGCAACAGGAGCTATTAATTTCGGCGGGTATATTGCTGGTGTTATTGCTCCGTCTGCCATGGGTTACATCATAACTACAGGATCCTACGATGCCGCACTCCTGTTCTTAGTTATTTGTACGGTCATTCCTGTAATAGCCGGACTAACGATTAGAACCAAAAAGCTAAGGTTGGAAGCAGAAGAGTCTGCTAATCATGCATAGATATACTGAAGCTAGGAGCTCCGGTTTTTTTGAAAGGGAAAGCCGGGAATTTCCCCGCCAACGAGGGATTTCAAACCAGCCGCTATGTCACCACCAAGCCCTCTGCTTCTAACAATAAGACCAAACACGGGTCCTTTTACTTCGACAACTTTATAACCTTGAATATTTTCAGTTGTTACCACAAGCATAGTATCCACCCCTTCTCGAATTTAAATTTTGGTTATTATATCCTAACTAAAGGATTCCATACAGTATTCGGAATATGAAATCAACATAAATGCATATTTAGCAACAATATTTACGAAAAGAGCGTTTGAAAAAGAATCATGCAGAGTTAAACTAACGGGTTCGATAGGGGAATAAAACGATAGAAGGCTGCCGGTGCTAATGCTGGTAGCCTTTACTAAACTAACTGGAAGTTTTATCCAAAACTGAAGGTTTTAATGAATACTTATCGAATACTCTATTACCCAAATAGTGGAAGGAGGCTAATCCATGTTTAGAGTTGATGTTGCATATGCACTGATTACAAATGAGGATCAAGACAAGGTCTTAATCGTTAGAAATATCCACTCCTCAAGTTGGTCGTTACCTGGCGGTGCTGTAGAGATCGATGAGTCATTGTCTTCAGCAGCGATGAGGGAGACAAGAGAAGAAACAGGTATTGAGGTTGAATTAATAGGTATTAGTGCAGTAAACGAGTGCTTTTTTGAAGACAAAGGTGAACACGTAGTATTTGTAACCTTTAAAGCAAAAGCCAAAAGTGCGGATATTATGATCACACGACCACATGAGATAGCAGAAGTAAAGTGGGTTGGTCTTGATGAGGCTGATCAGAAAATGCCTTATTATAAGTACGGTATAAAAAAACTTATCGAATCCGACGTCATCCCTTACGATTTTCAAGGGAAACAAACTATTAAAACTTACAATTCATTAACCTAACGGGTATCGTTAGGTTAATGATACAGAGGCAGTCTAGGACTTTATTATCGTGTCCTGGACTGCCTCTGGCTCATTTAACAAGGATAGTCTAAAACTAATTTTACGAAGGCAGCAGATTTAGCAACGCAAAAAACTGATTAGATCAACAACGTGAGTCTAAAACTTTATTATCACTGTACATTAGAGGCTCAAAAACAAGAAGAAAAACGTACGCTAATAGCCAGACGGGCAGCCCGAGCGAAATAGATTACAGCTAATTAAAAGGCAAAATGAAAAGAAATCGAAAGCAGAAGGCAGGGAAAAGCGCGGGAACAAGAAAAAGACTGTGGAGCTCATGGCCATTAATAACATCATGAGAAAATCAACTAAAGTTGGTAACCGAAGGGGAGGAGATTTCAAACTACCAAGCAAGAGTAATTTGAGAGCATTCCGCAAAGCACCGCGTCTGAAACGAAGCGATGAGTGGAGACGTTGGTGTGATTTGAGAACGACCGATGGCATTAAGTATCCTGTACGTTCCTATACGCTTAAAAGATAACGAAGGTAGTATCACGAAAAAGGAAACAGATACTTATGCACTAGAATCAACGAGGGAAAATAATAAACAATGAAGGAAGCTAGTCCCGCTTATAAAACGGATGCGGAAAAGTTTGTGCAATTAGTTCCTAATACTACCATTGATTTTTAGTTCTATACCTGCTAATATTCTAATTCCGTGACACAGAAATGGGCCTATAGCTCAGTTGGTTAGAGCGCACGCCTGATAAGCGTGAGGTCGGCTGTTCGAGTCAGCCTAGGCCCACCACTTTATATACCCATTCGTGGGGCTGTAGCTCAGTTGGGAGAGCGCCTGCCTTGCAAGCAGGAGGTCATCGGTTCGATCCCGTTCAGCTCCACCATGATCCTTTTCATGGATGAATAGCCTTACCTATAGACTGTTCCTCGGTAGCTCAGTTGGTAGAATAATCGGGTGTTAACCGATCGGTCGGAGGTTCGAGTCCGTCCCGAGGAGCCATATGATGCTCTTGTAGCTCAGTCGGTAAGAGCGTTTCTATGATAAGGAAAAGGTAGCAGGTTCGATCCCTATCATGGATGGATGTCCGAGCGGCCGAAGGAGCACGATTGGAAATCGTGTAGGCGGGGTTAACTCGTCTCGTGGGTTCAAATCCCACTCCATCCGCCATTAATATACATACGGCCCGTTGGTGAAGCGGTTTAACACAGCAGCCTTTCACGCTGTCATACAGGGGTTCGAATCCCCTACGGGTCACCTAATTTCCCCACAAAGTGAAGCGGATGATTCAAAGCAACACCGAGTACTTTGCGGGGACCCCGACAACGAGTTGGGGATCTGGAGGCTTAGCTCAGCTGGGAGAGCATCTGCCTTACAAGCAGAGGGTCGGCGGTTCGATCCCGTCAGCCTCCACCATAATATTGTCGCGGGATGGAGCAGCTCGGTAGCTCGTCGGGCTCATAACCCGAAGGTCGCAGGTTCAAATCCTGCTCCCGCAACCAAAATGGAGCTGTGGTGAAGTTGGAGTTCACGCCGGTCTGTCACACCGGAGGTCGCGGGTTCGAGTCCCGTCAGCTCCGCCATTTTCCTTCGAGAAATGGCGAATGAAACAAATGTGGCTCGGTAGCTCAGTCGGTAGAGCAGAGGACTGAAAATCCTCGTGTCGGCGGTTCGATTCCGTCCCGAGCCACCATAATAAATATGCCGGTGTAGCTCAATTGGTAGAGCACCTGACTTGTAATCAGGGGGTTGTGGGTTCAAGTCCTATCGCCGGCACCATTTTTGTCTTTGGGGAGATAGCGAAGTGGCTAAACGCGGCAGACTGTAAATCTGCTCCCTCTGGGTTCGGCGGTTCGAATCCGTCTCTCCCCACCAGTTTATACTTGGCTGTTGGGGTATAGCCAAGCGGTAAGGCAACGGACTTTGACTCCGTCATTCCTAGGTTCGAATTCTAGTACCCCAGCCATTTCATGTATGAGCCATTAGCTCAGTTGGTAGAGCATCTGACTTTTAATCAGAGGGTCGAAGGTTCGAGTCCTTCATGGCTCACCAGTTTTTTAGCTCCCCAAATAGTAAAGCGTGCCGTTGGAGCACATTCCGAATACTTATCGGGGACCTCAGTTCTTAATATGCGGACGTAGCTCAATTGGTAGAGCGTCGCCTTGCCAAGGCGAAGGTCGAGGGTTCGAGACCCTTCGTCCGCTCCATATGTGCCCTTAGCTCAGCTGGATAGAGCGTTTGACTACGAATCAAAAGGTCGGGAGTTCGAATCTCTCAGGGCACGCCACTTTTTTCAAAAGTGAAAAGAATACAGTCGGGAAGTAGCTCAGCTTGGTAGAGTACTTGGCTTGGGACCAAGGGGTCGCAGGTTCGAATCCTGTCTTCCCGACCATGTTTTGCAACTGGATAAGCCGGTGTGGCGGAATGGCAGACGCGCGCGACTCAAAATCGTGAGGGAAACCGTGGGGGTTCAAGTCCCTTCACCGGCACCATATTTTTGCGGGTGTAGTTCAATGGTAGAACTCCAGCCTTCCAAGCTGGTCGCGTGGGTTCGATTCCCATCACCCGCTCCATGATTTGTGGAGAGTTACCCAAGAGGCCGAAGGGGACGGTTTGCTAAACCGTTAGTATGCGCAAGTGTAGCGAGGGTTCGAATCCCTCACTCTCCGCCTTTTCGTTTTGCGGTCGTGGTGGAATTGGCAGACACACCATCTTGAGGGGGTGGCGGGGCGACCCGTGCGAGTTCGAGTCTCGCCGACCGCACCATGTATAACTAAGTATGAGAGTAGAAAACTCTTGTTTTACTGGTGAATACATGTTAAAGTGAGTTTCTGCCCACGAAAATGTATAGTGTGGTAGAACAAATTGAGTGTGATTGAAAAAGTTGTTGACTTGTTCCGCTCGATTTGATAATATAGAGTTCCGCGGTTGAGGCCGTTGGATAAGATGCTCTTTGAAAACTGAACAGCGAAAGCGTTGATGAGTCTATCATTAAATGATTTGCCAGTTTTGAACCAGATACAAACTTTATTGGAGAGTTTGATCCTGGCTCAGGACGAACGCTGGCGGCGTGCCTAATACATGCAAGTCGAGCGAGTCCCTTCGGGGGCTAGCGGCGGACGGGTGAGTAACACGTAGGCAACCTGCCTCTCAGACTGGGATAACATAGGGAAACTTATGCTAATACCGGATAGGTTTTTGGATCGCATGATCC
>NZ_LJJB01000015.1:225000-272500 GCF_001420695.1 Brevibacillus choshinensis | reverse complement strand
GTTGCAATTGTCTGGATGGATAGGCTGCGGAGTTGAAGTCGGGGGGCGCCTTCCTTCAAGCTCATCACATCAAGCAGGTCATGGAGCATGAACGACATACGACGTCCCACCGTCAGGACGAGCTCCAGGTCCCGAACGCTTTGTTCATGGAGTGACTTCTTCTCTCTTTCCAGCACTGCTTGTGAAAGGTTGAGTATGCTGTGAAGCGGATTTCGCAGTTCATGGGACGTATTGGCAAGAAACTGGTCTTTTCGTTGATCCGCTCTCTTCAACTTGGCTGCCAGATCAATGGTCGCATGGTGGACCTGGAAATATCTCCTGAACCATAAGGACACAAAGCAGGCCAACGCGATGATGAGATCAAAAGGGTAGTACAAGACCTTGATTTCCATCGCATCCGTCAAGCCCCACCAAACGATGTTGTCCGCAAAAGCGACAAGGGCCAGCAGTAATAAGGTATTGCCCTTGATATCCTTTATGGCGGACGTACGAAGCAGTGACCCGATGGTGATGAGTAAGGAAGTCCCCATAATCAATAGATCCAGCGGCAGAAGCATCATGAGATGTTTGGCAGGCAGGAACAATTCCAACAAGGCATAGGCTCCGCACACTATGCCATACACCGGAAAAGCTTTTTTCCAGAACGCGGGCCACTGCTGCTTTACACACAGAAGGAGAGAGCAGGAAAGGGCGATGATGGCATAAGAAACAAGCTTTACGCCCGTCTCGTAATCAATCGGGAACCAGTAAGGAATCAATTTCTCATCGGTTGCAAGAATATACATGAGAGTCGCACTGGCAAGCATCAAGGAGAAGTAGAGCAATCTACGGTCCCTTTTCCCCATAAAAAACAGAGTCAACGCGTATACAGCATGCAGCAGGGAGACGCCCGCGACCAAAAGCTGCATGGCCATAGAAAGCTGGGTCTGGCGGGCAATAGCTTCTTCGGTTCCAAACTTGATCGAACGAACAATGCCGCTTTTGCCAGGGTAATCGTAATTTGCCGCCTGGATGACAACTTCAATTTCACTGCTGCCGTTCGCTACAAAGGAAGACGTGTAGGGTAAATTACCGGCAACGTACTCCTTCTTGTTCTTTCCTGGCTCTCCTGCTTTGGCCAGAAGTCTGCCGTTTATATACAACGCAGACGAACTACGAACACTGGGGATGCGAATGCTGTAGGTCAAATCGTGTTCCGGATTCACGAGGATTCGCAAGCGGTACGAACCGTAACCGTACGGCGTGTCTTCCCCCGGCTGCAGGATAGAATTCCAATCTCCCGGAACTTGAATTAATAGGTGGCTGCGTTTGTCAGTTTGCTGCGAATATTCCGGGTCCATAAGCCATACATGGGGATAAAATTCCCACTGGCCGTCCAACTCAATTGTATGACCTTCGGCGGCATTCCAGTTTCGCAAATCCAGTTGTCCGTTAACAGCATACGGCTGCTCCGTACTTTGAAACATTGTGAACCAGAGTATGCGGGAGCCTGTCAGAACAAGCAGAAACAGGCTTACAATGACAAAGGTCTTCCATTTGACGATCTTGTTTGTAATGTCCGACAAAATGGCCTGACTCCTTCGTTCGAATTTCGGAATAAAAAATTCAGTATAAAAAGTATTTTGTAATCAACTTGAAAGGTTCATGCAGATTCATTTCCAATTGTGAGGAGATTCATCTGTGAATTTCCGACAAAGAACGGCTGCAGGATGTAACCTGAACCGCATCAGTTTACCATTCACGGATCGCTGGAAGCCAGTCTTTTACGTTTTATTATAACGTTACATACATTGACGATACTACAATCGGCTTCACTCACGCTTTTGCTGTATTGAATCATTTCATAGATAAGCCGCAAAAGAAACATAAACGCTGTATTTCCATCCGGATAATCATCGGGGCCGATATAGGTCCGGCAGCCGCGATCCAAAAATGCTTTTGCAAAGGCCGGGTCAGTAATAAAAAATTCCTTTCATATTAGCCACTCCTTCACAGGAATTACTTGTAGAATACGACTTTAGATTGGGACCAAAAAACCACTCAATAGGAGTGGTTTCGGGCTTTCCTTTTATTGAAGCTAATCACTTTTCCCTGAGACTGCTTTACTTGCTAACGATTTGGAAAAAGGGTGAGGGGAGATAGATATAACGGATGTGATAGCAATTTCTTCTGGCTATCATCATGTTCTCGCCCTCAAAAAAGACGGGGCGTTTTGGTCTTGGGGAGTAAATGAAAGTGGTCAAATTGGCGATGGATCCAAATGATCCAAGACGAGTGATTATCACGATAAGAAGGTGCCGGTTAAAGTGGAGTTTGGCAAATAGGATAAAATCTTATTAGGGAACAATGCGGCGAGGTGCGCAACGGGGCCACACATCCCGAACAGCTGAAAACGAATCTTCATACTCTGGAAATTTCTCTGTCTGACGTTGATTTAGACCAATTAGACAGCTTAAGCCGGTGCATAGATTAGTTTCCAGGCATTAAAGGTTAAATTGATGCAATACTCAGGGAGCAGATCGCCGCCGGCAGCTGCTCCAAATTCACGTTGAAGTAACGGGTTCAATAGCTTAATAAACAAGAAGAACAGCAGCCTGCGTAAATGGCTGCCGTTTTCTCAACTAACGGGCAGATTTGTTTAATGATAAGATGTTGGTAAAGCGAATAAGGGGGTATTGAAGTGCGAATGTATGCCCTTCTTAAAGAGTCTGTTGATACCGTAAGAAAGGTTATGGTTTACGAATCTGAGAATGGAGTTTATGTTTTTTTGTACGATACACAAGAAGATAAGAGCGGCTTTGCCGAGGTTGCTGGATATGATCCAGCAGCCTCGTTTACTCTTTGGCTGGATAGTTGAGAAATGAACCTATTTAACACAAGCTCAATTATGCTAAATAGTATCGTTTTAATCTCTGTCATTAGATAGCAGACGTACAATTTGTGTAGAAGCAATTAATGATAGCAACCATGCAATAGAATCGACAAAATCTACAACTCCTTTTATAGCTATTGAATCAACAAGTTTGTAAATAATGGCGGTCAAGAGTAGGACCAAGAGTATCTTTAAAACTTTATAGTTTAACATTGTTCCTCCTCAAAAGGTAAATATACCCATATGATGATAGATTATTCAATCGAGGAAGGCAAATTGAGGAATACATACACTTCTATAATCACGAACGTTTTCAGACGAAACTAAACAACCCTAGCCCGGTACAATACCGAACTAAGGCTGTTGCGTAAGAAGGCTTGTTTAAAGCTGTCTACTTGACAGGGGTAAGATCATTTTGGGGATCCGCTTTTTATTGTTATACTGTTTGTCTCACGCGATGTGTTGGTTGTTTTGGAAGTGAGTTTGGCACTCGTATTTCGCATTGGAAAAAATTTCATAAGGATCCTTGACCATTACGTAACGTAACGGTTTATAGTGAAGTTACCGGTAAAACGCTAGCGACCAAGAAAGGGGCTGATCATGAAGCGACAGTGGAAAGTCGGAGAACTTGCGAAAATGGCGGGAATTACGATACGAACTTTGCGTTTTTACGATCAGATCGGCTTGTTTTCGCCATCCGGCTATTCGCCATCCGGATACAGACTCTACACCGAAAAGGACATTTCACGCCTTCAGCAAATCTTGTCCTTGAAGGAGTTGGGGCTATCGCTGGAGCAGATTAAAGCCGTTATGGCCGGAGATCAACTCAGCCTGTCAGACATTGTTACCATTCAAATAGACAGCCTGAAAGAAAATATCCGCATGCAGCAGAAACTCTTGCACGAGCTTGAGAATGTATCGAGTCGGATGCAAAGGAACGAACCGTTTACCGTTGAGCATTTCATGAACATCATACGGACGATGAGAATGAATCACGAGAAATTTTTCGCTGAGAGAAAATCGAGTATGGATGTCCACCTCGACCGACTTGGTGAATATTTAGACGAGCATCCGGAAGAACCCGGACAAGGAGGTTTCGACAATGAGTGAAAGATCTGCTAAACATTCCACATTTGTCATCGAAAGAAACTATAAACATTCCCCTGCCCGTGTATTCGCTGCATGGGCGGGTCAAGCAGCCAAAGCCGTCTGGTTTCCTAAAGCTGACGAGTTCGACTTCCGCGTCGGCGGACGCGAATTCAATCGCGGTGGTCCGCCTGGGGGACCCGTTTTTACATTCGATGCCTGCTATCAGGAGATCGTTCAGAATAGGCGAATTGTATACTCCTACACTCTGGACATGGCAGACAAGCGGATGTCAGTCTCCGTGACGACGGTGGAATTCGATTCCGTGGACGGCGGCACGCGCTTGATCTATACTGAGCAGGGCGTTTATCTGGACGGTCTCGATACGCCTGAACAGCGTGAGCACGGAACAAAGGTGTTCTTGGATCGTCTCGGAGAGGCTCTGGACGGCCAATGAAAGATGCTGCGTTTGAATCGAATATCCGTGCCGGTTTGAACGAATGGATTGGACTTGCCGTACTTTCATTGCCTGCCTTGCTCGTTTCGGTAGACTTGTCCGTAATGATTCTCGCACTTCCTCACATAAGCGTCTCTCTCGGCGCTGACAGTACAGAGCAGCTATGGATCATGGACATATACGGCTTCATGCTCTCGGGGTTTCTGATCATGATGGGTTCGCTCGGAGATCGGCTCGGCCGCCGTAAGCTGCTGATGATCGGCGCAGCGGCATTCGGTTCGGCTTCGGTGTTGGCCGCTTTTTCCAACACCTCCGGAATGCTGATTGCAGCACGGGCGCTGCTCGGCATAGCCGGGGCGACGGTATCGCCTTCGTCCCTGGCTTTAATCAGCAATATGTTCCGCGATCATAAGCAGCGCTCCCTCGCCATAGGCATATGGTTCATGTGCTCCATGGGAGGCATGGCGCTTGGCCCAGTAGTCGGCGGGACGATGCTGGAGCATTTTTCATGGGGTTCGCTTTTTCTACTCGGCGTTCCAGTGATGGCGCTGCTGTTATTGACTGCGCCCCATTTTCTGCCCGAATATCGGGATCCCGCACCTGGCCGTTTGGATATGACTAGCGTCATGCTGTCGATGTGCACCATTCTACCGGCAATATACGGCCTAAAGGAAATCGCACAGCAAGGTCTACAGACCTTGCCGCTCATTGCCATCGCGGCTGGTGTTGCTTTCGGGACGTTATTCGTAAGACGGCAGCAACGGTTGGACAGTCCGCTAATTGACTTGCGCCTATTCGCAACCCCCGCCTTCAGCACGGCGCTGGGCGGCATGTTCGGCATCACTTTGACAGGCGCTTCCATGCTCTTCATCGCACAGCATCTTCAATTCGTGGAAGGACTGTCGCCGCTACGGGCAGCAATGTGCATGCTCCCGGGAGTGTTTGCGTCGATGGCGGGCATGTTGTTGTCGCCGATCATCGCTCGGCGGATCCGACCGTCGCTCCTTATCGGGGCAGGCCTTGCCATCTCGGCGACTGGTTGTATTCTATTGTCCCAGGTAGGGGCGGGATCCGGACTATCTACCCTGATCGTCGGTTATATCTTTTTTAATGTGGGTGCAGCCCCGTTTGCGAGCTTGTCCAGTGATCTAATTGTCGGCTCGGCCCCGCCGGCGAAAGCGGGTTCGGCGGCGTCCTTGCTGCAGACGAGCGGTGAATTCGCATTCGCACTTGGTATCGCCGTATTAGGCAGCATCGGTACATACGTGTACCGCACTCAAATTGCCGGCTTCATTCCGAGTGATGTTACGACGTTAACAGCCGGAGCCTCCCGCGAAAGTCTGGCTGGGGCAGTCTCGGCGGCAAAAGCTTTGCCCGAACCTATTGGTTCAACACTTCTTCATGGCGCCCAGATAGCATTTACCGACGGCATGCATGCTGTTGTGGCCGTTAGCGGCGGGCTCATGATCGCTATCGCCATACTCACCGTGATCAAGCTTCGGCATATACCCCCCATCGGGCAGAAAACGCCAGGTGAGTTGTAATTGACTACTCAAGAATAAGGGAAGGCTTGATGTTTTGATTTTCTGCTTTCGTGTCCGCGGCAGTCTAGGACTTTATTTTCTCGTCCTAGGCTGCCGCTGTCTCTTTTATCAGGATCTGTCTAAAACTTATTTTACGAAGGCTGCCGATTTTGTGATGTAAAAACTGGCCTTATTCTTTATTTAGTAGTGCTCTTTCCTTACAAAACTGTAATGCCATGTAAGACAAATCAATTTGTCGATTCACCCAAATCGAATAAGATTCTTCTATTGAGAAAAAGGGGGATCTTACTTCAATGAGTGCAATGGACATAAATATTCATTATTTCAGGTTAATCAATGACTTGGGAAAGCAATTCCCGGCGTTGAATCCTGCGTTTTATGTCATCGCAGAGTACATGGTGTACGTTTTGGCATTGAGCGCGCTTTTCTATTGGTTTACGCGAACGAATGAGAATCGATTGATGGTTGTTTGTGCGTCGGTTACGTTTTTCCTCGCTGAATTATTCGGGAAAGTAGCGGGGCTCCTTCACTTCAACCAACAACCATTTGCAGAGCTGCCTAATGTAAACCAACTGGTACAAAAAGCGGTGAACAATTCGTTCCCGAGTGACCATACGATTTTGTTTTTTTCCTTTTGCATGTGCTTCTGGCTTTTCAAAAAGAAGGGTGGGATTGTCTGGATGCTGCTGGCGATATGCGTCGGCATTTCCCGCATCTGGGTCGGAGTTCACTATCCTGCGGATGTCATTGTGGGTGCATTGATCAGCATCGGTTCTGCCCTGACTGTGTATCTGATTGTGCCGAGATTGCGAGTGGTTCATGCTATTCTTGCGCTGTATGAAAAAGGAGAGCAGGCGATTTTGCCTGCAAAAACGAAGTCCAGAGATTTGTGATCTGCAACAAAAAAGCGGGTGATGAAAGAACTCCAGGAAATAGCGGAGTTCTTTTTCAATGTGACCATGGCTGGGGCTCGGCGATCTAATTACTGTAACTCCCAAAAAAACAAAGAAAGGAGTAGAGAATGTGGAGCTAACCAAACAGGTTCTCCAGGCCAAGCAAGGAGATCGGGATGCATTTATCCGTCTTGTGTTTGATGGAGGCTATGCTACTACAGGGAAGACCAAGTATTTGATCATCAAGCCGTTTGTGTATCAGGATGATTTTTCTGAAAAGGTGAGAGACGATCAATTCGTCAAAGGATTGGAATTGAAAATGGAGCTCCCTGCTCAAAACGAGTAAGTACTGGTGGTGGGCTTTCGATGGGCTCCTCCCAACCCTAAATGAGAAATATTCGATCATGAAAAGCGCCCCTAGGTCACGGAAAGCAGAATTCCGTGGTCAAAGGCGCTTCTTGCCTTTATTATCCATTCTCGTTACTCTATTAAAACACGAGGGAGTACGTAGCAAGCGGGAACGAAAGATAGACGAACATCTGCATGATGGAGGAGGAGAACACGGCGTGGCAAACACAAACCAATGGGATGCGGATTGGGAGGTTTCAGAGGAACTGGTTCAGCGCTTGATTTACAGTCAGTTCCCCGAATTAACCTCAATGCGGATCAAACTAATAGGCAATGGGTGGGACAACACGGTGTATCTGGTTGGAGACGAATATATTTTTCGGTTTCCACGCAGAAACGTTGCGATTGATTTGATCAAAATGGAAGGCAGGCTCTTGCCAAAGCTCGCGGACTATATGACGATTCCGTGTCCCCAGCCGCTCTTTTACGGCCAAGGGAACGATGAATACCCGATGCCATTTCTGGGGTACACCTATGTATCGGGAGAATTTCCTTTGGGTGTAGCGGATGAACAACGTGCAGCGTCGGCAACTGCGCTGGCTCGTTTCTTGAAGAAGCTGCACACCTTTCCACCACAGCTTGCCCGTGAGAGTGGAGCGCCGTATGATCATCGGAATCTCAGGGATGTTGCCGGGCGAAAAGAAAAAATGCGGCGATTCTTCGCCGACCTCAACGATCACATGCAGGAGGAGGAGCGGCTTGCGATGGCGGGGTATTTGGATCAGGTGCAAACAGATCCCGTACAACAGCCAGATGTATTTCTGCATGGAGATCTTCATTTTAAAAATATGCTGGTGGATGAGCAGGGGAAGGTGTCAGGTATTATTGACTGGGGTGATATGAATGTAGGTCACCCTGCCTGTGATTTGAGTGTCGCCTACAGCTTTTTGCCTCCACAGGCACGTCCACTATTTTTTGCGGAATATGGGGAAGTGGAGGAGGAGACGAAGCGGTTGGCTCGCATGATCGCTGTTTACATTCCGATGTTGATCTGGATGCAAGCGATCGCGGATCAAGACGAAAAAGTCGCAGATGAAGCCAGGGCAACGATCAAGCGGGCACTGGCAGATGAAGAGCCGTTCTGATTGTTGTTTGAATAGATCAGGGCTATTCCGATCCAAAAATGGAATGGCTCTGTCTTCAAAATTAGGCTTTACATTGGATTGGAAATCCATTACAGTTGTATGTACAAACAATTTTATCTTCTTGATGTAGAAATGAGGCTGCTACGATGTTGGAGATCTATTTAAAAGAATGCTTGTACTTCACTGCAAACCGACTGAGTAGGGTGATCACCAAAATGGCCGACGAAGAATTTGCGGTAAGTGGCTTGTCGCCGACCTATGCATTTTTATTAATGGCAGTGTACGAAAAGGAAGGAATTGCACAGAAAGAGTTGGGGGAAATTCTACATTTGCAACCGTCTACTGTAACTCGTTTTATCGAGAAGCTCATGGGAAAAGGGCTGATCTACAACCGTGTCGAGGGCCGATTGTCGCTCATCTATACAACGGAAAAAGGGAAGGCATTGGAAGGTGTCATAAACGAATGCTGGAATAGCTTGCGTAGTCGCTACGCTGCGATCTTGGGGGCAAAAGAAGGAGATGAATTATCCCTTTACCTTGACCAGGTTAGTGATCGATTAGAAAATATAGAATGATGACGTTCTATATTTTTACAGTAATATTTGTTTGTGCATACAAATATAAAAACGATGAACTCCTTCATTTGGACATAGGCACTCTGCCATGGAAATCAACCACAGCAAGCTTTGAGAGGAGGTGATGACGCAAAAGCTCGTTCCGTGCATCGTCTTTTAGGGAAAAAAATATGGGTACAAGGAGGATTCAAATGAACAATGATACGAGCAAGATGAAACCATTTTTGATTCTGGGTGGTACAGGGAAGACGGGGCGCCGTGTGGCGGAGCGACTCGTGAAGCGAGGTATGCCTATACGAATCGGCTCTCGCTATGGGGAACCTGCCTTCGATTGGGAAAATCAAGCAACTTGGGAGCCGGTGCTCCAGGATGTAAAGGCTGTGTATATCACGTATTATCCTGATCTAGCGATGCCAGGGGCAGCCGAGGCAGTTGGTGCGTTCGCTAAGCTGGCCGTCAAGAACGGTATCAAAAGGCTGGTTTTGTTGTCCGGGCGAGGGGAAGAAGAAGCACAGCGCAGTGAGCAAGCATTACGGGACTCGGGCGCTGACTGGACGATCCTGAGGGCTAGCTGGTTCTGCCAAAATTTCAGCGAAAACTTTTTGCTCGAACAGGTGCAGAGCGGTACCGTTGCTCTCCCGACCGTAGATGTGAGAGAACCGTTTGTCGACGCCGATGATATCGCGGACGTAGCGGTAGCAGCGCTTATGGAGAACGGGCATGTCGGAGAGCTATACGAACTGACCGGTCCGCGTGCGATCACATTCGCGGAAGCAACGGAGGAAATTGCCAAGGCAAGTGGTAGAGCCGTTCGCTACGTGCCTCTCTCTGCCGAGCAGTTTTCCTCCATGCTGGTACAGCATCATACTCCAGTGGAAATTACGGAGTTGTTGACTGATTTGTTTACCAAGGTCTTGGACGGCCGTAACTCTCACCTGACAGACGGAGTCCAACGCGCATTGGGTCGGGCACCGAGAGACTTCGCTGACTACGCGCGAGACACCGCCGCGACCGGGATATGGAGTGAACTGAAATGATGGATCGCTTACTTGTTAGTCTAACCTTTCTCTCGGCACTGGGTACTGGGTTGATAGCGGGATTGTTCTTTGCTTTTTCGGCATTCGTGATGACAGCTCTCAGCCGACTGCCATCCGAGCAAGGCATTGCAGCTATGCAATCGATTAACATTGCGGTGCTTAATCCGTTGTTTAGTACGGTTTTCATGGGAACTGCGTTGACGAGTGTAGTCTTGACGATCTTCTCTTTTTTCAAGTGGGGGGAAGGGGACGCGGTTTACCTACTCATGGGTGGTTTGCTTTATGTAGTAGGCTCTTTCTTGGTGACGATCATGTGTAACGTACCGCTGAACGATGTGCTGGCAACCGTAGACCCGAGCAGTACCGAAGGAGCAGAAGTATGGACGCGTTACATCTCCAGTTGGACGGCGTGGAACCACGTTCGAACCTTAGCGTCTCTTGCTGCATTGGCATCATTCATCCTCGCGCTTCGATAGCAGGAATGGATTTTCGAAAGCGGTGTTAGGTTTTCTTACATCTGTTGTTGAGGAGCGCGAATGGGCGTGCTACTATAGGAGCAAATGAATGTAGATGTCGTCCGCATCCTATTACGACAGGAGATGTTTAGAACATGATCAGCTTGACGAGAACCTCTGCCGATCACCCTGACTTTGGACTTTTAGTTGAATTGCTCGACAAAGATCTTTGGAATCGATACCCGGATAACCAACAATCGTTTGTGGCGTTTAACGTCATCAAATTGGATGCAAAGGTCGTTGTTGCATACGTAGACAACAGTCCGGTAGGGTGCGGATGTTTTCGAGAAAGAGCAGAACAGGGCGTCGTGGAAATAAAACGGATGTACGTCGACAATGAGGCGCGTGGCAAGGGAATCGCCAAGAAGATTCTCGGGGAGCTGGAAGCATGGGCCGTGGAAATGGGAAAAGAGCGGGCGATCCTGGAGACAGGGAAAAATCAGCCAGAAGCCGTATCGTTATACGATAAACTGGGTTATGAAGTGATTGATCGATATGAGCCCTATGTAGATAGTGCAGTGAGTATATGCATGGGCAAAGTGCTGATTAACAAATAGAGGGACGCATTTCCATGAAAACTGCCGGACATACACTGGCAGTTTTTTTATGTCATGGCAAGGTGCCAACCAGTCTTACCTTTCCTATTCAATTGGCAGTCATAATCCGGCAAGGACAGAAGTAACTAAAAGAGAGGACAACACATCGGATCAAAGGAAGGGATCGGCACATGCATGCGAGCCTGTACGATTATTTGCTCCTGACACTGACGGGACTCTTTAGTGCACCCCATTGCATCGGCATGTGTGGAGGGATCATGTCGGCTTGGACTCTCCAATCGCAATCTTCCATGCTGCAAACGGTTATGGCGTACAATCTGGGCAGGATCGTGACGTACATGGGCGTGGGGGCATTTATGGGATTGATCGGCTCGTTTGTGGATGCGGCGGGAACGATCGTTGGTTTTCAGGGAATCGCCAATGTGCTGGGTGGGCTTTTGATTCTGCTTTGGGTCTTCAAAAAGGTAGCGCTGCCAATCAGTCGATGGTCGGTTCTGCAGGTGCCTTTCGCACAGCGGTGGCTGGAAAAACAAAAATCCCGCCCCGGCGTGCTGCCGATTTTCTTTAGCGGGTTGTTGCTGGGCTTTTTGCCATGTGGCTTGACCTATACGATGCATATGAAAGCAGCCGCTTCCGGTAGCATGCTGGAGGGTGTCCTCACTCTTACTTTTTTTGGAATTGGGACATTGCCAGCCCTGTTTTTCATAGGGTTGTTCTCCGTGGTCTTATCCAGAACGCTTCGCTCCAAAATTTTGATGTTCGCCAATTTGCTCGCCATTTATATCGGGGTAATCTCCATTATGCGAGGGCTGGTGATCAATGGCTGGGTCCCTCATGTGAATCCATGGCTCTGGTAGCAATCAGGGCTCCGCGACAAAGGGATAAGACACCATCGAGGATTTTCCATCTACTTCGAATGTAATATCGGCTTTCCATTCGCCAACCATCGTAGGCACGATTTTTGCGACAAACTCTCCCGTTTCCTTATACTCCGCTGTTACCTGCAGATCTCCGTGATCCATACTCGGCATCGACACGATGACCGAGACTTTCGCGTTCTTCCATTTGTCAGTTTGATCTTTCGGCAGCACGATATGCAGCTCATTTTCATTGAGGATTTTGGGCGGTGCGGGCTGGATGTTTACTTGAATGGGTAGGGAAAATTCCTGCAAGGTCAGCTTACCCGACTCCGAAGCAGATGAGGAAGACGCTTCGGGGTGACTGGAATGCGAAGAAGAGCATGCAGACAGCGATAAGAAGGCAGCAAGGAAAAGGCAAGAAAGACGAAAATCTCGTTTCAAAGGATCACCGCTTTCTCTCCGTAATGCAAGCACCCTATCGTATTCAGAAAACGACGGTTCCATTCGATTTATCTGCTTTCATTTCTAAATCCTTTTGGTTGCGCATACGTATTACAGCGGGACATGCGGTTGTAACAAAGGGGTGTTCATAGATGACCATGAGGCAGACCTATCAGGTCACGGGAATGACTTGTGCTGCTTGCGCGAGTCGGATCGAAAAAATACTGACAAAAACGAATGGTGTCATAGAAGTTCAGGTGAGCTTGACGACCAACAAAGCGCGCGTCGCGTATGACGATCAGCAAATTGATGATGGGGCGATTATTGCCAGGATTGAAAAACTGGGGTATCAGGCCAAGCTGGAGCAAGAAGGAGAGACACATTCGGAAAAGAATGACCTGTTCCGTCGGTTTTTATTTTCGTGCATCCTGACGATTCCGTTTCTCTGGGCGATGGCTGCCCACTTTTCTATTTCCTCGTTCATCTGGGTGCCGCCTTTGTTCCTGCATCCCTACTTTCAATTAGGATTGGCGCTCCCCATTCAGTTTTGGATTGGTTATCCCTTTTATGTTGGGGCTTGGAATGCAGTGAGAAACAGGACGGCCAACATGGATGTGCTGGTTGTTCTGAGTACGTCGGCTGCCTTTTTTTATAGCCATTATCTTACCTTTGCCACCTCGCCAACCTCTTCGCATGGGCTTACGCTCTACTATGAGACATGTGCGGTCATTTTTACCTTTCTCTTGCTAGGCAAATATTTGGAGGCGATGGCCAAGGACCGGAGTAAAAACGCGATCCGGCAATTGCATCATCTGCAGCCTAAAGTTGCGAATGTGGTGCGTCCGACAGGCATTACCGCCGTTCCGGTAACGGAGCTGGTCGTCGGGGATATTTTTATCGTCAAGCCTGGCGAACGAATCCCTACAGATGGTCTCGTCATCGAGGGTCAATCGACGGTAGACCAGTCTATCTTTACTGGTGAAAGTCTGCCTGTCGAGAAGTGGAGCGGGCAAACGGTCATCGGAGCGACGTTGAACCAAAATGGATGGCTAAAAGTAAAAACGACAAAAGTAGGTAACGAAACAGCACTCACGCAAGTTATCAAAACGGTAGAAGAAGCACAGATGTCCAAAGCACCGATCCAACGGATGGCAGACGAGATGACCGATATATTTGTGCCCATCATCATTACGATTGCGGTTACTTCTTTTTTGGCGTGGTATTATCTGTTTACTTCTCATGACTTTGGACAATCACTGGAAAAAGCAATTGCGGTACTCATCATCGCTTGTCCGTGTGCATTAGGGCTGGCGACACCGATGTCCATTCTGGTCGCCTCCGGTCGAGCCGCACAGCTGGGCATTTTATTCAAGCAGGGCAAGGACCTGGAGACGCTGCAAAAGGTAGATACCGTCATATTGGACAAAACAGGTACCCTGACAAAAGGCAAACACGAGGTCTTGGACATCTATACGCAAAACTGGTCAAAAGAAGAGTTCATGTGTCTGGTGGCAGCGGCTGAAACGGCATCCGAACATCCTCTAGCAGCAGCGATCGTCACCTACATGAAAAATCGGGGGATACCGATCCCTACACCAACTGGGTTCACACCTTTGCCAGGATATGGGATCATCGCCAGCGTACACGGACATTCGGTCATTGTAGGCTCTGCCAAGCTAATGCACAGCCATAGCATAGACGTAGCCCCTATAAGGGAACGCATTCATTCACACGCCACGGAGGGGAAAATCGTCATGCTGGTCGCAATCAACCGACAGCTAGCCGGTTATATCGCCCTATCCGATCCGTTGAAAGAAGATGCCGAGCTCGCCGTTCGTCGACTGAAAAAGCTCGGGAAAGATATCATGATCATCACAGGTGACAATGAACATACGGCGTGGAGTATTGCCAAACAGGCGGGGATATCGCGAGTATACGCAGGAAGACTGCCGGCGGAAAAGGCGCAGATCATTCAGGATCTGCAAAAGAGAGGGAGAACCGTCGCCATGGTTGGTGATGGGATCAATGATGCCCCGGCTCTGATGGCTTCCCATATTGGAATCGCTCTCGGGACCGGAGCAGATATCTCAAAAGACTCTGCGGATGTGCTGATTATGCACGGCGATCTGATGGGGATCGTCCACGCGTTCCTCCTCAGTCAACACACGATGAAGAACATCCGACAAAACTTATTCTGGGCTCTCTTTTACAATACGGTTGCCATTCCAGCGACCATGATCGGCTTTCTGGCACCATGGATGGCAGGGATCGCGATGGCCTTTAGCTCCCTTTCCGTTGTGTTGAACTCCTTGCGGCTGAGAGGGAGTAAACTGTGAGGTATGGTTTACACAAGGCTTACGCTGATTTTCACTGCTTATTTAGGCATTTCTAACCTTTTTTCGAGGGTTGGAAATGCCTTTTCTAGTTCTGCCGGAAATGAACGCGTTGAATGCGAAACCATTCCCTTCTTGAAGCCTCTGTAAAAATATGGGTGATACAAAGGGGGATAAAAATGAAAAAATGGAGCGCATGGTTCTTGGTGTTTGTGGTGCTGCTGGGGAGCGGGGAGGTCAATGCGATGGAGCAAACGCCCGTTCCACCGAAGCCCAGCGTGCAGCACATGCAAGTGATGACGAAAAGCACGGATAGCATCGTCATTGTGGACACTTGGCAAGACATACAGCGGAAACATTCTCGAATGGACATCGTCCAGTACGGATTGACAGACGAGGCAGTGATAGCTATGAATCAACACCGAGAAGTGATTCTCTATCAAAATGAAAAGCCATTTGAGATAGCCCGTAGCCAAGGGGAGAAAGCAGAAATAAGCATGGATATACAGGACCCATACAATATACGAAATAACAAAAACCCATTGTTTGAGGCAGTCGTCAGGTGGTACAGCGGCGCGCGGTGGGAGCGTACAGGTACGGTTGAGTTCAATGGACGTCAGGTCAATCGCTTGACATATACGAGAGAAGGTAGCCAGCCTGCGGTAACGATTGCCTACATCGATCCGGACACCGGTCTTCCGGTTAAGGAAGAGGACTACATCGGGGGAAACAGTACCCCTGCCACTACCAAGATGTATGTCTTTGAGGAAATAGATGATCCAACCGGGTTCCTTTTCACGAGGGCAGCCACTCCCCTACTCGAGCGTGATGCGGCTAATTGGTTTTGTCTGGCATTGGATGCGGTAATGCCTTTGGACACTACTCTCAATTCCAACTTGAACTATATTGTGGTCGACATGAGCGATGTACCTGGCTTTCATGAATCGGGCAAGAAACAAGTGCTCCAGTATTTTGAGAAATACAAAGTCAAGACGATGGAAGCATCCCTGGAGCAATTAAGAGAAGAGGGTTTGTACAATCGGGAGAATACAGGACTTGCAGGACTGTTGCTACGGATCAATAAAATCTCGATTTTCGATGGCCAAGTTGTTTTGAATGGTTTCAAGCACAGAGGAACAGGCGGGGCAATAGGATTCAGAGTGGTGCTGAACCGGAAAAATGGACAATGGCAGGTAACTGAAGCAGTGCCTACCTGGATTAGTTAAGCAGGTAAGACCGCCCGCCCGTCAATCGAGCTCTAAACCTGTGCCGCGCTTTTGGATAGAGAAGAACCGAGTCACCTCTAGCAGGCGACTCAGTTTTTTACTATTACATATTGTGTTGGCCTTCTGTATAGATTTGGAAACTCACGCCGAACTTGTCTGTAACAATGCCGTAGGCGGGACTAAAAAAAGCTTCCTGCAACGGCATGACGACAGTGCCGCCTTCTTGCAGGGCTTCATACAATTGTCTGGATTTTGCAGGATCGTTGGTCGAGATGCAAATGGTCACCTGATTCCCAATTTGAACGGGCTGACCAGGGAACGTATCCGAAAACATCAGCTCGGATTCTCCGATCTTGATCATGGCATGTCCGATGCGATTACGGGCAGCTTCAGGCAAAGGAAACTCAGGGTTTTCCGGCATCTCTCCGAACGTTTGTTGGAAGAGCACTTTCGCTTCCAATGCTTTCTCGTAGAACTCGATGGCCTCTTTTGCATTACCATCCATCATGAGGTAGGGAGTCAATCGCAGTGTCATGAACATTCAGCTCCTTGGATAATTAAAATGGGTCATACCGTTCTGTGCGAGAATGGGCCTATCTCCCAGTGTTGCCCGCAATTTGATTATAAAGTCAGGAACGTATGTTTGTAAAAGTAAAAATTGGTATTTTACCCAACACCGCAATCGAGAAGAAATCTTCGGCTCTTTTTCACGCTAGAATGGGGGGGCTGAAATTTTAACGTGTACCGAACATGGGTAAGCGGTTCGATCCATTCGACACGGAAAGGGGAACGATTGTGGACACACAGGACTTGAAGAGTGTTGGGGGTACTTTTGGGAGCAAAGGTAATTTCATGGTGGTCATGGTGATGATTTTGGGCGTCTTCGTGGCAATCCTCAATGAGACGCTCCTGAATGTGGCCTTATCCAAAATCATGGCTGACCTCGGCATTCTGCCAAGCACGGCCCAGTGGCTGACTACGGGATATTTGCTAATTATCGGGGTACTCATTCCCGTCACCGCTTATTTGCTCCAACGATTTACGACTAGAGGGTTGTTTCTATCCGCGATGGGACTCTTTACACTAGGAACTCTCATCGCTGCCCTCTCACCTGGGTTTTCTACGCTCGTTATTGGAAGAATTCTTCAGGCGGCAGGTACGGGACTCCTGTTCCCATTGCTGACCAATGTGGTATTTGCTATCGTTCCGATCGAAAAAAGGGGATCGGCAATGGGGACGATCGGGATTGTGATCACTTTTGCTCCGGCGATTGGTCCGACCTTGTCGGGAATCATCGTAGAGCATTTTAGCTGGCGATATCTGTTCTATGGGGTACTACCGATCGCCGTGTTCGTCATGATCTTTGCCTTTGCCAGATTGAAAAACGTGACAGAGACGACGAAGCCTCGTGTCGATCTGTTATCACTCCTGCTTTCTACGTTAGGATTTGGAGGAATTGTGTACGGATTTAGCAGTGCAAGTGAAGGGCATGGAGGATGGTCTGGCTATGGAGTCCTGCTGCCTATCATTATAGGTGTTATCTCGCTCGCGCTCTTTACCAGAAGGCAGTTGCGGATTGCGGAGCCATTGCTTGATCTTCGGACGTTTCAGTATCGCATTTTTCGAATATCGACCCTGATCATGATCATCGTGATGATGGCGATGTTTGCAGCGATGATGCTTTTGCCTATTTTTCTACAGAATGCGCTGGGCTACACTCCGTTTGAGGCAGGACTAGTTATGCTGCCAGGTGGAGTGATCATGGGGATCATGTCGCCGATCACGGGCCGACTGTTTGATAAGTTTGGAGCGAGGTGGCTGGCGATCATCGGATTGTTGCTGATTGCGCATACCTTGTGGCAATTTGCTTTCATTGGCGTAACGATCTCGTACGTGATGATCATGTTGTTGAACACCTCGCTCATGCTGGGCATATCCATGTTGATGATGCCGGTAATGACAAATGCTCTGAATGAACTTCCACCCCCTTTATATCCCCATGGCACGGCTATCATCGGTACGTTGCAGCAGGTAGCAGGAGCTGTAGGGACAGCCTTGCTGGTAACGGTCATGATGAATGGCACCAGACAGTACTTGCAGAATCCGATTCCGGGACAGGACGAATCTACGTTGAAAATGTTCTCTATGATCGCGGGGATGAAGAGTGCGTTCTTGCTAGCTTTTGCCTTGGTGGTCATCGCGTTGATTGCTTCCTTTTTTCTGAAACGATCGGCATCACCAGAAAAGCAGCCTACAGCCAAGCAAATATCACCGAGCTAAGTGGTCAAACATCCCTTCACCTAGGAAGGGATGTTTTTTATTCTGGGTTTGGACGGTTGGCGTTGGTAGAAAAATTTTGTCGGCAGGCCGGATTCGAGCCGAATATTGGCGAAGTACCTCAGCGTCCACTTCTGGCATTACTTCGGTGAAACTTTCCGCTAAAACGCGGTCGCTCCACCATGAAAAGACCTCGATAGAGTTTTCTTAATGATCGGGTTGACAAAGAGGAAATTTCATCATACAATTATCTCGAATTAAAGATAATTTATTGAAGGATCTGGTTCTGTGAAAAGAGAAGATGGTAACAACGACGAACTCTCATTGAAATTGTTCGTGATCCTGTCGAGAGCCTATCGTTCCATCAGCGATTTTGTGACGGATGATATGAAACGATACGGATTGAATCCATCCGAGTTTATGGTACTGGAGCTGCTGTATCATAAAGGGGAGCAGCCCATCCAGCATATCGGCAAAAAAGTGTTGTTGGCGAGTGGCAGTATGACCTATGTGATCGATAAGCTGGAATCCAAGAAATTATTGGAACGCAAGCTTTGTAAGGAGGATCGACGTGTCATTTATGCCTCGATCACCGATGCAGGGCGAAAGTTGATGGATGAAATTTTTCCTCAGCATCGTGCCGTTATCGAGACTCTCTTTGAAGGATTGACGACTGATCAAAAGAATACGATGATCGACCTATTAAAAGAGACAGGGTTGAGAGTAGCAGATTTAAAAAAGTAAATTTTTTTGTATATATATCTTAAATTTAAGATATATGACATCAGGATAAAACATACTGATGAAGTAGTCATTTGGGAATGATAAGGAAGTCGTGGTAGCAGCGAGTACGCTATCCGAACTTTTCGGGAGGTGGTTCGGTACTTTGGCATTCGGCAGAGGAATTAGGACAATACGAAAAATAAGGAGCGATATAAAATGGCAAACGTAAATTTGGCAGTGATCTATTACAGCTCGACTGGAACAAACTATCAGCTGGCTCAGTGGGCAGAAGAAGGAGCGAAAGCCGCAGGAGCAGAGGTCAAAGTATTGAAAGTACCGGAATTGGCACCAGAGGCAGCAATCGCAGGCAATCCTGCTTGGAAAGCGCACGTGGAAGCAACCAAGGATGTACCGGAAGTAACACTGGCTGATCTGGAATGGGCAGACGCAATCATCTTCAGTATCCCCACTCGTTTTGGTAACGTACCAGGTCAAGTGAAACAATTCCTCGATACGACAGGTGGACTTTGGTTCCACGGGAAGCTGGCCAATAAAGTCGTGAGCGCGATGACTTCCGCTCAAAACGCGCACGGTGGCCAAGAACAAACGATTCTCCAACTGTACACCACGATGTACCACTGGGGAGCAATTGTTGCAGCACCGGGTTACACCGATCCAGTCATTTTCGGAGCAGGTGGCAACCCTTATGGAACGAGTGTAACCGTCGACCAGAACGGAAAAATGGTGGAAGATGTGAGCGGCGCAGTCAAGCATCAGGCGAAACGTACCGTTACGGTCGCTGAATGGGTGAAAAAAGGCATCCAGTAAGGAAGCGTCGGATTCAAGCTTCGAAATGTGGGGAAGCACCTTCTCCTCATTTCGAATAACATCTCAAATTAAAGAAGTTTGAAACCGAGAGGAGAACGTCCTATGAGTGAATTTTCGAACCTGGTGAAGCAACGCCGATCCGCTAGCAAATTTATACCTGATACCAAACTCTCATCGAGTGAGCTCGATGAAATCCTCTCGCTCGTGAAATTTGCACCGTCCGCTTTTAACTTACAGCATGCTCACTATGTCATCGTAAACGACGTAAACATCAAAAATAGAGTATACGAAGCCGCACAGAAGCAATATAAGGTGAAAACCTCTTCGGCCGTTATTCTCATACTGGGCGATACAGAGGCGCATTTACAAGCAGGGAAAATCAACGAAGGACTTCTTCATTTGGGAGTTATCGATAAGCGGGAATTCGACGATACGGTTTCCTCCATACACACGTTCTACGCAAAAGGGGGAGAGTCGCTAAAGCGGGACGAAGCGATTCGCACGGCGAGCCTGTCCGCGATGCTGTTTATGCTGGCAGCAAAAGAAAAAGGGTGGGATACCTGCCCAATGATCGGTTTTGACCCCGGGGAGATTCGTCAGATTTTAGGCATCCCCGATCAGTATGTACCGGCCATGATGATCACGATCGGTAAAGAAGATCTTTCTGGACAACGAGTAAGAGGCTATCGAAAGCCCGTCGGAGAGTTCGTCAGCTATAACCAATTTACAATGAAGTGAACAATAGGGGAGGAAAAAGAAATGAATCAGCAAACTGCAGGAATTCACCACATCACTGCCTTTGTGAAAAATGCACAGGAGAACGTCGATTTTTACGCTGGCTTGCTCGGCCTGAGACTCGTGAAGAAGACCATCAACTTTGATGCACCAGAAGTGTACCATCTGTATTTCGGAAACGAAGTGGGTAGTCCAGGAACAGCCATCACGTTCTTTCCATGGGCCACTTCTCGCAAAGGACGCATCGGCGGCGGACAGGTGGGCTATACGACCTTTATGGTTCCGGTTGGGACTCTAGGATTCTGGGAAGAACGACTGAATACATTCAACGTTTCCTATTCCCGTGTAGAACGCTTTGGGGAGACGTATCTGCAATTTGCGGATCAGGACGGACTGCAGCTGGAGCTAGTAGAGCGCGAAGGCGGGCAGCTGAGCAAGTGGTCTTTTGGAGGAGTGCCTGCCGATAAGGCGATCAAAGGATTTGGTGGTGCGATTCTCTATAGTGTAAACCCTGCGAAGACGATGGAAGTGTTGCAAAACCTGATGGGTCTGGAAAAGGTCGGTGAAGAGGGAGGACTCGTCCGTTTTCAGTCAGTAGGGGATATCGGCAATATTATTGATGTCAATGCCAAACCGATGTTGCGCGGTGCAGGGGGAGCAGGGACCGTCCACCATATCGCTTGGAGAGCGAAAGACGACAGCGATCATCGTCAGTGGCAACAGCGCGTGCGGGCATATGGTCTGCAGCCAACCGATATCGTGGACAGGCAGTATTTCAACGCGGTTTACTTCCGGGAATATGGGGAAATTCTCTTTGAGATCGCGACCGATCCTCCGGGCTTTGAAAAGGATGAGACGTTTGATGAATTGGGCCAAAAACTGATGCTTCCGGAATGGTATGAACCACATCGGGCACAGATTGAGGATGGCCTGATGCCGATCACCGTACGTGTGCTGGAGGGAGATAAGTAAATGAAACATATATTTCGCAAAGGGACTGATCCAAATGCACCTACCTTACTGCTTTTACACGGTACAGGAGGAGACGAGAACGATCTCTTGCCGCTAGCCTCACGGATTTATCCAGGCTCTGCTGTACTCAGCGTGCGAGGAAACGTACTGGAAAATGGAATGCCACGCTTTTTCAGAAGACTCGCGGAAGGCGTTTTTGACGAAGAGGATCTCATTTTCCGTACCAAAGAGCTTAATGATTTTCTGGATCAGGCAGCCGTTGAATATCCATTTGATCGTGACAATCTGGTCGCGGTTGGCTATTCCAATGGAGCTAATATTGCAGGCAGCCTGCTGTTCCATTATCAGGATGCATTGAGAGGAGCTATCCTCTATCATCCAATGGTGCCGCGCCGCGGGATTCCTTTGCCCGATTTGTCAGGAGTACCGATTTTTGTGAGTGCAGGAACGAATGACCCGATCTGTTCCCCACAGGAAACAGAGGAATTACATCGTCTGTTGAAAGAGGCGGGTGCTTCTATTTCACTCCATTGGGCATCCTATGGTCATCAGCTCACCGGTATGGAAGTAGATGCTTCAGCCGAGTGGTTTCGGGAAATATTCGACCAAGACTAATGAAAGGTAGGTGGGATGTAACGTGGGATTCTTTTCTAGACTGTTTGGAATGGAGCCGAAGAAACAGGAAGAGCCCATTCCAGAACCGCCAAAAGTAAATTTAGCCGTCATTTATTACAGCTCGACAGGGACAAATCATCAAATGGCAGAATGGGCCGTGGCTGGCGGCAAGGAAGCGGGTGCAGAAGTCAAACTCTTGAAGATTCCTGAGTGGGCACCTCAATCAGCGATCGATTCCAATCCTGCCTGGCGCGCTCATGTGGATGCGACCAAGGAGATTCCGGAAGTAACCTTACATGACCTGGAGTGGGCAGACGCCATCATTTTTAGCGTCCCGACGCGATTTGGCAACGTGCCAGGTCAGGTGAAGCAGTTTTTGGATACGACAGGTGGCTTGTGGTTTCATGGCAAGCTAGCCAACAAAGTCGTGAGTGCGATGACTTCCGCCCAGAACGCTCATGGCGGACAAGAACAGACCATCATGCAGTTGTACACGACTATGCATCACTGGGGGGCTATCGTGGTGCCTCCGGGTTACACGGATCCAGTCATTTTTGGAGCAGGGGGAAATCCGTACGGAACGAGCGTCACCGTCAATCAGGAAGGAAAAATGGTCGAGGACGTAAGTGGTGCGGTCCAGCATCAAGCCAAGCGAACCGTAACAGTAGCCCAATGGGTGAAAAACAGCAAGCAATGAAAAAGCGCAAATGATAGAAGACAGCAGGGGCTTTGAACTGCTGTTTTTTTTGCCTGCAAAAGGGGAATGACCGGGAAAATGAGTCGATTTGCGTGTTTACTTAAACGTTTGTTTAGTGATCATCCAGCTATTGGCGATGTCTCTTCATTGGGAATAGTCGCAATAACAACTATTAGGAAATATTACGCAGGTTTTTTTCGTGGAAAAAAGGGCTCATTTCGTTTCTATTTTTCGCTTATGAAGTTTTAAGCATGATTTAATAATTCTTTTTATATTTAAAATAATGAAAAATCAAAAGTACAATGAGGGGTGTAACAAGATATAAACATTGGGGGTATTCATTTGAGCCAACTGGGGACTACAGCGACGGCAGCAACTGGGAAAATGACAAAAGCAAGATGGATTCAGATCGGTTTGCCACTGCTCATTCTGTTCACCGTGTCGATGATTGACAAGTCAAACATCAACATCCTGCTGGCGAACAAGCCTTTTCTTCAGGATTTGGGCATCAAGGATGGTGCGATCAAAGGTACGTTGAGCAGTATCTTCTTGATTACGTACGCAATTGGGCAGTTTGGTTGGGGTTTCGTCGTTGACCGTATTGGAGCATTTAAGAGTGGTCTCATCGGTATTTTCTTCTGGGTAGTTGCAATGGTTCTGGGGGGAATGGCTGAATCCGTATCGGCATTGTTCTGGTCCCGTTCGATTCTCGGTTTGAGTGAAGGCGTGCTTTATCCAATCGCGTTGACTTTGACTGCGAAATGGTTCCCTGCAAATGAACAAGCAAAGGCGCAGGCGCTCTGGTTCAATGGTAACTCTCTCGGTCCTGTCATTGGTTTGCCGATTATCGCAATCGTTGCGCAAAATTTTGGATGGAGAGAAAGCTATCATGCTCTTGGAGCTGTATCCTTTCTCTGTCTGATCATGTTCTGGCTGATGGTCCGCAACAGCCCGAGCGAACACCGCGCAGTAAGTGCTTCCGAAAAAGAGTATATCGAAAAAGGGGCTAACACTGCGAAGAAAGAGTTAGCGGATACCAGTGAAGTAAAAGCAGTATTGAAAAATCCAATATTCTGGATGTTAGTTGCGGTTTATGGCTGTGTTTCCATCGGATTTTTCGGGATTTCCACATTTCTCCCAAGCTATCTGACGGAAGTGAAGCAAGTACCATTTGTTCAATCTGCTTTTGTCAACGCTGCTGGTTATGGCTTGGCGATCCTGGTTCAAATGGGTTCCGGCTTCTTGTCAGATAAAATCATGAAGCGTGCCGTGTTTGTAGGCGGAGCGAGTGCTCTGATCATTATCTTCTTGCTTCTGTCGATGTTTACCAGCAGTGTCATGGGTGCACAGCTTTTGAGTATCTTGCTGATCAGCGTGTTGCTGATGCCAGCTGCACTGACCATGACGATGCTGCATAAAGTGGCATCGCCGCGAGTGATGGGACGTATTGGCGGTATTTTTGGTAGCGTATCTTATGCGCTGGCTGCTGTCGGACCTATGGTAGTAGGTGCTGTGAGTCAGGCTACGGGATCTTTCACAGGCGGTTTCCTGGCGCTGATGGGCTTCATCGTCATTTCGTTGGTTCTGTGTCTGGTACTGATGCGTAAGGGCTACTAATCTACAAGAATTACAGCAAGAGGATTACACAAGGAGGATGCCGAAATGTCACGTTTACAGGAGTTTCGGGAAGTAATGAATCAGATCAAGACCGCTTGGCAGGATGGTCATAAGACTGCACTGTTGATGCTCATGAATGTACAAGGGTCGGCCTACCGATTGCCAGGTACGAAAGTGATGATGGCAGAGGACGGACGAATCTTTGGAACCATAAGTGGGGGCTGTCTGGAAAGCGATCTGTTCGGCTGGGCTGAAAAGGCCATGCAGTCGGGAGAACCTCGTCTGCAGCGATACGACCTGAGCGAAAGTGAAGTGTGGAGCTTGGGCATAGGCTGTAAGGGCTCGCTTACGATCGGCATCCTACCTGTGGATCCGCAAGATCGCTTTTGGTTACAGGTTGACGAGGCCCTTCAGCGAGAGGAAAGCGTATCCTTGATTATCGAAATCATGAACGGAGCACGTGCGTTGCTGAAAGAGGACGGGACAGTCACAGGTGCGCAGGACTTGCTCCCTGAGGAAGTACTCCACCATGCCAAACAGCGCTTTGCTCGTCAGACACGGGCAGAAGTCTTTGTATTTGCAGGACGACGTTATTATATCGATGTCGTGAAACCGAGCGAGCGATTGGTAGTGGCGGGTGCTGGGCTCGATGCGCGACCGGTAGTAGAAATGGCGTCTCGCATGGGCTTTTCCGTCACGGTTTTGGATCCACGCAGCGGCTTTAATACACCGGAAGCTTTTCCTGCCGCACGTCATGTTATCCAGTCTGCTTCCGAGGTAGAGCCTGCTAGCCTGACTGATAGCTGGTGGGTCATCATGAATCATCACTTGGAGCGTGACCAAGCTTCTTTGGATCTTGCTCTGCGTAGTAAGCCGAAGTTCATCGGGGTATTAGGTCCCATGACGCGTACAGAAGAGATGTTGGTGCAGATCGATCGCAAGCTATCAAGTGGTCCGATTCATGCCCCAATCGGGCTCGATCTGGGCGCAGAAACCATGGATGAGGTGGCGATGAGTATCGTATCGCAGTTGATGGCAGAAAGAAATAGCAGACAAGCCCTGCCGCTGCATGGAAAGAGCAAGATCCATGACTAGGATCGGAGCGATTGTTCTGGCTGCTGGACTGTCGCGGCGTATGGGTGAGGCCAAACAATTTTTGCCTCTTCGGGGAAAACCGTTGTTTCGGTACGCGGTGGAGAGGGCGATCGCCAATGATCTGAGCCCTGTGCTGCTGATAGGCGGAGAGCGAAGTGAAGAATTACGACGGCTGACAAGTGATTTGCCTCAGGTAGAGGTGTTGGATAACCGTGAGTATGCGACGGGAATGGCATCTTCTCTGAGAGTGGGGATCGAAGCTGCTGGCGGGCGTGTGGATGCTGTTCTCATATTTTTGGCAGACCAGCCGTATGTTCCGGATGAAGTGGTGCAAGCTTTGATCCGCACCTATGAAGAGACTCGGGCAGAAGGAACCAAGATCGTCCGTGCGTTCTATGAGGACACCGTGGGTCATCCTGTGCTTTTTGACGCTTCCCTGATGGAGGAGCTTCGTCAGGTGACAGGAGATCAAGGCGGCAAGGACGTCATCGTCAAATACAAGACTCACACGAAAAAGGTCAGCTTTGATTGTGGGGATTGGAATCTCGATGTCGATACACCGGATGACTATCGGCGGATCCAGGAAATGGATTCAACCAATCAGGAGCAATAGAACAATAGAGCAAAACCAAACGAGGATTTATCCAGGGGCGTGCGTCCAGGGGTAAATCCTTTTTTGTGTGTATGGAGAAAACCACGATGCGGCGCTTCGCTTCATGATCGCTTAACACAAAGGCATTCGGTGGTCGGATATTCGTGTAACTGGCCTGAACCCCGATGGCGAGATGTTCGTAAAAGACATCGAGGCTCAGTACAAATTACCATCGTCCAGCGGCGAAACGGTTGGCGACTTAGACCTGAGCAAAGCCATCATACGGAATTGACGAAGGAAGCGCTTTCGATTTTCTGCAATTATAAAAGGTAAGAATTTTTTGGAAAATCCTTACATGGAATCCTTATTTATTTCTTCAAAGTAACGGATGGTGAAATCCCGCAGTTCTCTCGCTGCCATGGTGAGATAGCGAGCTTTGACCCAGGACAGACCGACGACACGTTTGGAGTAGTGATCGACGATGGGCAAGTAGACTGGCGTTTCTCGTCTTTCAGGCGATTCGGCGCTTTGATCAGGATAGGTCCACCAATGCTCTGGAATGAGGGCGACCCCGAGACCATTGTTCACCATTCGCAGGATCACTTCGGCATCGTTGCATTCGAAGGCCATATTTGGTGAAAATCCAGCTTGCCGACACATATTGGTAGTCGTTTCCGTCAGCTCATACGTTTTCGTCAGACCAATAAACGTTTCCCCGGCTACCTCGCTGAGAGAGACTTTCCCTTTAGTCGCCAGGCGATGATCAGGCGGTACCGCGAGAAACATATTCTCGGTTAACAACGATACGCTTTGTATACGATCTTCCTGGATCAATGGATGGGTGATGGCAAGATCAACTTCTCCACGTTCCAGAAGATTTTGACACTCTTGCGTGGTTCCTTGCAGCAACTTGACATTGACGTGAGGATGACGCTTGAGAAAGGAACTGAGCAGATCAGGTAACAAACGACCTGTAGCAGCTGCCAGGTAAACTTGTCCACGTTCCAAACCTGTGAGGTCGGCCAGCTCATGCTGTCCTTCTTCTAACTCCGCGAAGACACGTTCGACACGTTTGAGGAAGGCTCGGCCAAAACGATTAAGACGGATTTGTTTACCATGACGGTCAAACAAAGGGACCCCCAGATGCTTTTCCAGTCGGCTAATCATTTTGCTTAGGGAAGGCTGGGAAATATGAAGTTCCTCTGAAGCGCGTGTCATATGTTCTAAGCGAGCGACGACTTGAAAATACCGTAATTGGAGCAGATCCATAGGCATCCCACTTTCATATGTCGATTTGTCTATTGATTTATAAATGATTATGTATTTTTAAATATATAAAATCAAGGATAAACTGTAGGAAACGGCAACATGATGCCAGCGGGGAGTGAAAACGATGAATTTAGCAGGTGAGACGAAGTTTAAAGAGTCGAGTCAGAATATTTGGGATGCTTTGCATAATCCGGAAATTTTGAAAGGTGCCATTCCTGGCTGTGAGCGCTTGATTCTCAAGGAAAACGGCGAATACGATGTCGTTTTGAAATTGGGTGTAGCTGCTGTCAAAGGTGAATATATCGGTCAAGTAAAGCTGGAGGATATCGAGGATGGATCCCATTATGTCCTGCTTGCTGAAGGAAGTGGCTCTCCAGGTCACGTGAAGGCGAAAATGGATTGCAAATTGGTGCAAACAGATAAAGGATGTACGTTGATTTGGGATTGTGACGCAGAAGTAGGCGGAATGATCGCAAGTGTGGGTGGACGTGTGTTGGGTGGAATTGCAAAGTTCATGGCAGGTCAGTTTTTCAAAGCAATTGAAAAACAACGGGGGAGTGGGGGAGCAGAATGAAACCAGCCGCGTTTGAATATTTGCGCCCGTCGAGTTTGGAGGAAACGCTTCAATACCTCGCCGATCTGGGTGAGGATGCGAAGATTATGTCAGGTGGTCAGAGCCTGATTCCTGTTTTGAACATGCGGCTTTCGACCCCGAAATATTTGATTGATATCGGTAGAGTGGAAGATCTCTCTTATATCCGTGAAGAGGACGGGTACCTCGTTATTGGTGCGTTGACCAAGCATCGCGACGTGGAATTTTCTCCGTTGGTTCAAAAGCTTTGCCCGCTATTGGTTGAGGCTGTTCGTTGGATCGGTCATCCACAGATTCGTCAAAGAGGTACAATCGGCGGAAGCATCGCCCATGCGGATCCATCCGCTGAGCTTCCCTGTGTGATCGCAGCCCTGCGGGGAGAGATTGTCATTGCTCATGCGGACGGCGAAGAGACGGTAACACCTGAGGAGTTCTTCCTGACTTATCTACTCACATCCCTGCAGCCTGACCAATTGGTAAAAGAGCTGCGTTTTCCTATTCTCCCAGAAACGAGCGGATACGAATTTACCGAGGTGGCACGCCGTCATGGTGACTTTGCTCTAGTAGAAATCGCTGCTGTCATCGATCTGGATGAAAATAATGAAATTACGTTGGCGCGACTGGCTGCGGGTGGTGCGAACCCGGTGCCTTGCGTTCTCGAAGAGGCAGAGGAATTCTTGATCGGAAAAGAGCCAACGGAAGAAGTTCTGGAAGAGGCAGCTGTACTGGCAAGTGAACAGGTAGAGCCAGACAGTGATTTGCACGGCTCTGTGGAATACAGACGCTCTTTGGTAAAAACTTTGACCAAACGTGCGCTGCAAACAGCAATCAAACGGGCGGGAGGGACTGCGTGATGAATACGAGAGAAATTACCGTTACCGTAAACGGAAAACGGCTGACTGAGACAGTAGAAACACGCATACTTCTGGCTGACTTTATACGCGATCATCTGAACCTGACAGGTACACATTTGGGTTGTGAACATGGTGTCTGTGGAGCATGTACCGTATTGGTAGACGGAAAGGCTGCACGTTCCTGTTTGATGCTCGCTGTACAAGCAGACGGCAGCAGCGTAGATACCGTAGAGTCATTGGTAAATGAGGATGGAACCCTGCATCCACTCCAGCAGGCATTTTCAGATAATCATGCCCTGCAATGCGGTTTCTGTACTCCTGGTTTCATGATGACGCTCGTTGATTTCCTGAATGAGAACCCGAACCCGAATGAGACCGAGATTCGTGAAGCCATTTCCGGTAATTTGTGCCGTTGCACAGGATACGCCAACATAGTCAAAGCAGTAGAGCAGGCTTCTCATGCGCTTGCCAAACAAGGAGAGTGAACCGATGGCAACTCTAGTTGGACAAAGCTTGAGACGTAAAGAAGATTATCGCATGGTGACGGGTACAGGTCAGTTTGTAGCAGATATCAAGAAAACAGGGATGGTAGAAGCAACCTTCGTTCGCAGTACACATGCGCATGCGAAGATTAAAAAGATCGATGTCGAGGCAGCAAAAGCACTGGATGGAGTCTATGCCGTCTACACCGGAGCTGACTTGGTAGGAAAAGTTAAACCGCTTACACAGATCGATTCCCACTGTCGTTTGCCAAAGCATATTGAAGATCAGATCCAACCGATCATGCATCATAATGAAGAGCCTGTGCTGGCTCAGGGCAAAGTGATGTATGTGGGTCAGAGCGTAGCAGTTGTCGTTGCGAAAAACCGTTATGTCGCAGAAGATGCGGCTGCATTGATCAAAGTCGAGTACGAGGCATTGCCCTCTGTAGTGGATCCGTTCAAGGCGCTGGAAGAAGGAGCACCACTGGTTCAGGATATTTTGGAAAGCAATCTGCAATCCTACTTCCACTTGCCTGTAGGTGATTATGAAGAGGTCCTGAAAAAGGCTGACCACGTACTGAGCGGACGTTTCACCTCACCACGGGTTTCCTCCAACCCAATCGAGACACGTGGTGTTGTTGCGACGTACGAGAGTCGTGGTGACCAGCTGCACATTTGGTCTTCCACGCAAATGCCTTTCGAGGTTCGTCATTATGTGGCGAAAATCTTGGGTCTGGTCGAACAAAACATTCGCGTGACTGCCCCTGATGTAGGTGGTGGTTTTGGACCAAAAGGCGGTCTCTACACCGAGGAAGTCATGCTGGCTTACCTGGCGAGAGAGCTGAACCGTCCTATTCGCTGGATTGAAGACCGCGTGGAGAGCATGAGTGCTGCGCGTCATTCGCGTGACCAAATTCACGATATTGAAGTGGCGTTTATGAATGATGGTACGATCCTGGGCCTGAGAGACCATTTTGTCCTGGACGTCGGTGCGATCAACTACTTCGCGCTCACTTGCGCGTACAACAGTGCGGCGCATTTCCGCGGAGCTTACAAGATTCCAGTATTTGACCTCACGTGTCGGATTGCCTTGACTCACAAAACACCAAACGTTCCTTACCGTGGTGCGGGACGCCCAGAAGTTGTTTTGGCGATGGACCGGATGGTAGACATGGTCGCTCGTCATTTGGGCAAGGACCCAGCAGAAGTCATGCTGAAAAATATCATTCCTGCGGAAGAAATGCCTTATAGCCAAGGCATGTACTATAAAGATGGAGGCGAGCTGATCTACGATAGCGGTGACTATCCAGAAGCGTTCCACATGGCACTGGAAATGTCGGGCTACAAAGACATTCGCGCCAACCAAGAAGAGTGGAGAAAAGAAGGCAAATACATCGGGATTGGAATTTCTTCCAACGTGGAAGGTACCGGTGTAGGACCATTTGAGGGTGCAAAAGCGGCAATCGACGCTTCCGGCCAACTCATGATCCACACAGGTTCTTCGCCACAAGGACAAAGTCATGAGACCGTCTTTGGACAAGTCGCAGGTGATGTGCTGAACGTCGGACTGGATAACGTAACGGTAAAATGTGGGGATACAGCTCTCTTGGGCTTTGGTGCAGGTACGTACGCGAGTCGAAGTGCAGTAAACGCAGGTTCTGCTACGCACTTTGCTGCTGAGAAGCTGCGTAAGAAGGTGCTGGCGGTTGCAGGACACGTCATGGGTATTGCTGCGGATGAATTGACGATGAAAGATGGTGTCGTGTACGCAGAAAAACTGCCAGATCAACAGATGACCTTTGCAGAAGTTTATGCGGCTGCTGCACCAGGTCCGCGCTGCAAGGTTCCCGATGGTATGGAGCCGGGTCTAGAGGTCACTCACTATTTCGTGCCACCAACCGTAACTTACTCTTCTTCCTTCCATATTGCTGTGGTGGAAGTGGATGTAGAAACGTGCTTTGTCGAGATCAAAAATTACTACATCGTGCATGACAGCGGTCGTGTCATCAATCCAATGATCGTAGAAGGCCAGGTGCAAGGTGGCTTCGCGCAAGGTCTGGGTACGGCTCTGTACGAAGAAATCGTCTACAACGACAACGGTCAGCTGTTGACGGGTACGTACATGGACTACCTGATGCCGACCTCGATGGAAGTACCAAAAGCAGTACAAGGCGAGCAAGAGTACTACTCTACTCGTAACCCACTCGGTGTCAAAGGGGTAGGTGAGAGCGGAGCGATTTCTTCCCCTGCAGCAATCGCCAACGCAGTAGTAGATGCGTTGTCTCCATTCAATATCAAGATCGACCGTCTGCCAATTAGCCCGAACCGCGTGTTTGGTTTGCTGCAAGACCGTCAAAACGCATAATCGTACAAAACAATAGCAATAGAACAAAAAGGGGCGCATCAATCAGAGCGCTTCTTTTTCTTTTGTCTTCTAGCAAGAGGAGAGCTTGTTCTAGCTTCTAGTCTTTTGGCATAGCATGGGATGGAATACGGCGCAAAGAAAATCAGGTAAGAAGGGTGATTGCGATGAAGCTCTCCATCAGCCTCAAAACAGGTCTGGAAATGAAGTATGTAGAAGCTGGTCCACAGGAAGCACAGGTCTTGATTCTCTTGCATGGCCTTACTGATTCGAGCCGTTCCTGGTCGTTGTCTTTGCCTGAGCTGGCCAAGGACTACCACGTGTATGTGCTGGATCAGCGAGGGCATGGCGATTCGGTTGCTCCGGACGGTCCCTATACGTTGTCAGACTTTGCGGATGATGTCATTTCGTTTATGGATGCCTTACACATTGAGAAGGCCTCCATCGCAGGCCACTCGATGGGGAGCTTTATCGCTCAGTACATCGCGATCAAATACCCAGAACGCGTTTCCAACTTGATTCTCGTAGGCTCAGCAGACAAAACAGTAGGGAATGGGACGCTGGACTGGCTGTGGGAGAACATTCAACAGATTCAAGATAAGGTCGATCCTGCCTTTCTCGAAGAGTGGACTTCTACGCCTACTCCCGTTGACACCGAGTTTCTAGCACAGTTAAAAGAGGAGACAGCTGCTGTCCCCATCTCTGTATGGAAGAGCGCGACCCACATGCTGATGACGGACGATTACAGCGCTCGTCTATCTAAAATCAGTGCGCCGACCTTGATCATCTGGGGAGAACAGGACGCTGTGTTTCCTTTCGAAGATCAGGTGCGTTTACAAGCAGCGATTCCCCATGCCCAGTTCAAGCGTTACCCGGACGTCGGTCACAACATCCAGTGGGAAATCCCCCAAAAGATCGGGGAGGATATTGCGGCGTTTGTAAAAGCGTAGCCGAAAAAGAATCGAGAGAAGGGAAGCCATCGTCATGCACCTCGTGCGGCGATGGTTTTTTTGACGTTGTCCAGCCCAAGACGTTATCCTTTGTTCATCCGATGTTCATACAGGATCGATAAAGTGGTGTTGTAATAAGTAATGACAGGTTCGTATGTGATCCAGGCATGCGTAATGACGATAAAATTGGGGAAAAAGGAGAATGTGTATGTATGCGGGAATGTATTTCGCACATATCATGGGTCTTGCCATCTGGTTTGGGGCATTGTTAGTTGGTATCTTGCTTCTCCGCAGCGCGCGTTATTGTCAGCCTGCGATTGGCATAAACAGGGGGGATCGGCAAGATGAAGGTTTCGATTCTGGTCGCTGACGACGATCCGCACATTCGCGAACTGTTGCGATTTTATTTGGAAAAAGAGGGGTATCAAGTAATAGCCGCCTCTGACGGAGAGAAAGCAGCGGCTATGATGGAAGAAGAACAGATTCATTTGGCTGTCGTGGATATTATGATGCCCGGGAAAAATGGATGGGAGCTATGCCGCGAAATTCGGGACGCCTACGATATTCCAGTCATCATGCTGACAGCCAAAGGCGAGGTGCGAGACAAGGAGAAAGGGTTTAAGGCGGGTACAGACGACTACTTGACCAAGCCGTTCGAGCCGATGGAGTTGCTGTATCGGATAAAGGCGTTGCTGCGTCGCTATCAGATGGTCAGCAAGCAGGTCATCGTCATGAACCAAACGGTCATTGATCGCTTGAGTCACGTCGTGAAAATAGGGGAGGAAAGCATCCATCTCCCCCTGAAGGAATTTGAGCTGCTGGTACAGCTGGCGAGCTTTCCGGATCGTACGTTTACGAGAGATCAGCTGCTGAAGCTGGTCTGGGGCAGCGAGAGTGAGAGCGAGAGCAGAACCATCGATGTTCATATCAAACGACTGCGCGAAAAATTCGCGGATAAGACGGACGACTTTGTCATTTCTACGGTCCGTGGCTTGGGCTACAAGCTGGAGGTACGATAGCGGGTGAAGTCTCTCTATGTACGTCTCGTCCTTACCTTTATCGGGATTGTGATCATCAGCGGAACACTGGGCTTTCTACTCGCCAATGAGTATTATCAACAAAACTTGAGAGCGTACAATGAACAGAAAATCACCCGGATCGGAACGGAGATCATCAGCTTGTACGAAAAACGCTCCGCTCTTGATTTGCAGGGCTTTATGACGCATATCGCTAATCTGAACTTTCAATTGTACATGGTCGATGAGCAGGGGAAGGGGACTGAGTTTGGAGCTCCATTTCGGGATTATGAGATAAGTCCGGAAGTCCTGCAAAAAGTGCTTTCGGGTGAAATCTACCGAGGAATCTCGGAAGAACAGCATGGCTTGTTTGTGACCGGCTTTTTTGAGAACACGTTGAAGAACAGCATTGGACTGCCGTTAGAGGAAAACGGTAAGAAATATGCGCTATTTGTGCGCCCTAACATCGAACAGCAATTCGGTGAAGTTCATATTTTGTTTGCCTTTCTGCTTGCTGCGATGCTGTTCATTAGCATGATTTTGATCCTCGTCTTTACGCGGTACTTGGTAAAACCGATCAAGACGCTGACCCGTGCGACCAAAAAGCTGGCGGAAGGCGACTACGAAATCCAGCTCGATATTACGCGCCGAGATGAGATCGGATATTTGGCTGCGAACTTTACGCAAATGACGCAATCTTTAAAGCAGCTGGATGATATGAGACAGGAATTTGTGTCCAACGTCTCTCACGAAATCCAGTCGCCGCTCACGTCGATTCAAGGATTTTCTCAAGCGATCCGCAGTGGCGGCGTGACCCGAGAACAGCAGGAGGAGTACCTCACCATCATCGAGGAGGAGAGCAAACGACTGTCCTCCCTAAGCAAACAACTGCTGACGTTGGCTTCTCTGGATAAAGAAACAGGTCTGTATGAACCAACTGTCTATCAGCTGGACGAGCAAATCAGGCAGGTGCTTTTGATGCTAGAGATCCAATGGCAAAAGAAACGGCTCCAGATAGATCTGGATTTACCGGAAACGTTGGTCTGTGCCGACAAAGCATTGCTCAATCAAGTATGGATCAACCTGTTAGCCAACAGCATCAAGTTTACTGAGCCAGGAGGTTCTATTCGTATCGAAATTCGCCAAGATACCGATATTGAGGTCTCCCTGACAGATACTGGCATCGGGATATCTGAAAACGAGCTCACCCATATATTCGACCGCTTTTATAAAGGAGACAAATCGAGAAATCGTACAGAAACGGGGAGTGGTCTGGGACTAGCAATCGTCAGGAGAATTATTCAAATCGTAGGAGGCAGTCTCCACATAGAAAGCGAGCAAGGGGAAGGAACGAGAGTGACTGTCAAGCTTCCCGCAGCGCTCCCTGTTTCGCTGGAGCGCCCGGACAAGAGAGGATAAAGAAAAAAAGGATTACTCCGCAAGGTGCAGGGAGTAATCCTTTTCTAGTGCAATGCCTCATCATCCGTTGCTTTCTGAATTCACGGGAACTCTTTGTTCCTTGGCGTGTTCAACGCCTGCTGAGATGAGATGGCGAACGTGGTCATCATCGAGTGAATAGAAAACGAGCTTTCCTTCTTTCCGATACTTGGCAAGACCCATATTACGTAGCAAACGCAAATGGTGAGACGTATTGGCAATCGAGCTGCCAATAATAGCGGCGATATCACAAACACAGAGCTCGTCTTCCAAAGACAGGATGTGAATGATTTTGGCGCGCGTATCATCAGCCAATGCCTTGAAAATCTTAGCGACACCGATGGATTCGGCAGCGTACGGCTTTAAGCGATTTACTTTTTCATCATCAAAACACTGAACTTCACAGATATCGTCCTGTTCTTTTGGAGACACCGGAATTCACCTCTTGCCTCATTACAATGTCCTATTATTATAGTCATTCGCAGGAAAACTGGGAAGGAAAAACGACATTTTGATGACGTGGTAGTGTCCCCCTATTTTTTGGTGTAAGATTAAAATGTTCAATCGGAATGTTTAACGTGGAAAGGAACTGGGAGATATTCATGAACGTACAGCAAAAATGTCCAAAATGCCGTTCCAAAAAAATTGACTTTACCGAGTCGATTAATCGACTTCTCTATACCATCATCTATGCATTGGTCTTGGCGGTGCTGGCCTGGATTGGAATTTCCGTAAAAGGAACCCCTGTCATTTTCCTGTTTCTCGGTCTGTCTGGAGCGTTCGTGCTCTTTGCCATTCGTTTGGCGCTCGAGAAACGCAAAGTGATTAAATGTCTTTGTCTGGACTGCGGCGAACGCTGGCAAACCGTACCGAATCCAAAAGAAAACGCTGTTCGTTAATCTTTCAGGGGCTTTCCACAAGGGAGTCTCTTTTTTGTGCATAAAGGGAATAGGGCGTACGAAAAATAGGCTGAAAAATCAAATTCTATTCTTGAACCAACTGAAGGGTTGGGATACTATAATAATTAAATGTTTGTTTGAATGTTATTGGATGAATGAGGACAAAATAGTGGATTAGAAAATAGGTGAGAGCAGATGTCAGAGGACGAAAAAAAGAGTGCCTGCTGTAGCGATCATCACCAGTGCGGCACAGATCATGTGCATGATCATTCAGGCATGAAACTGCTCCCTGTGATCGGTAGCGAAACGGCTGCTGCTGGAGCGATCAGTATGGAGCGTTTATCCAGAGGAGCGGTTTACCGGATCATCGGGATGGATTGCAGCTCGTGCGCCAAATCATTGGAAAAACACATGAAATCAATAGCGGCTGTGCAGGAAGTAAGCGTGAATTTTTCTACGGGAAAAATGCAGATCGTGCAACAAGGCCTCTCCGATGAAGCGATCGTCAGTGAAGTGTCCAAGGCAGGATACGCAGCGAGCCCACTGTCTCGGGGAAGAGGGCAAAAGACGGAACAAACGGACGGGGTGGGTACTAGACTTGCGGTCATCTCGGGTATTTTGCTCGCGCTAGGCTTTCTGGGCTCGTTCACGAGTATTCCTGAGCCTGTCTTGATCGTTTGTTACGCATTGTCCATGATTGTCGGGGGTTACCGACCTGCTCGCAGCGCCTTTTACGCGATCAAAAGTGGTTCGTTAGACATGAACGTGCTGATGTCTGTAGCTGCGATTGGAGCCGCCTTGATCGGAGAGTGGCTAGAAGGGGCGACAGTTGTTTGGCTGTTTGCCATCGGAAACTGGCTGCAAACCAATTCCATCGAGAAGACACGTGATTCGATACGTACCCTGATGGATCTGGCACCGGCCGAGGCGTGGGTAAAGCAAGGAGCATCCATGGTCAGACGGCCTGTGGAGGATGTCGGTGTAGGGGATGTAATCGTAGTCAAACCGGGCGAAAAAGTACCTTTGGACGGAGAAATCCTCGCTGGAGTCTCCAGCGTCAATCAGGCGCCGATTACGGGCGAGTCCATTCCGGTTGATAAGCAGGTAGGTGATTTTGTGTTTGCGGGTAGTGTCAACGAAAGCGGATCGCTGGAAGTGAGAGTGACCCGACTCGTCGAAGATACGGCCATCGCGAAAATCATTCATCTGGTCGAGGAAGCGCAGGAGAAAAAGGCTCCTACCCAAGCGTTTGTCGATAAATTCGCGGCGTTGTACACACCGATTGTCCTCGTCCTGGCTTTACTCGTTATTGTTTTTCCTCCGTTATTTGGTTGGGGGACGTGGGGCGATTGGTTCTACAAAGGTCTGGAGCTGCTAGTCGTAGCATGTCCGTGCGCGTTGGTTATTTCGACGCCGGTGGCCATCGTATCTGCGATTGGGAATGCAGCGCGAAACGGTGTGCTGATCAAAGGCGGAACCTTCCTGGAAAAAGCGGGAGCGATTACGGCTATTGCTTTTGACAAAACGGGTACATTGACTGTGGGCAAGCCGCAGGTCTCCCAGATCGTAGCACCATCGGACAAGGAGGACGAAGTGCTGGCGATCGCTCGAACGATCGAGGAGCACTCCCGCCATCCGATTGCGCAGGCGATCCTGGCGTATGCGAATGAAAAGAAGATCGCGTCCTTGGTTGGCCAAGATTTTCGCGTCCTCGTCGGAAAAGGAGCGGAAGCCACGATTGATGGAGAGAACTATTTCGCAGGGAAGCCGGCTCTGTTTTCAGAAAAGGGAGTTTCACTCACAGCCTGGACGGACCAGATCGAGTCGTTGCAGCAAGAAGGCAATACGATTGTGATGATCGGTACTTCTCAAGCGATTCTCGGAATGATCGCCGTGTCTGATATGATTCGTGATATTTCCGTGGGTGCAATCGGCAAGCTGAAAGCAGCGGGAATTGACGAGATTGTCATGCTGACAGGTGACAACCGCGGGACAGCCGCAAAGGTGGCGAAGCTGACAGGAGTCAGTCGTTATTTTGCAGAGCTGTTGCCGGAGGATAAAGTAGCGGCCATCAAAAAACTGCAGCAAGAAGGAAAGACAGTGGCGATGGTCGGGGACGGGATCAACGATGCGCCAGCACTGGCGACTGCGGATCTGGGTATCGCCATGGGTGGTGCCGGTACGGACACGGCGATGGAAACAGCAGATATTGTGCTCATGGCCGACAATCTGGAGAAGCTCCCCCACACAGTAAACATCAGTCGCAAAGCACTGCAGATCATCCAGCAAAACATCTGGTTCTCGATCATAGTGAAGCTGGTGGCACTCATCCTGATCTTCCCCGGCTGGCTGACCCTGTGGCTGGCCGTTCTAAGCGATACAGGAGCGGCGCTGATCGTGATTTTGAACAGCATGAGGCTGTTGAGGATGAAATCGTAAAAGTGAATGGTAGGAATGAGACCCTTCTGGCGTAAATGCGGAAGGGTTTTTATGTATGCTCTCCCAGAGACGTTTACTTTTAGACGTTGCTCTGACGGGAAATAGCGAAGCATAACAAGCAAACAGAAAGTACTAAAAGCCAGCCTAACCAGAATAGCAGTCCAGGAAAAAGGAGAAAAAAGCGAAGGTATTAGGGACACAGCCGAGGCGGAATGGAAAAAGCGGAACACGCTAGAGCGTCCACCTCTGAAATACTCCCTGGAAGCGACAACTTTGGACGCCGTTCCGCTTTTGGAATGGAGCCGTACAGGGATGCCCCCGCGCAAGTGTCCCTACTAACCTGGAGCGTTTTCTCCTTTTTCCGCCCCACCACTACGGTATCTCGGTTCTTTTCTAATGGTCGACAATGCATGTAATTGTTAAAATAGGGAAACAATACAGACAATAGGAAAAAGGAGAACGAGATGTCCAAAGCGGATAACATGCTCTCTATCTTGTGGCTGTTGCAGACAGGAAAGCGATTGACTGCCAAACAGTTGGCCGAAGCATTGGAAATGAACATCCGAACCGTCTACCGCTACATTGACGCTTTGTGTGCCAGCGGAGTCCCCATTGTTGCAGATGCCGGACATAACGGTGGATACAGCCTCCTCCAGCCTTTTGCCGATGCACCACTCCTCTTTGATTTGAATGAACAAAAATCATTGGTTCACGCAGCCGTGTTCGCTCAAGAGGCAGGGTATCCTTTCGGCGAGGATTTGGATCGCGCCATTGCCAAGCTCAAACGGTATACCAATGAAGAACAGCGTGGAGCGATTGAGCGACACAGCAGAGGCTTTGAAGTTATTTTGCCGCCTGCAAATCCGTTGCTTGCGTCGCTTCTTCAAGAACTGGAAATCTCCGTGGCAAATGAGCTCACCCTATGTATGGAATACCAGAAAAACTATCAGAACGAATTTCAGACCAGGCTGATTGACCCCTATGGACTCGTTCACTGGAAAGCGAATTGGTATATCGTCGCTTTTTGTCACCTGCGAGGGGAAATTCGCAGTTTTCGTGTCGATCGAATTGGTAAGATGACTCCTACAGATTCGACATTTCAGCGACCTGCTTTATTTTCAGCTCGACAATATTTTCTGACCAGCCTCTTATCCGACTCAGATCAGCTAGAAAAACCGATCTCCGTACACATCATAGGAAGAAAACAGGCCATCAACGATCTGTGTGGACACTGGTTTCTCGGACGTACCTTGGTAGATCGCTCTCATGAGCATGCTCATTTTCAAGTAGAGGAAAAGCTCGTCCATACCCAGGTTCCTCACTTCCTGCTCCCTTTTGGAAAAGCCATACGTGTTCAGGAACCTTCCTTCTTAAATGAACGGCTGGCGGCGATCGCGGCAGATTTACATCAATACTATCAATCGAACTAACTTCACTGACAGTCAATGTCAGGGAAGGAACGGTATGATCGAATTATCTCAGGGGAAGTAAAAAGGAGGAAGCTCGAATGACACATGACTCTCTGCGTTTGTATAAATACAATGTATGGGCAAATGAAAGGGTATTCCAACGCTTGCAAGAGGTTCCGCGCGAGGTTTGTGAACAGGAAATCCAGAGCGTATTCCCGACCATTACGCAGGCGTTAAAGCATATTCTGTTGACTGACCATGTGTGGTTGTTGGCGATGAAAGGGGACACCTACGAAAATGTAGGAAAGACGGTAGGACGGCTGTCACAAGAGCTAGAGGGTAAGGGACTGGACGAGATTCATGCAGGATTTATAGACGTCTCAAAAAAATTCAAAGACTTTTTCTCGCAAATCGATCTGAATGCTACCGCACCCTATTCGCATCCGACCATGGGAACGATTCATGCCCCTTACAGCGACATTATCCAGCATGTCGTCAATCACGGAACCTATCATCGCGGCAACATTTCGGCCATGCTGCGTCAGCTAGGTCATGCAGGAGCTTCCCACGACTACATCTACTTCTTGTTTGAAGAAAGTCAAAAACAAAATAGCTGAAAGAGGACATAGCAAAAGCTCCGCCATGATCCGGCAGAGCTTTTGTTGTTTACCGTTTTTTTTGCCGCCCCGAACTGCTGACTGACTCGTTCACTGAGCCCGACCCAGAACTGTCCAATGTTTGGTTTAGGGTCACCGATGATACTTACATCCTTTTGTCCAAAGTCATAGATGACGTCCTGGTTTTCCTGGAGCAGACCGATGTACACCTTCACGATTTCAGCCGTTTTGCTGTCAGGACGTGTCTTCACGAAGTCTCGATAGCTTTTCTTTACAGCCGGAAGCAATTTCATCGTGCTCTCGTCGATAGCCTCGTACCGGTAATCGGACAAATACGCTTTCAGATAATCGGTGTAGAGGGTTTGCACCTGCGATTTTTTGAGACCTGATGGATGTGCGGTGAGGTAGTTTTCCGCCGTCAGCATGCGTTTGCCCAATTCTTCACGCGAGATCTTCAAACCGCCATCGCCAGAATATCCTTTCTTCATTTCCATGGACTGAATCACGAGGTAGTCTTTCAGATCGTTCGATAAAGAGGAGGCGTAGGCTGCTTGCAAGGCCACATAATCGACTTGCCAGTAGAAGGACATGTCAGAGGTAGCCATGAGCCTCAGTTTTCCCGCTGTTTGAGCGAGTAGCCATTGCTTGAGATTATCGTCATTTTGGATCTTGTTGAAGTCATAAGGATATTCGAGCGCATACAGTTTTTCCGTCACACCTGGCTGCTGCAGCAGGTTGCGGAAGTTATCGTCCACAGCAGGCACATTTCCTTTGTAGAATGACTCCAGCGCCACAAACATCTGGTCAGCTGTTTTGGAATCTACCTGCTTCAGATGTTCGTCCAGGAAAGCGGTGACCTCACGTGCTTCCTTTGCTTTGGAGATGATTACCTGGAGCTGCTGGAGCACATCTGCCTCTTGGTTCGTCCCATTCGGACTAGAGGTGGCAGGGGGAACATTACTTTGAGGAGCAGGTTGTGGTTTGACAGTGAGTTGTTTGTCATCGTTCCCGCAACCGGTTAAAAGGACGAAAGCGAGAAAAGGGATAAGGGTGCAGCTATAACGTTTCATCGTATCATTCACTCCGTTTTCATTCGTATAGTAATGGAGCCGCGCTCCCAGTGGCAAGCCGTAGTAGAGATATATAGGGGATAAGACGAAAGATCGTCTTATGCGCTCTTCCGTCTTGGGAAAAGCGATCGCTCTCACTCACAAATAGTTGACGACCAGTAGGACTCCAGACAATCTACTAAGTCCTATTTCCAAAAATAGCATTTGAATTCTAAACGATGCGTTTTTCTGGATAGGATTAGTATGTGCATATTGGCAAATAGATGGTAGCTCCCGCATGATCGTGCTGGGATATCTATGTCTTTTTGTGATGGTATGCGATGCCTCCTGTCCAGAGAAAATGGATAAGGAGGTTTTTTTGTGTCTGAATTATTTCGAAATCGCTACGTGCGGGCCATCCTGCTTTCGGGTCTGCTCTTACAAGTTGGGATATGGGTGCGCAATTTCGCCATTTTACTCTATGTGATGGACCGTACAGGAGGAGATCCTCTGGCCATTTCCATGATATCCGTAGCCGAGTATGCACCGATCTTTTTGTTTTCGTTTTTGGCAGGAACCTTTGTAGATAGATGGAGACCCAAACGAACGATGGTCTGGTGCGATCTCATCAGCGCAGTATCGGTGATAGCGGTGCTGCTGACATTTGTTTATGGTACATGGAAAGCTGTCTTTTTCGTGACGTTGGTATCGTCTATTTTGTCACAGTTCTCCCATCCTTCAGGGATGAAGCTATTCAAGCTGCACGTCCCAGCAGAACAATTGCAAGCGGGAATGTCTCTGTACCAGACCTTGTTTGCCATCTTCATGGTTCTGGGCCCGATCCTAGGTACGTTTGTATTTCAGACCTTTGGCATGGAGATGGCGATGGTCATCACAGCCGTGGCTTTTTTGCTCTCTGCTTTGGTGTTATTCTTTCTGCCACCTGATCCAGTGGAAGAGTCATCTGCACAGCCGTCTGCGCTCTGGACGGAGATGGCCAGCGGGATTCGTTATGTAAAGGAAAATCGTGTACTCACGTTGCTGGGCCTGTGTTTTATGGCGGCTGGTCTGTCGATTGGAATGGTGCAGCCTCTTGGAATATTCCTAGTGACGGAACGATTGGGCCTGCCTAAAGAGAGCTTACAATGGCTGCTCATGCTCCAAGGTGTAGGAATGATCGCTGGGGGAGCCTTGACGATGACTCTCGCGAAAACAGTGGCTCCTCAAAAGCTGCTTGTCATCGGTTTGTTGGGCAATGCGATTGCGTTAGCGTTTTGTGGTTTCTCCACGCAGCTGTGGCTGACATTGGTTGCTCAGCTGCTAAGCGGCTTGCTGTTGCCTTGTATTCAGATTGGGATTAACACGATGCTCCTGAAGCATACGGAGAGCTCATTCATCGGCAGGGTAAACGGGATTTTGATTCCGATGTACACGGGTTCCATGGTGGTGACGATGAGTGTGGCAGGCGTGTTAAAGGAACAATTTTCGCTGGTGTCCATCTACTTGCTGTCTTCCTTGCTCTTTGTAGTGGGTACGATGTTTATTATGCCGCTCTATCGGATGCAAGAAGGAAAGATAGCTGAAAAAGGGGAACAGGTAGGGTAGTAAGAATTCGTTCGTGAAACAGGAGGGATTCGTGAGATGGGACACCATCCAATTTCTTCAAAAGAGGGTCTGGCTTTAGTCGATCAGGTCCGCAAATTGGCGATGCGATTGCCGGAGGTCTCGGAACAAGTGGATGCTTTCGGACACACTTCTTTTCGAGTGAGCGACAAGCCTTTTGTCATGCTGGGTGAGGGCGGTGAGGAAGGTCCTTCGCTGTCCATCAAGACGCTTCCCATCACGCAGGAGCACCTTTTGCAGCGACAGCATTTTTACAAAACCCCTTACATCGGTCAGCACGGCTGGGTCTCGATTTTAGGTAAGAACGTGGCGGACTGGAAGGAAATCGAGAGTTATCTGCTCGAAGGATACTTGCGATCAGCACCGAAGCGTTTAGCGAAGCTGGTCCAGACGACCTGACCGATCGTTCTTTCCAGTTTTACGTCCGTCCCTCTGGAACTCCTGCTATAATTCAAGATAGAAGACTGCCGGGAAAGGAGGAGCCGTTATGGATTGGAATCTTCAACAGATGAGCAAGCTCTTGGAAGCTGTCTTTGAAAATGCACATGAACCCATGATCGTGACGGATAAGGACGGGAAGATCCTCCTCTTGAACAGGAGCTATCGTGAGTTTTTGAATGTACAGGATGTCATCGGCAAACCGGTAACAGAGGTCATTGAAAATACAAGGATGCACATTGTCGGTCAGGCGGGAGTTGCAGAAATTGCAGACATCCAGCAGATCAAAGGCCAGAGCATGATCGCCCACCGCATACCGATTGTGTATGAAGGAAAAGTGCTCGCTGTCCTAGGTACGGTGTTATTTCAGGACGTGCAGGAATTGGCTGCCCTGGCTGCAATGGTCGATCAGCTCAAGGATGAGTTGACGTACTACAAAAAGGAATTGCGCCGCAGAATGGGTGCGACTTATCACATCGATCAGATTGTCGGTTACAGTCAAAAGATGCTGGAGCTCAAGCAATTCTCGCAAAAAGTGGCGAAAAGTGATTCAACAGTTCTCATTACAGGAGAGAGTGGAACCGGCAAGGAACTGTTCGCCCACGCGATTCATGCTGAAAGCAAGCGGAAAATGGGACCTTTCATTCGGGTAAATTGTGCGGCGATCCCGGATTCCCTGCTCGAGTCAGAGCTGTTCGGGTACGAAGAGGGTGCGTTTACAGGAGCAGTACGACGCGGCAAAAAGGGAAAATTTGAACTGGCTAACCACGGAACAATCCTGCTCGATGAGATCGGAGACATGCCGTTGCCTCTGCAGGCAAAGCTGTTGCGCGTCTTGCAGGAGAAAGAAGTGGAGCGAGTCGGGGCGGTACGGACGACGCCGATCGATGTGCGTGTCATTGCCTCGACAAATCAGGATATGTTGACGAGCATCAAGGAAGGCAAATTCCGCGCCGATCTTTACTATCGACTGAACGTCGTATCGCTATCGATCCCTCCAATGCGGGAGAGGCTGGAGGATTTGCCAGAGCTCGTTTCCAATTTGCTAAAGCAATTGACAGAGGCTACAGGAGTGACCGTCAAAGCGATTGATGACGATGTTTGGGCGGTGATGAAAAGCTACTCGTGGCCTGGGAATGTGCGAGAGCTGCGAAACGTGCTGGAGCGAGCGTTGCATTTGATGGAAGATGATGTGTTGAAAAAGGAGCATATCTGGCTCCCCGCATCATTTGAGGAACCGATCGACTCGGTGTTGGTACGTCCGCTAAAGGAAACGCTGGAGTTTGCGGAAAAGGAAGCACTGCTTCACGCAATGAGGGAAGCGGGAGGGAACAAGCTAGAGGCCGCCAAGCTATTGCACATCAGCAAGTCCAGCTTTTACGAGAAGTGGGAAAAGTACCGTTTGGAAAAGGGATAAGAAGCCTAGAAAACCCGGGAGCTGGCAGGTGCGCTGCGTTCTCGGGTTTTTTAGGTTTGCAACGGATTCCGAAATTCCGGAATTCATTCATCGGGCTTTTTGTGAAGCGCTTACAAGGTATTCCGAAAACGCGGAATCAATTTTCCGAAGTTCCGGAAAAATCGGAAGCGATGGACCGTACGATTCTTGGCGGAAAACGTGAAAAGTCATGATACGACAAGATCCTTCACGCTTTTGGAGACTTTGGCACGCTCTATGCAATAGGAAAAGTGTAAGCGGTTTCTTGAGGTCGTTAGGGAGGAGATAAAAAAAGCAGGAGGATGTGGATCTGCCCAACTGGATGATTTTGGTCAAGATGGCAAAGGGTATGATTGTTGTCGCAGGTCCCTCAAATAAACCAAAGATGCCTGGCTATTGGTGACAGGCGTACTTGAAAGGAGAATCGTATGATCATTGAAGTATTGTCCATTGTGATTGCGCTCGGACTCTTAATGTTTTTTGCGTATCGTGGCTATCCTGTAATCGTTTTTGCTCCTATCTTTACTTTGCTGGCGGTCGTCTTGTCCGGGATCGCCCTGTTGCCTAGCTACACCGAGACCTTTATGACCAACGCAGCCAACTATGTGAAATCATTTTTCCCTATATTCCTGCTTGGCGCGATTTTCGGAAAGATGATGGAACTGAGTGGAGCAGCGTCCTCGATCGCGCACACGATTGTGAAGGCGTTGGGCTCAAATCGTGCCATACTTGCTGTCGTTCTTGCTTGTTCGATTCTGACGTATGGTGGTGTGTCGCTGTTCGTCGTGGCATTTGCCGTATATCCATTTGCTGCAGCTATTTTCCGTGAAGCAAATATCCCGAAGCGTTTGATTCCGGGTACGATCGCGCTGGGTGCGTTTACTTACACGATGGATGCATTGCCTGGTACACCGCAGATTCAAAACATTATCCCAACCACTTATTTTGGTACGGATGCATACGCAGCACCTCTCGTGGGAATCATTGGAGCGATCATGGTCTTTGTAGGAGGTATGTACTGGCTGGAGCGCAGACGCAAGCAGGCTGCAGCTGCTGGTGAAGGCTACGGCGAAGGGCATATCAATGAGCCGGAATTGCAGCAACAACAAACTTATATGAACATTTGGATCGCCGTCTTGCCTTTGGCACTGGTGCTGATCGGTAACTATATGTTCAGCCGCGGTATCTGGACCGTAGAAACCTGGTACGATGCTGGCATGCTGAAAGAGTCTTTCAAAATCGAAAAAGTGAAAAACGTTGTTTCTTCTTGGGCTTTGATCATTTCCTTGAGCTTGGGAATCATCGCTGCCTTGCTGATTAATGTGAACCAAGTGAAAAACAAATTGGCGAGTGGCTTGACTGCTGCTGCTATGGGTTCTTTGCTGGCGATCTTCAACACCGCTTCTGAAGTGGGATTTGGAAACGTTGTCAAAACATTGCCTGGTTTCAAATTGATCCAAGGCTGGATCACGGGGGCGAGCAGTCATCCGCTGGTATCGGAGGCTGTTGCTGTAAATGTCTTGGCTGGTGTGACTGGTTCTGCTTCGGGCGGTATGTCTATCGCTCTGGAGGTAGCGGGTAAGCAGTATCTGGAGATGGCGAATGCAGCGGAAATCAGCCCTGAGCTGTTGCACCGCATCGCATCGATGGCTTCTGGCGGTATGGACACCTTGCCGCACAACGGTGCAGTTATCACGCTCTTGGCGATTACTGGCTTGACGCATCGTCAGTCCTATAAAGATATTTTCGCCATCACCGTTTTAAAGACGGCTACTGTATTTATCCTGGCGTTTGCCGTTTCCATCTTCGTATAAACAGCTTGCAGTTCAGTCACGAGAGACAGGAGAGGAGATAGAGAGATGGAGAAACTATTACAACAACAAGTGGCTTTAGTTACAGGTGCAGCGAGCGGGATCGGGCTAGAAATAGCCCGGACCTTCGCTGAGGAAGGTGCCAAAGTGATGATTCTGGACCTCAATCGGGAAGCAGCTGCTGCAGCTGCTTCCCGATTGCAGGGCGAAGGCCATGAGGTTCTCAGTCTAGCATGTGACGTAACCAACGAAGACCAGGTGCAGGAGAGCATCCAAAAAACAGTGGAGCTCTTTGGCAGACTGGACATTCTCGTAAACAATGCCGGGTTGCAATTCGTTTCGCCGATCGAAGACTTTCCTACTGCAAGATTCGAACGCATGATCAGCATCATGCTGACGGCACCCTTCGTAGCGATCAAGCATGCTTTCCCGATCATGAAGCAGCAGGGCTACGGTCGTATCCTCAATATGGCTTCGATCAACGGCTTGATTGGTTTTGCCGGCAAGGCTGCTTACAATAGTGCTAAGCATGGTGTGATCGGACTGACCAAGGTAGCGGCTCTGGAAGGGGCAGCTGATGGTATTACAGTCAATGCGATTTGCCCAGGGTATGTAGACACGCCGCTGGTTCAAAATCAATTGGCTGATCTGGCTACGACGCGAAATGTACCATTGGAAAAGGTAATGGAAGAGGTCATCTACCCGTTGGTTCCACAAAAACGTTTATTGAGTGTGCAGGAAGTAGCTGACTACGCTGTTTTTCTGGCGAGCAAAAGAA
>NZ_LJJB01000015.1:0-220000 GCF_001420695.1 Brevibacillus choshinensis | reverse complement strand
GCTGGTGCACCAGTTGTCACGCCAGTGGCACAGCTGGGTAGCTATGTGCGGACGGGATAAGCGCTGAAAGCATCTAAGCGTGAAGCCCCCTCCAAGATGAGACTTCCCACAGCACAAGCTGGTAAGACCCCTCATAGACGATGAGGTTGATAGGTTCGGTGTGGAAGCGTGGCAACACGTGGAGCTGACGAATACTAATCGGTCGAGGACTTATCCACACTCTTAGCAAACATGCAGATCCAGTTTTGAAGGCGCGAAAATGGAAAAGCTGTATTCTCGATTACTTGAAAAAGTAATGGAGAATACAGCTTTTTTTGTTTTACCATCGGAAAATATAAAAATTCCAAGGATGATAGTATAAGCGCAACATAGCGAGACTTCGAACGAAGAAAGAAAGCGAGACTTGTGCCCTTTGGGTACTAAGCCTTCGCCTGCCCAAAGGCTTGGCAAAGCCAAGTTTTCTAATATCCGGGGGGAAAACGGTATCTTTTGTTTTTTCAAATCTTATTCAAAAAAATCCATGCTCTAATGAAATTATCTATACATATGCCTGTCTTTTGGCCCAAGCCAGATGGCGGACGAAACGGAGGAGAGCAAGGTGAATCGAACGATTCGTAACATCACCATGGGCCTATTGGTTCTGGCTGTGGTGAGTGGGTGCTCAAGTAATCCTGAAAATTCGAACAGGAGAAATAGCCAGGCTGCCAGAGCTGTACCTGTTGAAGTGAAAAAAGCAGTGCAAGAGGAATTTGCGGTACAAATGTCGCTCTCGGGACGACTGGAAGCGATCCAACAGGTGGAGGTACCTTCGAAGGCAACTGGACGCGTGCAGCAGCTGCTCGTAAAAGTAGGTGACCAAGTAAAGAGTGGACAACCTCTGGTAGTCTTGGACGGCGAAGAGCTGCGAATCCAAATGCAAAAGGCCCAAGCCTCCATGATGTCAGCCAAGGCAAGATATACGGAAGCGACCGAGGGAACAGAGGCAGAGGTACTGGCTCAGACTGCCAACTCCTTAGCTGATCTCCAAAATAAGGCGAACGCAGCAAAAGTAGATTTAGATCGTGCGCAAAAATTATTTAATGAAGGAGCTATTTCTACAGCAGAAGTGGAGAAAGCTCGCTTGGCTTTGGCTTCTGCTCAGACGAACTTGGAGAACCAAAAGCAAAAGGCACAACAAGAGAAAAAGGGGCCGACACAGGCGTCCCTGGATTCAGCTACCGCGACTTTGAAGCAGTCTGAAGCAGATTATGCGCTGTCTCAATTGAACGTATCAAACCTGACGATCAAGTCCCCTATTGATGGTGTCATCGGCGCACTCACAGCCACCGTAGGGGAAAATGTATCAAACAACGCAGTCATCGCTCAAGTCATTAACATTTCTACGATGAAAGTAACAGCCAAGGCGAGTGAAGGTCAGGTCGGCCAATTTGAGCCGGGACAAAGCGTCTCGGTAAAGATTCCATCGGCGAATATGACTGTGAATGGAAAAATTACGTCCGTGAGTCCGATGGCAGATACAAGCAAATCGTATCCTATCGAAATCGAGGTTGCGAATACGGATCTGCGCGTAAAAGCAGGTATGGTTGCCTCTGTAGAAGTCAAAGGAAATCCGCATAAAGTGATCATCGTGCCACGCGAAGCTGTCATCACGAAGGCGCAGAGCTCGTACGTTTTCGTAGTCGAAGGTGATAAGGCAAAGCAAGTGACTGTCACTACGGGTGAATCTGATGGAACGAAGATCGAGATTCTAACCGGATTGCAAGGTGGGGAGTCTGTCGTTGTGCAAGGGCAAAATACGTTGACTGCCAATGCCACGGTAGCCGTAATTGATCCGAATCAGGCAAAAAATGCAGCGGGCAAAAAGTCTGGAAATCACGGACAAGGCAATGGCGCCGGTTGGCAAGGCGGCCAGGGTGGCCAAGGTAGTAAAGGCGGACAAGCCACCCCAGGTGGCCAATCCAATCCAGCAGGACAACCAAACAGTACAGGGAACCCCGAGCCTTCGGCAGCCCCAAAAGGATAGGTGAGCCCCATGCATATATCGGAACGCGCCATTCGTCGTCCCGTCACAGTAATGATGGGAGTCCTCATCGTGATTATTTTGGGAATCATGTCATTGAGCCGGATTCCTATCGACCTGTATCCAAAGATTGAAATACCGACCATTGCGGTCATTACCAGCTATTCGGGGGTAGGTCCCGAAGAGATGGAGAATCTCGTCACGAAGCCGGTGGAGCAAGCCGTCTCCTCAGTAGCTGGTATCAAGTCAGTGACGTCCACGTCCAGGGAAGGCTCCTCGATGGTCATTGTTGAGTTTTCCTACGGTACCGACCTAGATAAGGCGGTTACGGAGGTTACCCAAAAGGTCGAGCGTGCGAAGCGCTCCCTTCCGGATGATGTAGATTCCCCAACCGTTGCTCGTATGGACCCGAATAGCACAGCGGTGCTGACGTTGGCTGTTTCGGCAGACATGGGAGCCGACCAATTGAAAAGCTTTGTACAAGACCAGATGGCACCATCGCTCGAACGGATCAATGGTGTCGCATCTGTATCCGTTTCCGGTGGTTTGGACAGGGAAATCAAGATCGTGGTCGACCAGAGCAAGCTAGAACAGTACGGTATTTCGCTCTCGGATATCAGTCAGCAGTTGAAGAGTCAGAACCTCGACTCGTCCGGGGGAAATATCACGGAAGGCGGCGTATCTTACACCGTCCGTTCCTTGGGAAAATTCAAGTCGGTGGATGACATTCGCAAGGTTTCTATTCCTATGAAGGACGGAAGCCGGATTTTCCTCGAAGATTTGGCACTCATCCAGGATGGCTTTAAAGAAGTATCGATTGAGAACACCATGAACAACCAGACAACTGTCACGATGTCGATCATGAAGCAGTCCGGTACCAACACGGTTGCTGTCGTCGATGATCTGTATGCGGAGCTGGACAGACAAAGGGCAAGTATGCCGCAGTCGATGTCCGTCATGGCACTCTCCGATCAGTCCTCGTTCATTCGAGCGTCGATCGATACACTCGTGCATGACACCCTCATTGGTGGGGCGCTCGCGATTCTGATCATTCTGCTCTTCCTGAAGAGCGCGAGCAACACGGTCATTATCGCGACGGCGATACCGATCTCTGTCATTTCCACGTTTACGCTCATGTTCTTCGCCGACATGTCGATTAACATCATGAGCTTGGGTGGACTGACGCTGGGGATCGGGATGATCGTCGATGACGCGATTGTCGTATTGGAGAATATCCACCGTCATCGCGAGACAGGTTTGTCCATTAAAGAGTCGGCAGTCAAAGGGACAAAGGAAGTGGCGATGCCGGTTATTGCCGCTACCTTGACGACAGTCGCTGTTTTCTTCCCGATTGTATTCGTGGAAGGTGTCACGGCTCAGCTGTTCAGGGACTTGGGCGTCACGGTATCCTTCTCCCTGCTCGCATCGCTGATCGTTTCGTTGACGGTTACACCGATGCTGACTTCCAAATGGACGATGTCACACAAAAAAGCAGCGTTGAAAGCCGCCGAGCACGCAGAGAAGCGAAATGACTCGCGAGGTTTGGCTTTTTACAGACGCATTCTCAACTGGTCCCTGCATCACCGCAAATCGGTCCTGGCGATTGGACTAGCCTCGCTGGTAGCAGGTGTAGGTCTGATTCCGTTTATTGGTTCTGAGTTTATGCCGACATCCGACCAGGGCCAAATCAACGTTTCCATTTCCATGCCGAACGGGACCGAGCTGGAAAAAACGAAAGAAGCAGTCACGCAGGCAGAGGCCATTTTGGCTACGATTCCAGAAGTGAAGACCATCTTTACAGCGTTGGGTTCCACCAATGCGACGCGCGGCAACTCTGCCTCCACTTCAGCCGGATCGTTCTTGTTGATTCTTTCTGACAAGTCAGAGCGCCATCGTACAACGGCAGAAGTTACTGACGAGATCAGGCAAAAGCTGAACCGCTTCCCGGGAGCAAGGCTTCGGGTAAGTGAAGCCGGTGGCGCGACATTGCCAGGTATGGGTGGTGGCGGCGGACAATTCGGTGGATCTGCACCGATTTCCTACGCGATTCGCGGAAATGATGAAGATACATTGAAGGAAGTAGCGGAAAGCCTGACAGCAGCAATTGGCGAGGTTCAAGGTGTCCGTGAAGCGGACAACAACCTCGAGGAGTCCCGCCCGGAAATTCAGGTCAAACTGGATCGTGTACGTGCGGCTGATTTGGGCGTAACACAAAGCCTCATTTCCAGCACGATTCAGACGGCATTGAAGGATCAAGTAGCGACCAAATACGAAACAGCAGGGACGGAAGTGGACGTTACGCTCAGCCTTAGTGATGGGCAAGTGAGCAGCATGCAGGAAATCGGGAATCTGTTGTTGACGACACCAAAAGGTGAGCTGATTCAGATCAAGGATGTAGCCGATGTCGTGATGGCAAATGGCCCACAAGCGATCCAACGCTACAATCAGACTCGAGTAGTCAACGTCACGGCATCGACGGCTCCTGGTCAAGACCTGGGTACCGTCACAACCGCGATTGATCAAGTCCTGGCGACCTATCCGATACCGCCGGGGTATACCATTGAAAAGCAAGGGCAAAATCAGCAAATGGATGAATCGACCAAGAGTATGCTGATTGCCTTTGGACTGGCGATTGTACTCGTCTACATCATCCTGGCAGCACAATTTGAGTCGATGGTGTATCCGCTCTCGATCATGCTGTCCGTTCCTTTGTCCATCTTTGGGGCGACATTTAGCCTCTGGGTAACGGGAAGGCCAGTCAGTGTTCCTGCCTTTATTGGACTCATCCTGTTGGCTGGACTGGTTGTGCGTAATGCGATCGTACTGATCGACTTTACCAATATTTTGCGAAGAGAAGGTATGGATCGTACGGAGGCTCTGCTCACCGCAGGTCCAGTACGTCTACGTCCGATTTTAATGACGACATTTTGTACCGTATTGGCGTTGCTGCCATTAGCCTTGGGCTTGGGTGAAGGTGCAGAAAGCCAAGCACCTATGGCGACTGTGGTTATTGGTGGATTGCTCTTTTCGACCATGCTGACGCTCGTTGTGATTCCAGTCGTTTATGCTATGCTGGATGATATCACGATCCGATTGAAAAAAGTGGTACGCATCACATTGCCATTTCGTAAGCCAAAAACGGTAGGCATCGAAAAATAAAAACCTCTATCGAGGCTTATTCATTTTTACACGATAAAGAAGCTTTTCCTAGCGGCTTTTTCAGATGAAAGAGGGATACGTATGCTGATTCTTGCAGTGGAGGATGAACAAGCTCTGCTTCAGACGATCGCTGGAGTCTTGACGGATGAAGGCTATCAAGTGGACATTGCTGAGCGTGGAGACGACGGACTTTTGCTGGCGCAACGGGGAATCTACGACTTACTGGTGCTCGATATCATGATGCCAGGCATGGATGGACTGACACTGGTCAAAACACTTCGCGCCAAAGGAATTACGACGCCCGTGTTGTTTTTGACGGCAAAGGACAGTGTGAAGTCACGCGTGGAAGGCTTGGATGCCGGTGCGGACGACTACTTGGTCAAACCATTTGCTGCAGAAGAGCTGACAGCCCGAGCACGAGCCCTATTACGCCGTAACGGAAAGACAGGAACAGAGGGGGAGATGTCATACGGCCCTCTCTCTCTGAAAGTAAATGAATACGACGGCTTCATCGACGACGAACCTATGAAGCTGACCACAAAGGAATACGAGCTGCTCAAATACTTTCTGCAAAACCGAGAACAGATCCTGACCCGCCAACAAATTTTTGATCGGGTGTGGGGGATCGATTCAGACGCCAATTACGGGGTAGTCGATCTGTACGTTCACTATTTGAGGAAGAAACTGGGTCCCTATGAGAGCTTTATCCGCACGATCCGCAACGTGGGCTACATTTTGAAAAGGGAAGAGCGATAATGTTTCAAAAAACCCGGATTCGCCTGGTGACCTTGAACGTCATCGTCGTATTCTTACTGCTGAACGGTCTGGGTAGCGCGGTTTACTTTACCATGAAGTATCGACTGTATTCCCAAGTGGACCGTGAGCTGACAAAAGTAGCGCAGCGATTGACGATTGATCCTCTGCCACGTCTTCAGCGGATCAATGAGGACCCTTTTCCATACAACCGCAGTGAGCGCAAGAAATTTAACGAACTGGACCGCAGATATGCCCTGATCGCCTGGGATGGACTCGGGCAAGTCATTGGTACGGTATTTGGAGACCGACTGGAGCCGGAGGATTTGTCCAAGTTCCGGCATATCAACAAGCCGGATGGGATCGATACCATGTCGATTGACGGTCAAGTCTATCGGGTGCAGACCGTCACTATGCCGAAAAAGGTGGTCATCGGTGATCATATCCAGATCGCCATGCAATATCAAGTCGTATACAATTTGGCGCCTGAGCAGAACATGCTGAGCAGCTTACTGTATGTTGTAGCGATTGGGGATGCCGTCAGTATCGTCATTGCGGTGGTGGCAGGCCTCTTTCTCGCCAGAAGGGCACTCGTCCCGATCCAGGTCTCCTGGGAAAAACAGCAGCAATTCATTGCGGATGCGTCCCATGAGCTGCGTACGCCTCTGACAGCTATTCTAGTGAATCTCGAGCGCTTGTTTCGCTATCCCGATCATACGATTGAACGGGAGAGCGAAAAAATCATGATCGGGATGCAGGAGGCGCGCCGTCTGAGCAAGCTGGTGTCCGATTTGCTGACACTGGCACGCAGCGATTCGAATGAACTCCAAATCATGAATCAAAGGCTTCGGCTAGACGAGCTGGTACTCAAATGCACCCAGGTGTTTTCACAGATGGCAATCGTCAAGGAAGTCAGCCTGGAGACAAACATTGAGCAGCCGCTGGAAATCATCGGTGATGAAGAACGTCTACACCAGCTGTTGGTCATCCTGCTGGACAATGCGTTGAAATACACAAATGAAGGCGGCAAGATCTTTGTATCATGCAAGCGCGAGGGACAACGAGTGGCGGTCATGATCAGGGACACCGGGATCGGCATTCCCAAAGAGGACATTCCCTTTTTGTTCGATCGCTTCTTCCGCGTAGACAAGATGAGGTCAAGGCAAACAGAAGGGACAGGCTTGGGATTGTCCATCGCCAAATGGATCGTGGATGCACATCATGGCAAGATCCAGGTGAGCAGTGAAGAAGGAGTGGGGACGAGTTTTTTACTCAACCTGCCATTAAAGCAATAGAGCAGCAAAACAAAGAGCCGATTTCCATGAAGAGGAGATCGGTTTTTTTGTGGGTATATTAGTATACTTTTTTACTGTACATATTTAGAAAGTAAGGTAAACTACAGAAGAGAGGAATACTATCTAAGAGAGCTTTCTAATGAAGGAGTGTGGAATAGATGAATCTGACAGTGACTTCTGCTGCAGTCGATTGGTTTCGTCAAGAGTGGGGCTGCGTTCCGGGAGACAGTATTCGTTTCTTTGTCCGCTATGGCGGAGTGAGCACCGTGCAGGACTCCTTTTCCATGGGAATTGCCAAGGAACAGCCAAATGAAATAGGGATCTCTACCGTGGTGGATGGCATCACTTTTTATATGGAGAAGGATGAGCTGTGGTACATGAACGGACAAGGATTGACCGTTGATTACTTGGCAGCGACGGACGAGGTCGATTTTAAACTGACCTAAATAGATATGGATAAACGGGTAGAAGACAGAGGGCGTGATCCTCTGTCTTTTTCTATTCAGATTGACATCTTCAAAGGGTAGATATTATAGTGAGTATAATACTAACTACTAAAGGGGCGGCTATGGAAGAAATCTATAGAGAGCTGCAGAAGCTGGGTTTTTCTCAATACGAGTGCAAAGCATATATAGGACTTCTAAAGAATCATCCGATCACGGGTTATGAAATCAGCAAGAGATCGGGAGTGCCGCGTTCGATGATTTATGAGGTAGTCGGGAAGCTAGTCGATAAGGGGGCCGTTTATACGGTACCGTCCGAACCTGTGACATATGCGCCGTTGCCGGCCAAAGAGCTAATTTCCCGGCAACGCAAGCAGTTTGAACAATCGTTTGATTATCTGGAGCAAGAGCTCTCAGCGCTAGAAAGTGAGCGCGAAGTCGATGTCATCCGACGAATTGACGGGGATGAGCTCGTGATTGCTGAAATGGTGGAGATGATCGGGAAAGCAAGATCAGAGCTCTGGTTGTCCATCTGGGAACCCCAGGTACCTTTTATTCAAAATGGAATCGATGCTCGCATCAAAGAAGGGATCGATGTTTTTTCTGTCCTTTTCGGCGAGGAAAAAACACAAATAGGAATCACCTTTCATCACGATTACATGTCTCCGGAAGTAGCTCAGGAGCGCATGGGCGGCCGACTGACGATTGTGGCTCGTGATCAGGAAGAAGTGCTGATCGCAAACTTTGGTCCTGGCACGAGTACGTGGGCTGTGAAAACACAGGATCCTGCTCTGGTATTGGTGGCGATTGAATATATCAGGCACGACATTATGTTTGCGGAAGTGACCAAAGAGCTAGGCCCTGAGAAAGTGGAAGCCCTTTGGAGAAATAAAGCGGATCTTTTTCATGTGGTAACGGGCAAACGATTCAAGGGATAGGAGGAAGAGATAAAGTGAGGGAGCAAGACATACGTCTGAAGGCAGATGCGGCAATCGAGAGAGAAGATACCTTTCTCCAGGGAGTAAAGGACTGCATTCCGACATTATTGGGGTATTTGAGCATTGGATTGGCTGCAGGGGTCGTGGAAAAGACAGCGGGCCTCAGCGTGGCTGAAATCGCGCTGATGTCGATTTGTTTATATGCGGGCTCTGCCCAATTCATTGCGGCTGGCATGATGGCTGCAAATGGATCGGCATCTGCGATCATCATCACGATTTTCTTCGTCAACCTGAGACATATCCTGCTCAGTGCGGCTTTATCGCCTTACTTTCGGCATCTGACGCCTGTACGAAACATGCTGATCGGATCGTTACTGACAGATGAGACATTCGGTGTCGCCATCAACGAAGCGGCGAAGCGCAAGCGCATTAGTGAAAGATGGATGCACGGTTTGAATATTACGGCTTACCTCAATTGGATTCTCGCGAACATTGCTGGGGCGTATTTTGGACAGTGGATTGTGGATCCGGAGAAGTTCGGTCTGGACTTTGCGTTGCCTGCCATGTTTATTGGGTTGCTGGTACTCTCCATGGTTAGCCGAAAGAAATGGCGGCTGGATGTGGTAGTAGGGATCAGCGCAGTCGTGATTGCTGTAGGAGCCTCACTCGTCCTTGGCGGAAATGTCGGGGTCATCGCGGCGACTGTGATTGCCTCAACGATAGGGATGGTGATAGAAAAATGGAAGTAAGATGGGACGTCATGTTGATTATACTAGGTACAGCTGTCGTGACATTCCTCCCAAGAGTGCTGCCCCTGATGCTGCTTAGCCGAATGGCCCTACCAGAATGGGGAGTACGCTGGTTGAGTCATGTCCCGATCTCCGTAATGGCTGCGTTGGTCGGGCAGGAGCTGTTTTTGCACGAAGGAAAATGGGCTCCCTTGGCAACGAACGTAGAATTGTTGGCTGCCATCCCGACATTCCTGGTAGCAATCAAGACGCGCAGCTTATTGGGGACGGTAGTGGCTGGCATGGTCACGATCATGCTATTGCGTTATTGGGTTGCGTAGCAGTCCTATTGTGTAAGCTCCGAAATAAACGGAGCTTTTTTATTTTTCTTATTTTTATACTTAACAAATAAAAATGTTTGTTATATTATGGATGCATAGCACATGGAAAAAGGAGGAATGGCAAATGCATCGGTTGGTGGATTCTTATTTGGAGCTTGGGGTAGTGGGGATGGCACGTGCGGCATCATCGGGATGGTTCGGAGGGCATTACGGAGCGGCGTTGTTGGCTGGCTATTACATGACGCGCGAGCATGATTTGCCTGAACATGTGATCGATGGGATCGAACGGACTTGTGAGTCGTACCGCGAGCTAAAGCCAGATTGGTTCTTGCCTTTGGAGGATAATGAGGAGGCAGATCCTGCGCTTTTGCAAAAGGTTTTGGCGGGCTTGGAGGAAAACGTGAAGCAGCTGCGCACTTCGGGTCATGGACTGGCGCTTGGTGTACTCGCTTTGAAAGCGCTGCGCGAGCGTCCTGATCTGATCCGTCCGACAGTGGTAGAAGGGCTGGTCACTCTATTGAAAAAGACAACAGAAGACAGGAAGGATCGATATTGGGGGATTGCTGATTACTTTGAAGTGACGGCAGCAGATATCCGTGACATACCAGCGTACCATACGACGTTGGAAATGGCGGAAAGGACGTTTGGCGAATTGCCCCCGGTCGTTCAAGGGCGTGTCATCGAGGGGGTCATCTACCATTTTTCCGGAGAGGTCGACCACAGTATTACGCATGCGCAGGCTTTAACCGATCTGGAGCGTTTCGGGTACGGGGAGTTGACAGCCAAAGGCATGGTCAATCATCGCGTACAGCTCTACCTTGATCGCCAAATGCCCGACTTTGTTTTAGCGGATGAAGTAAAGGAGCCGGCGTTTGATCGCATTACATCTCCTGACTATTGGGCTAAGACGTACAAAGACCCTCATGCACTCAAAGTGCCTTACGCAGCGCTGGATTTGCTGAAGCGCCTTCCAAAAGAGGAGCGGGAAAAAGCGGAGCGGGACGTATGTAAGCTTTTGACGCTCATGGATTAAGTCAGGAAGAAACTATGCCACGTACAGCAATCAAAGCGGTCTGTATGATGACATCCTGGAGTATTTGAAAAACAGTTGATTTGTGACTGGTCACTCGTAGACAGAAACACTCGTCTGTCCAAATTAAATCGTGAAAAATCCCCCTATGGGAAAAGGGGGATTTCCTATGTTTTACTATCAGAAAGTATAAGTTTTGGGCAAGGTTAAGCTCCTATTTCTTTTTTTTCGATCAAAAGGACTTTCTAAAAGTTATGGTGGTACCAACATAGCGGAGGTTAGGAGAAGCAGGTTTCCGATCTGCGCTCCAGCCTACACCCTGCAAAGGAGATTAGACTGTCCGCTCCACAACGATTCACGGGGAAGCGGTAAAGGAGAAGCCGCTCCGAAGCGAACACAGAGGTACCGCTTCTGGTTCCCGTGAATTCGTTGTTCCGCTAAGTAGGGTTCCGGAGTCGCTCCGCCTGGAAACCTGCTTCTCCTGCGAGCTGTTGTGGTTTCTGCCACCAGGTATTAAGAGGTTCTAGGGGAAAAAAGCTTAGTTTCCCAATCGTCGCGCTTCGAAGGACATGGGTAAATCAAGAGAAGAACGAGTCGTCAAATATGTCTGTTCGACGTGTCACGGGTCGATTGAATACGCAGAACGAAGCTTTCGTTCTTCTTAGGCATTGTCCCATGTAGGGTTTTTCTCAAAAAACTTCTTGGAAAGCTACCAAGAAAAGGTAAGTAGGAAAGCCAAAGCTGGCCGAGGAAAAAGGAGTGGGTGTATTTCCCTCGTTTTACTTAACTGAATCAGAAAGTATAAAATTTCTTGGACAATCCGCCTGATTCAGCATGAATAACTTTCCGCTTAGCGCGGTCGTCCCCCTATGAACAAGCCACGATAGAGGTTTTTTTACTTTTCCTTGTTAATCCATCCACTTATTCGTTATTTTCTCCAAATCCCCTTTGAGGGTCATTTCTTCCATCCACACATTGACCCAATTGCCGAAGACAAAGTCCCCGCGAGGCATTAAAAATCCCATTTGGCTCTTTGTAAACGTCTGGTCGGTCAGCGGGGCGTAGAGCCGTTGGTCCTCTTTCGCATACGATTTCGCTTCGATACTGTCGGTGATCATTACATCAACTTCTCCAGAGGCCACTTTTCCGGGAATCTCCAGATTCTTCTCGAATACGATAATCTGCGCGTTTTTCAAGTTTGCTCTGACAAATTTTTCGTTTGTACCTCCTGGATTGACTCCAATTTTCACGTTTGGCTGGTCGATATCTGCCAAGCTTTTATATTTGTCCTTGTCAGCCATTCGAATCAGTGGAGATTTTCCAAAATTGATATACGGATGGGAGAGCTGAGCTTTTTTTGCGCGCTCAAGGGTACGAGTGATGCCTCCCATGGCAATGTCATACTTGTCGGCCAGCAGATCATCCATCAGTGTTGGCCATGTCGTCTTGACAAAGACCACTTTGACACCCAGATCGTCCGCCAGTTTTTTCGCCAAATCGATATCGTGTCCTTCATACTCGCCTGTTGTCGGATTTAAGTATGAAAAAGGTTTGTAATCTCCCGTCGTCCCTACACGGATGTAGCCATTTTTCATAATCGCATCGAGTCGGGATTCAACTTGCCCATACACTTCCGGACCTTTCTTTGGTTCCGCAGACATGGCAGCAGTGCCGGAAACGAGCAAGCCGACAAGCAGGATGAAAGACAGCACAAAGGTTAACCAATTATTATCAGTTCGTTTCATGATACCAACCCCTTAATATTTCCTTATTTTTTTAACATTCAGATAAATTCTCTTCTTTTTCTGTAATTCCTTCACAAGAAAACCCGGAGCATAGCTCCGGGCCAGGCCGCCTCGTTCACAATGACTAACAAGTATCGATAGCTTAACATTCCAAACATAAAGGCAGCCATTAACAACCGGCTGCCTTTTCTACGGGTTCGATAGCTTAGCAAATACATCAGATGCTGCGCCTGCAGACCGCTATGGATCTCCCTTTTCCTATACACCTTACCAGTTCGGAATGACAGTCGTCGTCGACTCGCGGTTGGCAAAATAGCTTTTATGTTCCACGAGGGCATCGCGGACAACATCTTCATTGATGACCATCCCGATACCTGGAGCGGTCGGCACGTCCAGGACACCCGGTGCAGCGAAGTCGATCATCGGGCTGACTACATCCGCCGCAAAGTAACGGTGAGAAGGAGAGGTGTCGCCAGGTATGGTGAAGTTGGAAAGTGATGCGATCGCGATGTTGTGAGCGCGTCCGATTCCTACCTCCTGCATGCCTCCACACCAGACAGGGACGTTGTGCGACTGGCACAGGTCGTGAACCTTTTTCGCCTCGGTCAGACCGCCTACGCGCCCAATTTTGATATTGATGATCCGGCAGCTTCCCAGCTCGATGGCTTTGCGCGCATCCTCGACGGTGTGAATGCTTTCGTCGAGGCAGATCGGCGTTTTCAGTTCTCGCTGCAAGGTCGCATGGTCGATAATATCGTCGTGGGCCAGAGGCTGTTCGATCATAATGAGACCAAATTCATCGAGCTCTTTGAGCAAGTCGATGTCTTTTAGCGTGTACGCGGAGTTGGCATCTGCCATAAGCGGAACATCTGGACCGAACTTTTGGCGGATCGCACGCATCGGCTCCACATCAGCGCCGGGCTTGATTTTGACTTTGATTTTCTTGTAGCCATCGCGGATAAAGCCGTCTACTCGTTCCAAAAGCTTTTCAATGGTCGGCTCGATACCGATACTGACGCCGACATCGATCGTCGTGCGTGTGCCACCCAATGCCTGAGAGAGGGAGATGCCGTTCATCTTCGCATACAGATCCCAGATGGCACCTTCCAGCGCTGATTTAGCCATATTGTTGCGGCGCATCCATGAAAAAAGGTGAGACACATCGTCGGGATGTTCGATCTCGCGAGTGAAAAGCTGCGGGATCAAATATTTCTCCAGCATGTACCAGACCGTATCGACGTCCTCCTCGTTGTAGACAGGGACATCCATCGCGACGCTTTCTCCAAAGCCAACGTACGGGCCGCTGTACGCACGGACGAGTACGCATTCTTTGTGCGTCTCGAGCCCCATGCTCGTTACAAACGGGGCAGTTAACGGGATTTTGATACGTTGCAGGTCAACGCGTTCGATTTTCATGATTATCTCTCCTCAACATTAGGATAGCGTTCAAAGGTAGCCATTACAGTCCGTGTCAAAATCTCGATTCCATCGAGTAAGGCTTCCCGATCAAAGGTCATATGCGGGTGATGCAAGCCGGGAGTGAGACCGCAGCCAAGTCCGAGCATGGTGGCACGTAAATGCGGACGTTCCTTGGTGTAATAATGAAAGTCCTCAGCGCCAGGAGTGGAAATCGGAGCTTCCAGTTTATCTGGACCCAGCGTCTGCATGATTGCATTTGCCATGATCTGTCGGGCTTCTTCGTTTACTTCAGCCGCATACACGCGCTCCGTGATGTCGTAATGCACAGGTACTTCGTACAACTGGGCGATATGCTGCAGGATGTGTTCTACCTTGTTGAACAGAGCATCGATGGCTTCGTTCGTCTGGGCCCGCAAATCCAGATGGAAGTGGGCAGACCCCGGAATGATGTTGGTGCTCTTCCCGCCAGCAGATAACTGCGTCATTTTCACGGAATACGGGATGAGTGGGTCCAGATGGATGCCTTTGAGCTGTTCTACAATCGCGGCGGCCACCTCAATAGCATTGACCCCAAGATGGGGACGCGCTCCGTGCGCATCACTGCTCTGGATGTGACCGGAGATTGTTCCTGCCGCACCGTGCAGAATGGCAGAAGCAGCCGTTCCATTCGGTATCTCCTGGATCGGGCGCAAATGAACGCCGTACAAATAATCAATCTCGTCCACCACTTGTTTGTTTACGAGGGTGAGTGCGCCATTTCCGGTCTCTTCGGCTGGTTGAAAGATGAGACGTAATCGACCAGGAAGCTGGATGTTCTGTGCTTGCAGAACCATGAGAACACCCATCGCCATGGTCATATGAGCATCGTGACCGCAGGAGTGATTGGCGCGAAAGACACCGTCTACTTCTTGCCACAAGGCGTCCATATCGGCGCGCACTCCTACGGTAATAGAGTCGGGAGTAGCATGGCCATAGTCTCCCACGACCCCGGTCACATCCTCAAAGGTGGTGACTTGGCAGCCGTGCTTGCGCAAAAAATCAGCGACAAACGAGGTAGTCTGATCCTCCTGCCAACTCACTTCCGGATGCTGATGCAAGTGATCGAATAGAGAAAAGATGGCAGTCCGTAATTGTTCGATAGTAGTACGCATGGTTCCTCCCTATGATATTGGACCAACTGGAAAGCTGGAATACATGATGGATTTAGGTAATGCCCAGGAATACGGCAGTGATCAGCGCGATGCAGGCAATCAGCGCCCAACCCAACAGTAGCTTCCAGATGAATTTGACCCATTTTTCATAAGGGATACCGGCTACCGCCAAATAACCCATCAAAGCAGAAGAAGTCGGGATGATCGAGTTGGTAACTGAATCGCCGTATTGGAAAGCGAGAACGGCTACTTGACGCTGGATGCCCAGCAGGTCTGCAATCGGAACCATGATCGGCATCGTGGTCGCAGCTTGTCCGCTACCAGAAGAAATGAATAGGTTGAGAACTGCCTGGATCAGGAACATAGCAATGACGTTAATCGCGTCAGGCAAATGACCGATGGCGGAGGTCAGACCGTAAATCATTGTATCGATGGTTTTACCGTCTTCGAGTACGACCGTAATAGCACGGGCAAAGCCGACGATCAAAGCACCAAAGGTAACCGCCTTGGCGCCTGCCACAAACGAATCAAACAAATTGTTGACGGAGAGCCCACCAACGAGACCAGCGACCAGACCCATGATCAGGAACGAAGCGGTGAGCTCAGTCAGGAACCATTCGTATTTAAAGACACCGTATACGTTGCAGGCAAGACCAATGACCATGACCAGAAACACCAGCTTGTGGCGGGTATTCAGCTCTGGAATATCCATTTCTACCTTTTCTGAAACCGCTTGCTTTTCTAAATCGTAAATGACACTCTTGGTCGGGTCAGCCTTTACCTTGTAGGCATAGCGCATGACATACCAGATGGCAAAGCCAAGAACGATGACGTAGATAACGGCGCGGAACGCCAGTCCGGAAAAGAGTGGGAGCTGCGCGAGTGATTGGGCGACCCCTACTGTAAATGGATTGAGCATGCCGCCCATGAAGCCGCTGGCAGCACCCATGGTGATCATCGCGGTACCGGTGACAGCGTCAAAGCCCATAGCCCGAGCAAGCGCGATGCCGATTGGAACGAAAATAATACTTTCTTCTGCCATCCCCATGGTGAATCCACCGATGGAAAAGAGGAACATGGAGGCAGGGATTAGCAGCTTTTCTCGACCTTCTAGATGGCGTACTCCTTTGTGTATCCCTGATTCGATGGCACCCGTAGAACGAATGATGCCAAAGACTCCACTGACGATAAAAATGTAAAAAATAATTTGGGCGCCTTTTTGCATCCCGTCAGGAATTGCTTTGAACATGTCAAAGAATCCGACAGGGCTGCTTTCGACTGCATGGTAGCTGTCATTCACGACAATGGTTTTGCCGGAGGTAGCGTCCTTGATGCGCTCAAATTCCCCTGTAGGTAGCACATAGGATGCCAAGGCTGCCAATACGATCATGATAAAAAGAATGGCGTAGGTATGAGGCACGGAAAAACGTTTTTTGGCTGGCGTTTTGTCAGACGCGGAAGCCGGAGAATGATGTTGTGTAGCCATGAGGTCACCTCGCTTGTAATTGTTACAACTCAGTGAATAAGCAAGGGGCGTGCCAAGATTCGACATAGTTCGAAAAAAGGCGATATCTCCGGTTTTGCGTCGTGATCAATCAAGATCGCTCGAGCTCTTTAGGAATATTTATTAGGATTAATCACACCTAATAACGCCTAATAAAATACGTAAGAGGCTTAAATCCGTGCGAGGCTTCGCAGCATGTCGATGCCATCTAGTGTAATGGTCGTGCCTTGCCGTGTCGTTCCCGATCGTACCAGACCTCTCTCTTCCAGTTGCTTGAGCTTGTTGCGCAAAGCGCTTTCTGTCCATCCGTTGGAACGAAGGGCGGGAGAATGAGCGAGCTGGTAGCGCCCAACCGGTTTGTTGGTGACATAGTATTGGTACAAGCACAATAACAAATCCACGTCTCTCTCGTCGGTTGCACGGAAAGCGGAAGACGCAGCGATCGATTTTTCCGTGAAGCGATCCGTTAAACGCTTTGGCAGATCGTTGATGGTGATCACCGACTTTTCACAAACGGCAGTCGCATAATCCACGACATTTTTCAATTCGCGGATATTCCCGCGCCAGTCATGGCTGAGTAACAGCTCCATGACGTCAGGAGACCATGTTTTACGAATGCCTTGGCCGTTCAGATGGTCCTCGATCAGCAGGGGAATATCACTGATCCTCTCACGCAGCGATGGAATCTCGATAGGCAGAACAGCCAGACGGTAAAACAAGTCTTCACGAAATTGTCCTTGCACCACGGCTGCCTCTAGGTCACGGTTTGTTGCGGCAATCACGCGGCTATCCACGGAAAGAACGCCTGTACCACCGACGCGAATCACTTGTTTTTCCTGCAGAACGCGCAGCAGCTTTACTTGAATGGCTGAAGAAATGTCTCCGATCTCGTCGAGAAAGATCGTCCCTCCATCCGCTTGCTCAAACAGACCCGGCTTGCCCCCTTTGCGCGCACCCGTAAAAGCTCCGTCCTCGTAGCCGAAGAGCTCACTTTCGAGCAAGTTTTCCGGTAAGGATGCGCAGTTGATCGCGACAAAAGGACCGTTCTTACGTAAGGAATGCTGGTGAATGGCATGAGCGAATAGCTCTTTTCCGGTCCCGTTTTCCCCGAGCAAAAGGATGGTCTGATTGTTTTTCGCCATCTTTTTACTGACTTCCATCGCCTTTTGGATGGGCTCGCTCTTTCCTTTGATATCCGCGAAAGTGTAAGTAGCGGTATGACCTCGTTGTATGAGCTGTGTCCGCAGACGCTGGATCTCGGTCACATCTTTTAGCGTGCAGACAAAACCGAGACGCTCATGGCGACGGCGGATGCTTTGACTGCTGACGATAAACTGCTTATGTGCGAGAGTGACCAACGTATCTTCCTGACCCTCCTGCTCAAAAAACGGCTCGAGGAAGCTGTGCTCTGCAAGTACGGCATACGGCTGTCCGACGACATCAGGCTCATGAGGGCAGAACATTTCCACGGCCACGTCGTTGATAAATGTGATCTGGCCTTGCTGATTGCAGGCGATTACAGGATCGCGGACGGCCTGAAAGGTGGACTGGAGCTGACTGTTCAGCTTTTGCACCTCTGCATACGAGGTACCTAACAGCTTGGAGAGCTCGGACATTTCGGCAATAAAAGCGGAAAGGTACTCACGCTCCCATTCGACCGGGACTCCTACCTTGCGCCCAATATCAATCAGATCATGAATGTGGATCTTGCGGAATCCTAGGTCAATCAGCTCCAGATGGGGAGGAGGAGGGACATCCGGGATGCTCATGATGACGGCATATTGAATGGTCGGGTCGTCAAACGAGCAGCCCGGATGAAAAGGAATGTAGTTGAGATGATCCACGTTTGCTTCCATCAAGTTTTGAATGACCTCTTGAGCCGTGACAGGCGAATTGTTCATGACGGGAACCGTCGTGCCTGGCGGAATTTGCATCAGAGCTTTGAGTTTTCGCAGCTCAAAGAAACGGTTCAGGACCGTAATGGGAACTTCATCCGCCACCGCCTGCCGAGCGATCGTGTATAGCTCGGGTGACTTGGTCGTAAGAAAAACATGGGAAGCCTGTCGCAGATCTGGGATGTACTGTTGACTGGCATAGCCGACAACGCGACAGTATGGCTCAAAGTACGCTTTTAGTTCTTTTAGCAAAAAATCAAGGGTATCCGTGCCTTTGGCAATCAAAACAATGGTGTGATCCATGCTGCACCACCTTTTATAAAGCAATTGCTTCCATGATAGCATAATGGGTCAATCCAGATGGAAAGACAAGGTTCGCTCGAAGGCACGAAAAATGTGGTTTAATATAAGGAAAGACTAAGTCAGGATGGGCAGGGGGAATCATAATGGATAACACGTTGGTGCCAGAAGTGCTGCAAATGATCGGTGAAGTCGTGCCAGATGGTGTGTCCATCGCAATATCTGATGGTTCGCAGTACCTGTACTATCAGCCTAGCGCTATCATTGATCTGAAAATCACGCCAGGCGATGCGGTACCGATTGGATCTGCTACCTATCAAGCGCTGCAAGAAATGGGAAAAGTAGGCCACTATGTGGAAAGTCGCGTATTTGGCGTGCCTTACTACGGACTGTCACTTCCGTTGGTCAGTCATGGACAAGTCATGGGGTGTATAACGGCCATTTATGCTCCGCAAGCTTTGCCAATGGCTGCTCCGGAGCCTCGCGTATCCTTTTTGATCGGAAAAGATGAAAATGGCTGGTTGCCGTTATCTCTGAACGACATTGTGTACATCAGCTCCAATGAAGGAAAGACCTTTTTGCATACAGCCAGTGCCTCTTATGCCAATAAGTTTTCCATGTCCGAGCTCGAAGGGATGCTACCACAAAGACAGTTTGTCCGTTGTCATCGTTCTTACTTTGTGAACGTGGAATCGATTGGATTCATTCATCCGCACTTTCACTCTACTTTTTTGCTGGAAATGAAGGACAAGCAAAAAACACGGGTACCGGTAAGTCAAACGTACTCCAGTTCGTTTCGGCAATTGCTGGGTTTTTGACGCTGTATAATTGAGAATCGTTCGCGGCTTAATTTTCTGGCTTTCCCTCCGGTTATTCTGCTTTGCGTGAAATCGAGTGCCCGCTCAGATGTCCTATGCTAGTGTAGATACAACTAAAGGAACCATCAACATTTCGGGGGGTCACTATCATGTGGGAGCGCTTACGCGATAAACGAATGGCTGAAAAAGTCGTGACAGCTGAGGAAGCTGCCAGCTGGATCGAGAATGGCATGACGATCGGGCTAAGTGGCTTTACGAGAGCGGGAGATTCCAAAGTCGTGCCAGTAACCTTGGCAGAACGGGCGAAAAATGAAAACAAACCTTTCGGGGTCAACGTATATACGGGTGCTTCTATGGGAGCAGATGTGGATTCGGTAATGGCGGAAGCTGGGATTGTTCTCAAGCGTCTACCATTCCAAGCCGATTCGACCATGCGCAAAAAAATCAATGACGGCAGCATTATGTTTGTTGACCAGCATTTGTCTCATACAGCTGAGCTGATTCGTGGCGGTGCTCTGGCCCCGATTGATTATGCGATTGTGGAAGCGGTTGCAATCACAGAGGATGGGATGCTTATCCCATCTACATCCGTGGGCAACTCCAATATTTTCGTGGAGCAAGCGAAGCACGTCATCATCGAGCTGAATCTGGCACAGACTGCCGAGCTCGAAGGCATTCATGATATTTACACGCCAGCCAAACAAGGGGAACGGGAACCGATTCCACTCGTCTCGGTCGATCAACGGATTGGAACATTGGGTATTCCTGTGGACCCTGAAAAGGTGAGAGGAATTGTCGTAACCAATATTTCCGATTCACCTTCCTCCATCGTCCAACCAGATGAGGAAACGGCTCAAATCGCAGCGCACCTGATCGAGTTTTTGCGTCAGGAAGTCAAGGTAGGGCGTTTGCCACAAAGCCTCGCACCGTTACAATCCGGAATCGGGTCTGTAGCGAATGCGGTGTTCAACGGCTTTTTGGACTCGGAGTTTACCGATCTGACCGTATATTCGGAAGTGCTTCAGGATGCGGTGTTTGACTTGCTGGATGCAGGGAAAATCGCTTTTGCCTCTGGCTGTTCCATCACGCTGACGGATGAGAAGATGAAACATGTGGCGGAAAACTTTTCGAAATATCGTGACAAGCTGATGCTTCGTCCTCAGGAGATCACCAACCATCCGGAAATCATCCGTCGCCTGGGTCTGATCTCCATCAATACCGCGATCGAAGCAGACATATACGGAAACGTAAACTCCACCAACGTATCCGGTACGAAAATGATGAACGGTATTGGTGGATCTGGCGATTTTGCCCGCAATGCGCGTCTGGGTATTTTCGTTACCAAGTCCATCGCGAAGGGCGGCAGCGTCTCCAGCATTGTTCCGTTCGCTTCCCATGTGGATCATACCGAGCATGATGTGGACATCATCGTCACCGAGCAAGGACTGGCAGACCTGCGTGGCCTGGCCCCTCGCGAACGTGCGCTGAAAATCATCGATAATTGTGCGCATCCAATGTACCGTGATCAACTGCGTGCCTACTACGAGGAAGCACTCACACGTGGGGGTCATACACCACATGTGTTGGAAAAAGCATTCTCTTGGCATGTACGTTTTGCGCAAGAAGGAACGATGCTGGAAAAGGAACCGGCTCTGACTCGTTAATTGTCAAAAAAAGCGATGCCCTATATTTAGGGGCATCGCTTTTTTTATGTTAGCTATTCACATAGTCACAGAGCTGTTGTGATTGGGTTTTTCGATTATTTATAAAATCTACAAACATTTCAAAGAGCTTCAGTTGTTCCTGATCAATTTGAAACATCATTTCAGGATGCCATTGTACGGCGAGAAGAAAAGGGTACGAAGGGTGCACGATCGCCTCGATGATTCCATCCTCTGCCACTGCCGCTACTTCCAGACCGTCTCCAAGCTTGTCTATCACCTGATGATGGAAACTGTTCACAGCCAACTCTTCTTTGCCGAAGCATGTATAGAGAGCTTGATCTTTTAGGAGCTTTACGTTGTGGGCTGTACTCCATTTGGGTGCCATATACCCTGCATGGTTGATCTCAGTAGGATGGTAACGCTCGAGATCTTGTATCAGGGTTCCGCCGAAATAGACATTGATCAGCTGCAAGCCTCGACAAATCCCAAAGATGGGCATGTTTTTTCGAACGGCTTTATCGAGCAGCTTCATCTCGAAATTGTCCCTGACCGGATCCATATGTCCCAGCCCTTTTTTGTACGGTTGTCCATAGTATCTCGGGCTCACATCACTGCCCCCGATGAGCATGAGGCCATCGAGCCTGTCCAAGACCGAATCGATATAACCTTCATCATCGATAAGCGGGATGGGCATAGGGATACCACCAGCTTGTTGGATGCTGAGAGGATCGTCAATCGCTGAGGTGAAGTGGTCCTGGGCAACGGCAAACCTGTGCTTGTTTTCCTCAAAGGCACTGACAAAGTAAGTGGTGCAACCGATAAGAGGTTTTATCACATTCCATTTCTCCTTCATAGGTTTCTCATGTGAACGATTTTAGGAGACAAATACCGAAGAAAAATCAAAAGATTGTGTGATCGAGTAAGAATTTGATTTGATAGAGGTTTTCTTAACGTTCACCCAATTCCCTTTCCTGCAACTCAACCTTTTTGTCTTCGTAGAACAGAAGCATTTCCTCGTCAATTTTACCGATTTTCAAATACCTCGCTTTATAATCCAGCACGAGCTTTTTGAACTGATGGCTCAAAATCAACAGGAGAAACATGTTGATAAAAGTGGGAACGGCCGTCATGATCCCTGTCATCAGCCACACGTCCTTGTCAGGAAAATGAAACGTGACGACATAGACGACGAAAAGAAATTCAGGAAAAGCACAAAATACTTTGACGTACCTCAGCACGTGCCTTTTTAGCTTCGGATTCTTTTGGCACAAATGCTTCACCATAATCTCCCTGTTCGCGTACCAGCCGCTTGCCGTGGTGAGAGCGAACAAGAAGAGAATAATCGTAACCAAGTACTTTCCTGTTGTCCCCAACGTCAGTTCAAAGGAATGTAGAGCAAGGTCGATGCCCGTACGCCCGGAAACCCAATCGCCTGACAAAATGACCACAAAAGCTGTAATCCCGCAAATCACAACGCTGGTCAAGAACACCTCGAATCCGCCCCATAGTCCTTGCTTTACCGGGTGGTCGACATCTGCCGTTGAATGAATCACGGGTGTGGTTCCCCAGCCAAATTCGCTGGTGTAAACAGCCTGCGATACGCCCATCGTGATGACCTGAGACAAGGTCGCTCCGGCAAAGCCACCGAGGGCTGCCGATCCTAAAAAGGCATGCTGCATGATTAATTCGAGGGCAGGAATGACCTTTTCCAGATTCATCACGATAATCAAGCAACCCAAAAATAGATAAGACAGAATCATGAGGGGAATAACGATTTTAAATACCTTTCTCAAAAATGGAAGTCCACGCATGATGATCCCGTAGACCATCACCGCAAATAGCAGTGACACCCAAATGATATTCAGATTGAAAGTAGAGCTGATCGCAGTGGATGCTACGTAATTTTGAATGGAGATGAAAACGGGTGCGAGCATTCCCGCTACAAACAATACAACGAGAATCTTCCAGCTGCGCACATTCATCTCTTCGCCAATGCCTTTTTCGATGTACACTGTCGGTCCGCCAATTCTATTTCCTTCCTCATCTCTCGTTCGGTAATAGACGGACAACGTTACCTCAGCCATTTTGATAATCATGCCGACAAAGGCAGCGACCCACATCCAGAACACGGCACCCGGACCGCCGATGGATATGGCTGTGGCGACACCGCCAATACACCCCACTCCAACCAAACAGCCGATGGCAATATTTCCAGCGTGAAAGGAAGATAATGCTCCGTCTGTGCGGATGCCTTCTGATTTGCTGCGTATGGAAACCAGAACTTGTTGAAAGAACTGTCTCAGATGGTGCAGCTGAAAAAATCTGTTTTCCATCGTAAAGTAAAATCCCGCAAATAGAATGGCAAAAGGCATGGGAACATCCCACAAAACTTTTACGACGGAATTGACTATTTTCTCTAGCAAGGGAGCCCAACCTTTCCTTGAAATGTGAAGCAGTCGACAAGGTTCACGAATTTTCACATATTTCCTCGAAATTTATTTTACATTATTTTTTTACGATATAGGCAGATAGATAATACATTTTTCATCGAGGAGGGTTTATCATGATTCGTCGGAAATTTTGGTTGTCGCTGGTGGCGGCATGTTTGACTACGATTGGCCTGGCTGGATGTGGATCACAGGAGACGGGTGGAAGCACAAGCAGCTCTCTCATTTTTGCTGTCGCTCCAGATGGAGGCGCTTTCAGTTCCAGAGACAGCGCTGGAAAACTCACGGGATTTGATATCGAGCTCGTCGAAACGCTTGCAGCTAAGGAAAACCTCAAGGTTGAGTGGAAAGAAATGAAATTTAACGGAATCATTCCTGCCCTCCAGGCAAAGCAGGTGGATGGTGCGGCTGCTTCGATCACGATTCGGGATGATCGCAAGCAAGTAACCAATTTTACAGATCCGTATTTCGATTCCGGCCTGGTCATGGTCGTAAAAAAGGATAGCCCAATCAGTTCAGTGAATGACCTGAAGGACAAGACGATCGTAGCCAAGCAAGGCACATCCGGTCTGGAAAAGGCGAATGAGCTGGCCAAGGAACACGGTGCAAAAGTGAAGATTCTGGAGGATGAAGCGACGCTTTATATGGATGTAGAAGCGGGCGGTTCCGATGTGTTGATCAACGACTTTCCATTTGTCGCCTCTAAGATCAAATCAGGAACGGCAGCGAACCTAAAGATCATCGGTGACAAATTGACGGGTGAAGAATACGGCATCGCAATTACCAAAGGAAAAGAAGACGTATTGGAAAAATTCAACAAGCATCTGAAAGAAATGAAAGAGAACGGTGAGTACCAAAAACTATACGACAAATACTTCGGCTCGAACTAATGGGTGCGGTTTCGCACCTGTTCCTCCATATACCCTAATTTCTTCAGGAAAGGAAGCGAAGAATGGAAACTGTAAGCCTGATTGCAGATGCGGCTCCACTCCTCATGAAGGGGCTTGAAAACACCGTAAAGGTGGCGTTTTTATCTCTGTTATTTGCGACCATTCTTGGGTTGTCTTTTGGCCTGCTGCGCGTATCGAAACGACCGTTTCTACAGATGATTGCGAAGGTATACGTCAGCATCATTCGCGGGACTCCTCTCTACGTGCAGGTCATTTTCTTTTACTTCGGCTTGTTTCCACTTGTTTTCGGACGTGCCACCGATGCAGTATCTGCCGGAATCTTTGTCCTCAGCCTCAATGCGGGAGCGTATCTCGTAGAAATATTCCGGGCGGGCATCGAATCGATTGACAAAGGTCAGATGGAAGCGGGCAGGGCCATCGGCTTTTCCCATGGACAAACCATGACGTATATTATCATGCCGCAAGCGATCAAGCGGATGATTCCTGCGATCGTCAATCAGTTTATTATCAGCATCAAGGATACTTCCCTGCTAGCAACGATCGGGATTGCAGAGCTGACATTTTCGGCACAGACGATCTACGCAGTCAATTTTAAGGCATTCGAATTCTTGGGCGCAGTCGGCATCATGTATTGGATACTCATTAATGTGCTCACCTGGTTCTCGCATTGGCTAGAGAGGAGGCTGGCGACAGGATGATTCAAGTCCGGCAATTGACAAAATCATTCGGTAATCTGCACGTGCTGAAAAAAATCGATGCCCAGATCAAGCGACAAGAGGTTGTGTGCATCATCGGTCCCTCAGGCTCTGGCAAGTCTACTTTTCTCCGGTGCTTGAACCTGCTGGAAGAACCATCCTCAGGCGAGGTCTTGATCGGCGGAGCTAACATCATGGACAGGCAAACCAACATCAATGCCATCCGTCAAAAGGTGGGAATGGTTTTTCAGCAGTTTAACCTCTTTCCTCACAAAACGTCGTTGGAAAATATCACGATGGGTTTGATCAAGCTCAAAAAGTGCAGCAAGGCAGAAGCGGAAGAAAAGGGAAGGAAGCTGCTTGAAAAGGTAGGCTTGTCCGAAAAAGCGGATGTATACCCCAGAAATCTTTCCGGCGGTCAGCAGCAAAGGGTGGCGATCGCTAGGGCATTAGCGATGGAGCCGGAGATCATGCTTTTCGATGAACCCACATCTGCTCTTGACCCGGAGATGGTGGGGGAGGTTTTACAGGTAATGAAAAACCTGGCTCAGGACGGAATGACGATGATTATCGTCACGCATGAGATGGGCTTTGCCAGGGAAGCTGCCGATCGGATCTTGTTCATGGACCAGGGGACGATTCTGGAGGAAGGTACACCGGAAGAATTGTTCAACCACTCCAAACAAGAAAGAACGCGGGAGTTTTTAAGGAAAATCTTATAGATCCCGCTACTCATTTAGGCCTCTGGATTCAACTGAATTCAGGGGTTTGCGCTATTTATGTATAATGAGGGAGGGGGCACATAAATAAAGGGGGGACGAGCATGTCACATACGGTATTTTTGGTGGAAGACAATCAGGATTTAAACTCCATCTTGCAAAAATATCTGGAAAACGCGGGTTTTACCGTGGAAGCGTTTCTTGACGGACTGACCGCTCAGCAAAAGATCCATGCGAATCCAGATTTATGGATCCTGGACATCATGCTTCCGGATACAACCGGATATACCTTGTTCAAGGAGATAAAAGACGTGAGTCCACAGACTCCTGTAATCTTCATTTCCGCGAAGAATCAGGATATTGACCGGGTTGTCGGTCTTGAGCTTGGCTGTGACGACTACATTTCCAAACCATTTCTCCCCAGGGAATTGATTATAAAAACGCAAAAACTGCTCGGACATAAAAATGGTCCCGCGCCTACCTATATTTCCAGCGTCAAAGTCAACGGGTATGTCATCAATCGGGAAAATCACACCATTCATCATGAGGGTGTCAGCCTGTCTTTGACTAGCAAGGAATTCGAACTGCTGCTTTTTTTTATCGATCATCCCAATCGCGTATTCACCCGAGAACAAATTTTGGACCGATTGTGGGAAGAAAATTATTTTGGGTCTGATCGAGTTGTCGACGACACGATTCGCCGCATCCGCAAAAAAATGCCCCATCTGCCCATCGAGACGATATACGGTTACGGATACAGGTACAGGCTGGTGAAGTAATGAGAGACAAGCCGTTTGGACTGCAGATCTGGGTCATCATGACTGCCTTTCTAATTTTTATTACCGGAATCATAACAGTGGTGCTCGTTTCGTATGTGTCGGTGGACGTACTGATCAACCTCATAAGATTGCTCGTCATCCTCTCGATCGTGAATATCTGTATTGCCAAGTTTATCTCCACCAAGATTACCGAACCTTTGCGTTATTTGGAGAAGAAGGTTCGGAAAATCGCAAGCAAGGAGTGGGAGGACCCGATTTTCCTGGATCGTGGCGATGAATTCGGAAAATTGGCGTCTTCCATCAATATGATGCAGGAATCCTTGAAAAAAATGGAGATGGAAGAGGAGGTATTTTTACAGAGTGTTTCCCATGATCTGAAAACACCAATCATGGTCATTCACAGCTACTCTCAGGCACTGGCGGATAAAGTGTACTTAAACGATTCCTTTGAGGAAACGGTTGCCGTTATCATAAAGGAAGCAAAAAGCCTCGAGAAAAAAGTGGAGAAGCTGTTGTACTTGAATAGTCTTGATTACATTCTGGAAAGAACCAGCGAGTTTAAACAAATGAACATCAAGACGGTTCTGGAAAACCTCGTCGAAAGATTTTCCATGGTCCACGGCCGGGTGACGATTCAGCCCGACTTGGTAGACCTGTATGTGTGGGGAAACGAAGAAGAGCTTACCGTTGCTTTGGAAAATATTTTGGAAAACAACATGCGTTATGCCGCTACGACGATTTGGATCACAGCAAGCGTGGTTTGGGAGCATGCAAAGGAGCGCGTGGAGATTTTGCTGGAAAACGATGGCCCTCCCATTGAAGCGGGGAGTTTTGATCAGCTGTTCAATCATTTCTACAAAGGGAAGAACGGAAAGTTTGGACTTGGCTTGTTTATCACGAAGAAAATTATTCAATTTCACGAGGGAGAAGTGAATGCCGAAAATAAGGGATCGCGTGTGGCATTCAAAATCTCTCTTCCCCAGGCTGCGAAATAAGGACTTCCAGGAGCCTCACCCGTTTTGTACCGCTTTTGCAGATGTCGTGCTTTTTTCTTGAGCGAATGACAGCCAAGCAAATCCAAGCCCAATGAGCACCAGAGCGCCCCCGGCCCAGCCAAGATGCAGGATGCCGTTCTTTGAGCGGCGAATTGTTTGCGCAACGGAATGGTTATTTTTCCCGGACGTATTGCTCGTCTTTCATAAAGAGCCTCCAGAAGTAGATGAATCCGGGGATCAAGATAGCAAAGCCGACCAGATAGCAAATAAACAGGGCGTGGAACGTATCAGGATGGGTAAAGCTCGACTCAATCGTCACGTGCGGGTAGACAATATACGGGAGACGGGCTGCACCATAGGCATAGCTGGCCAGCAAGTACTGGATCGTGATTGCAACGACGGCGACACGCGGTAGATGTAAGATCAGACGCCGATGTGGGGGTAGCAGCAGAGCGATATAGCCGACAAAGAAAAAGAACACGGATGCGATGAGCCACGGCAAATAGGCGAGAATGCGGTCGTACAGCCACGCCGCTTCTATGTTCATCGTTACCACCGTCAACACGGCCATGAGCAGTGTGATTGGCCCCAACAAGGTCGCATCTCTCCGATAGACGGAAAATGCCTGTTGCGCGCCCGCTACGTAGGAGTAGTCGGCAAGCAGGAGAGAAGAGAGAAACAGCGTGCTGCTCACAGCAAGACCGATGTACGCGTAGACGTGTGGACTGGTAAAAAAGAGAGGCCAGTCCAAGTGCTCGACGCCGTTGGTGACTTGAATAAAACCACCCTGGGTCACAGGCAGTACGCTAATTAGTAATGCGGGTACCAAGATTCCAGTTATGCCTGAGACGATACTGAGCGTTTTATCGTACTTGTGAATCAGGTGCGAGAAAACCATGAACGCACTGCGGATCAGCATCAGCAATAGGACAAGACTGCCGGGGATCAGCAACACCGACCCGAGCGTATAGGTGGCTCCGGGAAAAAAGGTGACCAGTGCGACGACGATCAGCACGATGAAGACGTTGACGACTTCCCAGGAAGGGGACAGGTAGCGGTTGGCGATGGATGTGGCTTTGGTCTTTTCGCGATTCAGATAGATCATGGACCAAAAGCCCGCCCCAAAGTCAAAGGATGCGGCAACCGAATAGATCACGACGAAAATCCACAGCAGGGTAATAGCAATGATAGTATCGGTCATATCGCAAGCCTCCGTGGTCAGATGATTACTCAGCCGTACGCTCTCTTTGCTGCTCGTGAGGATCTAGCTCGAGAGGATGGCGTCCGAAATAGCTGCGAAAGACAAGCAGCGTGACAATCGCCAGAAACAGATAGACCGCCAGGAAGATCCAGAAAAACGTCGAGACTCCAGCGGCCTTAGTAGCGGCATCGGCTGTTTTCATGACGCGGTAGATAACCCACGGCTGACGACCGGTGCAAGCAAATATCCAGCCAAACTCAATCCCCATCAGGGCGAGCGGAGCACTCGCCACAAATACCCAGAGCACCCAGCGAGGGAACTGGGAGCGTCGCAGCAGCTTTTTCCAGGCAAAGCCGAGAAAGCCGACGACAATCAACAGACTCCCGATTCCGACCATTCCGTTGAAAAGCGTATGGATGTAGAGAGGAGGCCAAAGCTCTTCGGGATAGTCGTCCAAGCCCACAACGACCTCATCAAACCGATTCGCAGCCAAAAAGCTTAATGCCCAAGGAATCTCGATTCCGTATTTGACTTCCTTTGTCTCGCGATCGGTAAATCCGCCTACCGTTAACGGGGCATAGGCCTGTGTCTCGAACAAGCCTTCTGCTGCGGCTAGCTTCTCAGGTTGGTACTCGTGCAAAAGCTGTGCGGATTCGTGCCCGTTCAGCGCTGTCAGCAACGAGAACGAACCACCGATGATTAATCCGAGCAACAGAGCCTTTTGATGGTACTGATAGACACGGCCCCCTTTTTCTGAGCGCAGCATCTTCCATGCGGCTACACCTGCAATAGCAAATGCCCCGGTCATATAAGCCGAGACAGTGACATGACCAGCGGTGACGAAGAAGCTCGGATTGAAGAAGGCTGCCCATGGATCGACATCCACGATTTCTCCATTGGTGATGCGAAAGCCGGCGGGTGTTCCTTCAAACGCGTGGACATTGGTAATCAAAATGGCAGAGGCAGTAGCTCCCACCAGCACCATGAAAACACTAAGAAGCCGCATAGCTGGGGAGAGGCGATGGGCTGCGTAGACGTAAATAGACATGAACAAGGCTTCGAGGAAAAAGGCAAAGATCTCAATTTGAAAGGGCAGTGAGATGACTTTCCCCACGACTTCCATAAACCCGGGCCATAGAAGGGAGAGCTGTACGCCAGAGATGGTACCCGAGGGAATGGCGACACCGAGGAGGATCGCCTGGGCTTTGGTCCAGCGCTTGGCCATGATCTCGTAGTCCCGGTCTTTGGTTCGCCAAAAGAGTAATTCTACGAGCAGGATCATCAGCGGAAGTCCCACGCCGAGAGTAGCAAAAATAATATGAAAAGCCATGGTTGTCCCAAAGGCGGCTCTGGTCATGACGATGTCTTCCACGGGGCAGCTTCCTTTCTAGTTCACTCCTGATTTGTTAGGGATTCCCTGATAATGTCCCTAGAGGGTGGAGTGATTATGCAAACAAAAAAGGATACCTTGCGAGTAGAATGACTACTCTGGGTATCCCTTCCGTTACACTATGCATTGCAATGAAGATAGATCATGATTTCCGGTACAGCGGATAATCTACGTCTTTTGGTACCTGAATGAGTACGATACGGAGTGGTGCAGCCTCGGTGGCTTGATAGATGGTATTCCCTTCGACTTCAGCGGATGCGACGACGAAATCTCCTGTTTTCATGGATTGTGCTTCCGTCAGATGGTCTGGATTACTTCCGACAAGTCCATTGCCTTCCACGACAACCACTGCATGAGCGTATCCGGCTGGAAGGCTCACCGAGTAAGAATGTCCTGCAGGGATCGTGATGTCGTTCATAAGTGAGTCTGTAACGAGCTGGATCAGCGTATCCGGTCCGATAATGCGTTTGACTTGCACACCTTCTACGACTTCAGCAGGAAATTCTTCATGATCGTACTGATTGTAGGTCGGAGGTCGTTTGACGGCAGTAGCCAGATGCGGCTCAAACCAGATTTGGAACAACTCAGAATCCTGGCTCAGTTCTTCTGCGTGATGGGCACCCGACCCGGTCTGCATAATTTGGACACCACCTGTTGTCACTCTTTGAACATTGCCCAATGTGTCGCGGTGGCCGACTGTACCGTCAAGAACGTAGGACAAGATTTCAAAGCCGGAATGCGGATGCAGAGGAATCTCAAACGTTTTCAATGATTTTGCCCAAGCCCAGTAAAAGAGGGGACCTACTCGAGTGACGACAGACCCTTCACGTGGGAAGCCAATCGGTTTGTTTTCTACAATTTCACCGTCGCCAAAATGTCCTTTTGCTTGTTCGTCTCGTGTGTAGATGCGAATGTCCATGTGTAATGCCTCCTTTAGTCAAGTAATTGGCGCCAAAGTGACCGAGCTTGCTGTCACAGCATTAAAACAAAACGTATGCGCCTGGTCCGATCAGGGCAACCCCGATTGCTACTGCGATCAAAGTCAGGTTGTATTCATAGCCGTTCTGTGTAGCCCAATATCCATTTTGACCGTGAACTTTTACAATCGCAATCAGCATGGTAAAAGCAATCAAAAGAGCACCAACCCAAGTTCCGACACCAGCGGCAAACAACAGTCCGCCTACAAGCTCACCCAAACCAGCGAGAAGGGCCATCATGACACCCGGTTTGACTCCGATCGAATCGAGCCAACCGCCCGTTCCTTTCAGACCATAGCCACCAAACCAACCAAACAGCTTTTGAGTACCGTGTGCGGCAAACGACAAACCGATGACCAAACGAATAATGAGCAAACCAAGATCCAACATTTTTTATCACTCCTAAATTAGTTTAAATTATAGTATTTTAAATTTGAGATATTGTGACTAGAGAAAGCCTCCAATCGAGGCTTTCTTTACAAGACTGGCAATCCTTAGAATGTTTCTGCCAGTTTCGCTGCTTTTGTTACGCCTTCTTCAACAATTGATTCTGCTTTGTCAGCGAATTGATTGTGACCTTCCACAATAACTTCCGTGATGTTGGAGATTCCCCAGAAGCCGAGCAGTGTGCGAACATATTTGTTAGCCATTTCTACAGCTGCCATAGGGCCTTCGGAGTAAACGCCACCGCGAGCGCTCAGCAGTGCTACTTTTTTGTCACCCATCAGACCTACAGGGCCTTCAGCAGTGTATTTGAACGTTGTACCTGCTTGAGACAGGTAATCCATGTAAGTGTGCAGAACAGCTGGTACTGTGAAGTTCCACATTGGGAAAGCGATAACCACTTTTTCTGCTTCAGCGAATTGGTTCAGGTATTTCTTTACCAGGTCAGCGCCTTTTTGCTCTTCTGCGCCGAGCTCCATACCGCGTCCTGCTTTAAACATAGCAGTCAGCAGATCGTTTCCGTAGTAAGGGAGGTTTTCTGCGAACAGGTCCAGCTCCACTACTTCATCGTTTTGATGAGTTTCTTTATAAGTTTGAGCAAAAGCTTCGTAAAGCTTTACGCTCACTGCTTGATCTACTGGTCGATCGTTAGCTTTAATTAAGAGTACTTTACTCATGGGATATTTATTCCCCTTTCGTTTAGTTAGTCACTTACTTTTGTTTGTAAATCTTGATTTTAAGATTATTATGCATTGAAGGTTTTGTCAAGGGCTTTTTGAACGTATAAGAATTTATAAGCGAGCACGCTTATGAATTCTGGAACGCATGACGAAGCACCTCAGCGTTTGCTTCTGGCATTACTTCGGTAAAACTTTCCGCTTGAACGCGGTCGCTCATCCATGAGCATGCTTCGATAGAGGTTTACTTAAGCCAGTCGCACTGCTCAAGCTAGAAGCTTTCTTGAGCAGCACGACCCAGTTTTTTAAGCAATTGAGTAGCTTGCCGTTGTTCTTCTGGTGTGAGGCCACTGACTGCTTTTTCAATTGCTTCCTTGTGCGAAGGAAAGATGTCAGCCAAAAATTGATTGCCCTTTTCAGTAAGCTCCGCATAAATCACCCGGCGATCCTCTAAACAAGGCTTGCGAATCAGCAGTTGCTTCTTCTCTAGTTTGTCCACCACATAGGTGATGTTTCCGCTTGAGATCAGGATCTTTTCACCAATCTGCTGCAACGGTTGAGGGCCTTTATGATAAAGAACCTCCAGTACACCAAACTCGGTAGGATTGAGGCCGTGTTGGCGAATATCACGATTCGTATGGGCCATGACCCAGTTGTACGATCTCGACAGTACGACCATCAGATCGAGGGAATCATCTCGAACCAGTTTGTCCGACATCAAGCCCGCTCCTTTCTGAATATATTTATCATGAATTTGCGATATCTTTAATTTGAGATAATGATACATGATCAATCGTTAGCTTGTCAAACAAAACCCTGACCTAGGAAGCGTCAGGGTTTTGTGTCAGGTTTATCAGTATTCGATCTTTGTTACTTCTTCCAATGGAGAGAGGGGATCTTCTTCTGCTTCTTGGAGTTCATGCTGCAGCAACCGTTCGTGTCCATCATCTGAAAGGTTAAAATAAAAGTATTCCGGTGGTTCTTTTTGCTTTTGCTGCGGACGCTTATCTGCCATGATATTCCTCCTTTTTTCTTTATTGTTCTCAAATCGGATCTGTTCATCCACGCATGCGATTTTGGATGTATACTACAGAAAAAGAACGGCGAAATTTGACTGCCATAGAGAGTAGAGGAGAAACAAGTATGGAAGTATCATCGCGTGCACGTGGGTTTGCAATGGTTCTCGTCGCATCCTTATTGTGGGGAGTGTCAGGGACTGTTGCCCAGTCCTTATTGCAGCATCATTCATTTACGACAGAGTGGCTAGTGGCAGCGCGCTTGCTACTGTCAGGTACGTTGCTCTTACTGCTGTCGTTATTCGGGAACGATCGTCAGAATGTTTGGCGTATTATGAGCTCGGGTGCGGATGTAGGCAGACTTTTTCTATTTGGGATCTTAGGACTGTTAGGGGTACAGTATACGTATTTTGCTTCTATTGAAATGGGTAACGCAGCCACGGCGACCTTGCTGCAGTATTTGGGTCCCGTTTTTCTAACCGTGTATGTCGTTGTACGTCATCGACAGCTTCCCAGTTCAGCTCAAATGATTGCACTCGTGCTGGCTTTGATCGGGACCTTTTTGTTGATTACCAATGGCAGGCCGGACAAGCTCTCCATTTCTGCAGGGGCAGTGGTGTGGGGTCTCGCATCCGCGTTGGCACTAGCTTTTTATACGCTTTATCCTAAAAGCCTGTTGCAGAGGTGGGGATCGACAATCGTCTTGGGGTGGGCGATGCTGATCGGAGGTATCGGCTTGTGCATCCTGACGCGTCCCTGGCAGGCAATCGCCATTGATTGGGAGATCACATCGGTATTGGGAGTTGCGTTTCTCGTCCTGTTTGGCACCCTAATTGCTTTTTATTTGTACGTGGATAGTCTGCGCTTTATCAAACCTGCGGAAACGAGTCTCCTGGCGAGTGCCGAGCCACTGTCAGCCGTTGTGGCTACCGTCATCTGGTTGCATGTTCCGTTTGGATGGTTTGAATGGCTTGGGGCTTTTTGTATTATCGGGACCGTGTTTGCTTTGGCGCAAAAGGAGGAAACCAAAAAGAAGCAAGCGACGGTGGAATCCGCAATCGAACAACGAGTATCATCGTGAACGAACAGCTTGATCTTTTCGTGAGAATGAATTATTGTTAAGGGTGTTAAGTAATTTGTCTTATTTGGAAGGAAGAAAGGAGGTAAAAGCGATGATGTACACTGTTTTCGCAATGGTAGAGGCATTGGTAAAAGCACCCAGACTGCTTGGAGATTTGCATGTAACGGGATCAGTCTGCCCATTTTTTGGCATGCAAATTTCATATCGAAAACAGGTACCGGAAGCTTTTGCCTTATGATGTAGCTAGCGCTCTGTTTGCAAGCTGACTTCTTGTCGATTGCGAATGTAGATAACGACAGCATAAATGATGACGCCGGTATTCTTTCGGCGTCTTTTTTGCGTTCTCGAAAGGAGGTGAGGCAGGCAAAATCGGCAGGCTTTGAATGAACCAAACACAAAACGAAACCAAATAACGAAAGGGAGAGTAAATCGAATGTCTCACGAAAAACAAGTAGCGGTAGTAACAGGAGCAGCAAGCGGAATTGGCCGAGCAACCAGCATCAAGTTTGCGGAAAATGGATACCGGGTCGTTCTCGTAGACTTTAATGAAGAATTGGGCAATGAAACGTTGACATGATCCGAAGCAATGGGGGAGAAGGCATTTTTGTAAAAGCGGATGTCTCCAAGCCGGAGGATGTAGAAAACTATGTAAAACAGACAATGGAAATGTACGGACAAATGGACGTCTTGTTCAACAACGCAGGGGTTATTCAAAAGTTCGCTCCGTTTACGGAAGTGGAAATCGAGGAGTACGAACGTATCATGTCCATTAATGTGAAGAGCATATTCCTAGGTATGAAAAATGTCCTTCCCATCATGGAGCAGCAAGGAAAGGGCGCGATTATCAATACAGCGTCTTCCGCAGGGATTCGCCCCGAGCACAGCATCGCCGTATACTCTGCCAGCAAGCATGCGGTCATTGGTTTGACGAAAGGGGCATCGATTGAATACGCGAAAAAGGGAGTCCGGATCAATGCGGTTTGCCCTGGCGGAATTGAAACCGCCATTTTCAAAAGCGTGGCTGACACTTTCGCGAATGGGGGATATGTACCCGAAGAGCTCTCTCCCATGCGGATGGGGCGTCATGGTCAACCGAATGAGATCGCTGAGGTGGTTCTGTTCCTGGCATCTGACAAAGCGAGCTTCATGACGGGTTCTGTCGTTGCCGTGGACGGTAGTTTGACTGTGTAAAAGGGAAAGATCATTGGAGGCTGTCGATCGAGATAATCGACAGCCTCTTTTCTTTGCAAATAGTTTGCGAAACTTTTGTTTATGTGATAGACTTTTGTTTGTGGACGAAGCTGTGAATGCTACTTTGACGAAAGGAGGATGACCGTGGACAAAGAAATGCAGATTTTGCAGCATATCCGGCACAATCCTTTTATCAGTCAGCAGGAATTGGCAGACTTGATGGGAATCTCCCGTTCCGCTGTTGCGGGCTACATCGCCCAGTTGACCAAGCGCGGAGAGATAAAAGGACGTGCGTATGTCTTGCGCGACGAGGGTTCGATTGCCTGCATTGGTGGAGCGAATCTGGACCGCAAAGCGCGTGGGAAACAGCAAGTACGACTGCATTCCTCCAATCCCGTCACGATTATGGAATCATGTGGAGGGGTAGCGCGCAATATTGCCGAGAACTTGGGCAGACTGGGCTGCAAAACTTCCCTGTTCACCAGCATCGGTGAGGATAAGGAAGGGGAATGGATCCTGCAAGAGACCCGAAAGCACGGTGTCGATATCAGCCAGGTTTGGCGATTGCCGACTCAGCGGACAGGCACGTATACGGCTCTTCTGGATATTGATGGAGAAATGGTTGTCTCACTGGCCAATATGGATATATACGATGCGCTGACACCGGAGATGTATGCGGACAAGTGGTCGCACATTGCCGCTGCTCAAGCGATTTTCCTCGATACAAACGTACCGGCCGATTGCTTGGCGTACATCATCGAGCGCTGCCGGGAAGAGAACATCCCACTCTTCGTGGACCCGGTCTCTTCTGCAAAGGCGAAAAAGTTGCCACAGCGATTGGACGGAGTAGAAGCCATTTTGCCCAATCGGGAAGAGGCTGAGCTGTTGGCGGAAATGAGTATCGGTTCGATCGAAGAATGCGCCGAGGCTTGCCGCAAAATCAGGGAGCGTGGCGTCAAGCATGTCATCGTGACCATGGGTGAGCAAGGCGTTTATTATCAGTCAGAGGATGTGTCCAAGCACTTCACACCGTATCCTACTGACGTCGTGGATGTGACAGGTGCTGGAGATGCCTTTGCTTCGGGATTACTGTACGGGTTCGTCAATGGCGAATCATTTGAACGAGCTTGCCAATTGGGATTGGCTGCGTCAGCACTGACCTTGAAAACAGAGCAGTCCGTATCCCCGTTGTTAAAACCGGAACAACTCGAACTGACTGTAGACCAATACGAAGAGGAGCGATAAATCATGAAACAATACCTGACCTTTACAGAAGAAGTACGTCACGCCCTAGACAACAATCTGCCAGTAGTGGCTCTGGAAACCACCATTATTTCGCACGGTATGCCATATCCACAAAACATCGAGATGGCAAAAGAAGTCGAGCAGATCATCCGCGACAACGGAGCCGTACCAGCGACGATCGGGATCATGAACGGAAAAATCAAGATCGGCCTCAATGAGAGTGAGCTGGAAGAGTTCGCGACCAACAAGTCCGTAGAAAAAGTAAGTCGCCGTGACTTCCCATACATCCTCGCGAGTGGAAAAATCGGTGCCACTACGGTAGCAGCTACGATGATCGCAGCAGAGCTGGCTGGCATTCACATGTTTGCTACAGGCGGCATCGGCGGTGTGCATCGCGATGGAGAAATCACGTGGGACGTTTCCGCTGACTTGACAGAGCTGGCTCAAACAAACGTGGCAGTCGTTTGCGCAGGTGCCAAATCGATCCTGGATATCGGCCGCACGCTCGAATACCTGGAAACGCAAGGCGTACCAGTCGTTGGCTACCGTACCTCCGAGTTCCCTTCTTTCTTTGCACGTGAGAGCGGCTTTGGCGTAGACTTCCGTCTGGATACCCCAGAAGAAGTGGGAACGTTGATGGATACTAAATGGAAGCTGGGCCTCAAAGGCGGTATGATTATCGCAAACCCGGTACCGGAAGCAGATGCTCTGGATCATCAGAAGATCGAAGGTGTCATCTTGCAAGCGCTGAAAGAAGCGAAAGACAACAACATCGCCGGTAAAAAAGTAACGCCGTTCTTGCTCGATAAAGTGAAACAGCTGACAGAAGGCAAGAGCTTGCAAACAAATATCGCACTGGTGAGACATAATGCAGAGGTAGCAGCGAAAATCGCGGTTGCGTACCAGGCAGCTGTCAACCAAGGCAAGTAAATCGAGTAATGGAAGAGAAGCTCCTGAGAAGTCAGGGGCTTTTCTTTTTTTCGAAAACCTCTTGATATACCATGAGGGGGTATTGTATAGTAAGGGTGTAAATAACAAGACAGCATTGGGGGAACAATACTCTGAAATATACCCCTAAAGGGTATCTGTAACGGGGGAGTTAACCATGAGTGCCAAATCAGCAGAAGCGACGATTCCGATCACCGGGATGACATGCGCGGCGTGTGCTCTGCGCATCGAAAAGGGCCTGAAAAAGCTGGATGGCGTGGAAACAGCCAATGTGAACCTCGCGTTGGAAAAATCGACAGTCGTCTACGATCCAGCGATCACGGATCTGGACCATATCCGCGGGAAAATTGAGGCGCTCGGCTACGGCGTCGTGTCAGATAAAATCGAATTGAACATAACCGGAATGACGTGCGCAGCGTGTGCGACCCGAATCGAAAAAGGATTGAACAAACTACCTGGCGTCTTAAAGGCGAATGTCAATCTGGCCTTGGAAACTGCTGTGGTCGAGTACGACTCGGGGCAGGTCGGCGTAGCGGATCTGATTCGTCAGGTCGATAAGCTGGGCTATGGCGCAGAACGCAAGGAAGATGGGAATGCGCAGGAGCAGGTAGACCGCAGACAGATGGAAATCAGACGGCAGACGGTAAAGTTCTGGGTGTCCTTGCTCTTCTCGCTCCCGCTTTTGTGGGCGATGGTGAGTCACTTCTCTTTCACCTCGTTTATTTGGTTGCCTGATGCCTTGATGAATCCATGGGTCCAGCTGGCCTTGGCTACACCCGTACAGTTCATCATTGGCGCACAGTTTTACGTCGGAGCTTACAAAGCGCTGCGAAACAAGAGCGCGAATATGGATGTGCTGGTCGCCCTCGGGACTTCGGCCGCCTATTTCTACAGTCTGTATGTGGCGGTTTCCTCCATCGGTACCCATGCGCACATGCTTGAGCTATACTTCGAGACCAGCGCGGTATTGATCACGTTGATCTTGCTGGGCAAACTGTTCGAGGCAAAAGCAAAAGGCCGATCCTCTGAAGCGATCCGCAAGCTGATGGGACTGCAAGCCAAGACAGCCGTCGTCGTCCGGGATGGTGTGGAGATGACTATTCAAGTAGAAGACGTGCGAATGGGAGATATCGTCCATGTGAAACCAGGGGAGAAGGTACCCGTCGATGGACTGGTGCTGGAAGGTCAGTCCGCTGTAGATGAAGCGATGCTGACGGGTGAGAGCATTCCTGTAGACAAAGCGGCTGGCGACTCGGTCATTGGTGCCACGTTGAACAAAAACGGCTTCCTGAAAATCCGGGCGACCAAGGTAGGCAAGGAAACAGCGCTGGCGCAAATCATCAAGGTCGTGGAGGAAGCCCAAGGCACGAAAGCACCCATTCAGCGACTGGCTGACAGCATTTCTGGGGTGTTTGTCCCCATCGTCGTAGGGATTGCCGTTTTGACCTTTGTCGTTTGGTATTTCTGGGTCATCCCCGGCAATTTTGCTGAGGCGTTGGAAAAAGCCATTGCCGTGCTCGTGATCGCTTGCCCTTGCGCACTCGGTTTGGCCACACCGACGTCCATCATGGCTGGCTCTGGCCGCGCTGCAGAGCTAGGCATTCTATTCAAAGGCGGCGAGCATTTGGAGACGGCTCATCGTCTGGACACGATCATTCTCGATAAAACAGGAACCGTAACCAAAGGTGAGCCAGAGCTGACGGATGTCATCGCTTTTGAGATCGATGAAAAACAACTGCTGGCGCTGGTGGGCGCAGCTGAGAAAAATTCGGAGCATCCACTGGCACAGGCGATTGTGAAGGGGATCAGCGAGAGAAGAATTGCTCTTTCGGATACCACCTCTTTTGAGGCCATTCCTGGTTATGGGATACGGGCTGTCGTGGAGGGGCAGGAAGTCCTCGTGGGGACTCGTCGTCTTTTGGAGCGCGATCATATTTCGTTTGAACACGCAGCTGAGACGATGCTTACCCTCGAGAAGTCGGGGAAAACAGCGATGCTGGCTGTGGTTAATGGGAAACTGGCTGGGCTGATTGCCGTAGCGGATACCATCAAACCTACTTCGAAAATAGCGGTAGAACGACTGAAAGCGATGGGGCTGACCGTCATCATGATGACCGGTGACAACCGCCAAACGGCCGAAGCGATTGCTCGTGAGGCAGGAATCGGTCACGTCATCGCAGAAGTTTTGCCCGAGGGCAAGGCTGCCGAAGTGAAAAAGCTGCAAGAACAGGGAAAAAAAGTTGCCATGGTCGGTGACGGAATCAACGATGCACCCGCGCTTGCTACCGCCGATATCGGAATGGCGATAGGCACGGGTACAGATGTGGCGATGGAAGCAGCGGATATCACCTTAATGCGCGGAGAGCTCACGAGTGTAGCGGATGCTATCGAGATGAGCAAGCGAACGATTCGCAACATCAAGCAAAACCTGTTCTGGGCTTTTGCTTACAACACGGTGGGTATTCCTTTTGCAGCACTGGGTTTTCTCGCTCCGTGGCTCGCGGGAGCAGCAATGGCCTTCAGTTCCGTGTCGGTCGTGCTCAATGCTCTGCGATTGCAGCGGGTGAAGCTGTAACGGCTGTCATCGAACGAAAAAACAGGCAAGTAGCGGCTTGTTCCGCATAACCATATTGGATAAACCAAAGGAGAGATTATGATGCAAACCATTACCCTGAATGTAGAAGGAATGTCCTGCAATCACTGCGTGAATACCATTGAAAAAACGTTGAGCGGCCTGGGCGCGACAGGTAAAGTAAATCTGGCAGCGAAAACAGTCGAGGTCTCCTATGATGAGAGCGGCTTGTCTGTGGCAGCGATCAAGGAAGCGATTGAAGACCAAGGCTACGACGTCGTGTAAGGACGATAAATTGGGCTTAGCAGCATGACTGCGTGATTGTGAATGTGAGGAAGAACTATTTCACGAGACTCGCACAGACAGCACCAGCCGAAACGGATCATCGTTAGCTGGTGCTGTTTTCATTTTCATAGATCAATCCATTTTATTTTATAAAACTCAGAGGAATAATCGCTTGACAGGAAGAAAGCGTTTGCGTATATTAATTATAAATTTCAAAAAAGTGTATACAATTATACAATGATTCCGTCGGGCTTTCGTTTTTTATATAATTGTATACAATTATACAACAATACAACGATACAAACATTTTGTTTTCTATCACCTTATCGTATACTAGAGTGAAACGATCATAAAGAAGGAGGGGGCATGAGGTGGCAACTCAAACGAAACGGAAGAGAATTGTTTCCAAGGATTATGCCTTCATGGAGATCAAGCAGAGAATCATAAGCGGTGAATTAGCCCCGGGACAACCGTTGGTCGAAGAAAACCTGACAAACGAATTGGAAATCAGCCGCACACCTTTACGAGAAGCATTGCAGCGTTTGGAGATGGAAGAGCTGGTAGTCAGGCAGCCAAATGGGCGCTTGCGAGTTGCATCCATCTCAAAAAAGGAAGTCGAAGAAATCTTTGTGGCCCGAAGTATCCTAGAGGGTATCATTGCAGGTCAGGTTGCAAAGATAGCGTCAGAACAGGATATACAGAACCTGACGGATATTCTCCGAATGATAAAAGCAGGCTATGAAAATAGCGATTATGAGGAAATTATTTACTACGGGTCTGAATTCCATTCTTGCCTCTATGAAATCAGTGGGAACAAGACAATTGTAAAAATACTTAGTATGCTAAATGATCACATTCAGCGGTATCGTCAATTGTTTCAACGCGGTGGTCAAGAAAGAACGGCACAAGCAGTCATCGAGCATACGGAAATTCTAGAAAAGATCATAGCCAAAGATTCCGTGGCTGCAGAAATGGCTATGCGAAATCACATTCAATGCAGTCTCGAAACCTTGCTTGCTAACATAGATAACCTGCAGAATGACGAACAGTAACTATCATTTTTGTGGGGATGAAGTCTATCTCCACTATATTTAAATGATTATATCCTATTTAACATATAGGGATAATTATATATAAAAATGTCGAATACAGGGGGTAGTAACGAGAGGATAAGAAAAAAAGAGCCGTTAAAATGTATCGCGCGTTCGACCCAAAACACATCTGAAGGAGGCTGTATGTAGAATGAACAAAAAACGCTTTTTCGCAGTGAATTCAGCTCTTGTCCTTTCGTTACTGATGCTTGCCGGCTGTGGTTCCGAGCCAAAGCAAGCACAGCAAACTGCACCAACTAAAGCGGCGGCAACAGCTGGTGCATCAGCAAAGCCTGCCGACTATCCTACCCGCCCAATTGAAACAATCGTAGCGTTTAACCCAGGTGGTGGGACGGATACGGCTGCTCGTACGGTTCTCAAATACGCGGAGAAATATGCCGGGACAAGCTTTCCGGTCGTAAACAAGCCAGGAGCAGGCGGTGCAATTGGTTTTACCGCGATTGCCAAATCTCCAACTGACGGCTACACGATTGGCATGATTAATCCTCCTTCATTCCTCGTTTATCCTATCAAGATGGGCGATCAAGTCAAATACAAGTTAGATGACTTTGTGCCGATTGCAAACCTGGTAAGCGATCCGGGAGCATTTTTAGTGAGAGCTGACAGTCCGTTCCAAACGTTGGAGCAAGTAATTGAGGAACTGAAGAAAAATCCAGGAAAGCTAAAAATCGCTTTTAGTGGCCCAGGTTCCACTGAGGCACTCGCTCTGCGGCAATTGGAAGAGATGAAAGGTGCAAAGTTCAGTAAGGTGCCTTTTGAAGGAACGGCTCCAGGCATGACAGCTCTGCTGGGCGGTCATGTCGATATCCAGATCGCTAACGCATCCGAAGTGTACTCGCAATACAAGGAAAAATCGATCCGCGTTATTGCGGTTGGTGCTGATTCCAAAATCAAAATGATGCCAGAAGTTCCTACATATAAGGAGTCTGGTTTTGATGCAACCCAAATCGCAATGCGTGGCCTAGCCGGTCCGAAGGGTATGGATCCGAAACAGGTTGAATATTTAGCGGATGTACTGAAGAAAACTTTGGAGGATCCAGAATTTAAGCAGAAGGCTGAGGAATTGGCGCTGCCATTAGACTTCATGGGACCGAAAGAATATTCAGAATCATTGAAAAAGACAGAAGAAGAAATGAAGAAAGAATTTGAAAAGAGTCCTTGGTAAGTTAGCCGGGTATAACATTCCTGGTAATTTAACAGAAAATAGGGCAGGGGCAAGAGGAGGATTGATCTCGAGAGTAGCTCCTGCCCCCAAAAAAACAGACTTTTCCTTGTGAAAGGGGTGAACAGTAGCATGAGAAAATTGAATGCGAACGCATGGGCAGGAGTTTTTCTACTGCTCGTGGCGATTGTGTTTCTGATAAAGTCCTTTAGTTATGCTTATTCGAGTGAGGTAGGACCGGGACCGGGCTTCTTTCCTATATGGCTATCTGGAGCATTACTGGTTCTTGCTGTTATTTATATCATATCTTCCATGCGTTCAGAATCTTCCGATAAGGTAACGTTTCCTTCCGGAAAAAGCTTAAAAAGTGTTTTGTTTCTGCTCTGTAGCATGATTTTGTTTGTAGCGCTGCTTCCTTACCTAGGCTTTATCGCGTGCAGTACACTCTTTTTATTCGCGCTGCTGTACAAGGCTTACAAATGGTACATCAATCTCCTCACGTCTGCTGGCGTATCTGTCCTCCTGTACGTAGTGTTTGCAATCGTACTGGAAGTTCAACTCCCAGTAAGTGCGCTGGGTTGGTAGGAGGAGGGTCATATGGATTTGTTTGGTTCGCTTATGGGCGGGTTTGAGACCGCATTTACCCTGTCGAATCTGCTTTATTGTTTGATTGGTGTCTCCATCGGGATGTTTGTAGGGGTTTTGCCAGGATTGGGGCCAGTTGCTGGTACAGCCATTCTGATTCCGATTACCTTTGGGATGGAGCCGGTAACTGCGATCATCATGCTTTCGGGTATTTTCTATGGTGCCATGTACGGTGGTACGATTACATCCGTTCTGATTAATACACCGGGAGAATCGGCATCCGTTATCACCTGTATTGACGGTTATCAAATGGCCAAGCAAGGACGAGCGGGTGCTGCATTGGGTGTTGCTGCGATCGGGTCCTTCATTGGAGGGGTTGTCGCCATTCTTTCTCTGGCGTTGGTAGGCCCGATGCTGGCAAAATATGCCCTAAAGTTCGGGCCGCCGGAATTCTTTTCTCTTATGCTGTTCGGTTTACTACTGCTGGTTGCGCTGATGGGTAAGTCGGTCGTTAAAGGCCTGATATCCGCCGTAGTCGGTTTGCTTTTATCGCTAGTGGGGATGGATCCTGGTTCGGGGGCAGAACGTTTTCTGTTTGGCCAGATCGAGCTGATTGAAGGGATTGAATTCGTTGTATTGGCAATGGGGTTGTTCGGGATTTCTGAAATCCTTTTGAATGCTGGTGACGACATGAAGTTGGACAAGCCAGCCAAAATTAACGGACTGTTCCCGGCTCGGCACGAATGGAAACCAACCCTTAAATCGATTGGTCGGGGAACCGTGATCGGGATGTTGGTTGGTCTGATTCCGGGAGCGAGCGCATCGATTTCCTCCTTGATGTCGTACTCCATGGAGAAAAAGCTGGCGAAAGACCCTGATCGCTTTGGCAAAGGTGCCATCGAGGGCGTAGCAGGTCCGGAAACAGCAAATAACGCATACAGTGGTGCGGCATTGATTCCTTTGTTTACGCTGGGGATTCCCAGTTCACCGACCGTCGCGGTTATTTTGGGTGCATTTATCATGCATGGCTTGACGCCAGGTCCTACCTTGTTCCAGACAAACCCGGATTTTGTCTGGGCTGTCATTGCTAGCATGTTTATTGGCAACGCCATTTTGCTGTTCATGAATTTGCCGATGGCAGGGCTTTGGGCTAAGGTTGCTCTCGTTCCTTACAAGTTGTTGTTTCCGTTAATTCTGATTGTTTCGCTGGTCGGGGTATACAGTGTTAACCGCAGTCTCTGGGATGTCGGCCTGATGATCTTCTTCGGTGTCGTCGGCTATTTTATGAAGAAATTCGAATTTCCCAGCGCCGCGCTGATCCTCTCCTTTATCCTTGGTTCCCAGATTGAGTTCTCGTTGATTCAATCTCTCGCTTCTTCTGATAATGGCCTGATGATTTTCTTTGAGCGTCCGATTTCGGGAACCTTGATGGGTATGTGTGGTTTGGTTCTAGTACTAAGCATCGTCAGTGCGGTGAAAAAGAAGCGATCTGTTCTCGCAGAAGATGCAGAGATGTAAGACAATATCAGGGCATTCCAAAGTCTGGCGTGCCCTCAGATTTTTTATCCTATATGAATAGTAAGGCTGGCTGAGTCAGGTTTACTAAATATCCATGTATACATAACATAACGAGGGATGTACATGACGCTAACAGCGACAGAGCGAATTCGGATGGTATTGCGGGGAGAGCAGGCAGACCGAATCCCCTTTAGTTTTTGGACACATTTGCCCCATGTAGATCTAGATCCGCTAAAGCTGGCGGAGGAAACCTATGAATTTTATCGTAGATTTCGATTGGACTTCATCAAAAATATGCCGAACGGGATGTTTTTTGTGGAGGATTATGGATGTCAGTGTGATTTCAGTGAGATTCCAAACGGAGGTGTCGCTAAAATCACGAAGTTCGCGGTGGAAAAGCCAGAGGATTGGTTGGTATTGACAGAACCTGATGTCAAGAAAGGTGCCCTTGGCAGAGAATTGCTTTCCATAGCACATCTGCTGGGGAAAACAAAAGAAGAGGTTCCAGTGCTTCTCACCATTTTTTCACCATTAACCATTGCCCACAAGCTGTGCGGGTCACTCATGCTGGAGCATTTACGAAATCACCCGGATAAGTTGAAAGCAGGGCTGGATCGGATTGCGAGGACAACTGCGGCTTTTGCTCAGGAGGCGTTACGAAAGGGCTGTGCAGGTGTATTTTTTGCCAACCAGATGGCGACAAGTGAGATGGTGACGGAAGCGGAATATAAGGAATTTGGGGTTCCGTATGATTTGCAAGTACTCGAGGCCATCCAACCCTATTCCTGGTTTAATGTGGTCCATATTCATGGAACGAACATCTATCATCATTTGATGGTTGATTATCCAGTACAGGCGATAAACTGGCATATCTGGGAAACCGAGCCGAAGCTTCAGGATTTTGTGCAAGCTGCCCCTGACAAAATCATCGTCGGTGGAATACAAAGATCGAATATCACAAATGGTTCGATAGATGAGATTATCAAGGAGATTCAAGAGGTATCCAGGGTGACAGTCGGGAACCGGATTATTCTCACGCCAGGGTGTGTGATTCGATATCCCGTGGAGGAGACAGTATTACAGCAGGTGAGTAATGAAATTATTCAGCATTCAAAAGTAGTTTTCCGACAATCAAATACAAATAGCCAAATGACGCAGCAATAAATGTATACAATTATACAATTATAACTGTATTTGTTCTGTGGAGGTTGATTTTTTATGAAGTTTGCTGTCATCGGCGGTGGGAATACGGGGCAGACGTTTGCCGCGTTTCTCACTTTGCAGGGACAAGAGGTCACGTTGTTTGACCGTAACGAATTAAAGGTAAAAAATCTTGAGGCAAGTGGAATTCGTCTGCAAAACAGGCTAGTGGGGCATGTACATGTGCCGGTGACCACAAGCATCGAGGAGGCCATCCGTGGTGCGTCTGTCATTCTTGTGACTACCACAGCTGGTGGACATAAAGAGGTATGTCAAAGAATGAAGTGTCATTTACAGGATGGCCAAACGATTATTATTATGCCGGGATATTGGGGTGCTCTTGAATTTTCCTCTATTCTCGGAGATGTATGGACGCAGAAACGAATTGTTCTTGCGGAGACCGACACAATGATGCTGGTTTGTCGCTCCCTTGAGTCAGGCGTTATTGACGTGAAGGCGATCAAAAGCAAGATCACAGTAGGGGCGATTCCGGCTGATCAGGCTACCGGTGTTGTACAGCAGTTGAAACACTTGTTTCCGCAATGGGAAGCGGTCTCTTCGGTATTGGAAACATCGCTCAACAATACAAATGTGACGGTTCATCCACCCGTTATGCTATTTAACGCGGGTCGGGTCGATGCCGTGGAGCCCTTCAAGTTTTATTATCAGGGTGCTACAAAGCGGACAACCGATTATATTGAGCAGATCGATCAGGAGAGATTGCGAATAGCGGTGAAACTGGGTGTGGGAGCGGTTAGTCTATTAACGCTGTTAAATACCTTCTATCAAAGAGATTTTGATGATTTATACGATGCGTTACGTACGATTTTCTCTACCTCCATAGCGCCACTTACCTTTTCTCATCGGTATATAACCGAGGATATCCCCTATGGCTTGGTGCCCATTTCAGAGTTAGGCCGAAAGTTAGGCGTAAAAACACCCTACACAGATAGATTGATTGAGATTGCTTCGTTGTATTTAAGCAAGGACTTTCGAGCGGAGGGCGTGCGACTTGACCTGGATTTATTAGAGAGGAACCAACAAAGTGGGGCTCAATAAACAATCCAAAAAGGAAGGGAGTAAAAGAAATATGAGTAACCCAGCATGGGGCATGAACACACGAATGATTCATTCAGCCTTGAATCTTGATTCTCAATCGGGGGCAATTTCGCAATCCGTCATTCCGGCAGTAGCTTATGCTTTCCCGGATGTGGAAACAGCGGCTGCGGTGGTTTCCGGTGAAAAGCCTGGCATTTATTACGGACGATACGGAAATCCGACAGTACGCATACTGGAACAAAAAATCGCAGAAATGGAGGGAGGAGAAGATAGTGTGGGGCTAAGCAGCGGTATGGCGGCGATCTCCTCTGCTCTGCTGGCTGTCCTGCAGCAAGGGGACCATGTTGTGGTGACGAAGGACGTTTATGGTGGAACCTACAGCTTTTTAACCTCGCTCGCGCCTCGTTTCGGGATCTCGTTTGATTTCGTGGATTGCACCAATCTTCATGCAATCAAAGCAGCGATCCAACCAAACACGAAAGCGATTTATATCGAGACTCCGTCTAATCCGCGTCTGACCGTACTGGACATCCAAGCGATCTCGAAGATTTCGCAGGCGTATTCCATTCCGCTGATCGTGGATAACACGTTTATGTCACCGTGTCTCCAAAATCCGTTGCTGCTTGGCGCCGATCTGGTAGTCCACAGTGCAACCAAGTACCTGAACGGCCATGGCGATGTGTTGGCTGGGTTTGTTGTAGGCAACAAAACGTATACTCAGTTTATCCGCAAGAAAATCGCAGGCGATCTGGGGCAGAATCTGAATGCTTGGGAAGCCTACCTGATCCTGCGCGGCTTGAAGACGATGGGTTTGCGCGTTCAGCAGCATTGCAACAGTGCACAACTTGTGGCTGAATATCTGGAAAGCCATCCAGCAATTGAAAACGTGTTTTACCCTGGACTTCAATCACATCCACAGCATCTGCTTGCAAAGGAACAGATGAGAGGCATGGGAGGAATTGTATCCTTTGAAGTAGCTGGTGGAATCGAGGAGGGCAAGCGATTTATTAATAAGTTGAAACTGGCTATGATTTCATTTAGCCTAGGAGATCCAGAAACACTGGTCCAGCACCCTGCTACCATGACGCACGCAGCCATTCTACCGGAGGAGCGATTAAAATTCGGCATCACGGACGGATTGATCCGCCTTTCCGTCGGTTTGGAGGACCCGCAAGATATTATCGCAGATCTTAAGCAAGCATTGCTTGTGGAAGCACGTATTCATGTTTGATTAAGAAAGCAGAGCACTTACCAGCAGAATAGCTACAATTAGTAGCTCTGCTGGTTTTGTTAGTTGGCAAGAGTTTTTATGGAATGTTCTTATCTCTTAGGACATCATTTTTTCGAGGTCCTTGTCCAATACGTACACCTCGATACGTTCGCCCATCTTGGTACTAATATCACTGTGGCTGGAAAGTACCTTGCAACCGGTATGCTTCTCCACGATCGCTTCCGATTCCTCACTGTACATCTCACGCAAGACCTCGCGCATTTCCTTTACGATGCGGCGTCCCTTGTCATGACTGGACAAATGTCGTTCCTCTACAGTCAGTACACCCTTGAAGCGGCAGATCACCATGTCTCCTACGATGTACGTCTTTGCCTCCTGAGGACCTCGTCCGATCAAGTCGCGCTGGAATTTTATAAAAGCTTCGCTGATCTCGGCTTCCAGCTTTTTTTTGTTCGAGATGGCCAAACGCCATACCTCCCATAATTTATCATTGTGCCTTATATTACTCAGGGGTCCGAGGGCTGTCAACCTGAACCTCTGACCAAGGGTAGAGCACTGCAAATTGGATGAAAACGCAAGAGAAACCATGAAATATCATGATCGGATGAGATCGGAAGGGATTAATCCGTTTACATCGATAAAGAATCCACAAATCGTGCAAAACAGCCAGAAACAGGACATTAACAACCGGTTATGCCGGACGTATAATGAGACTCGTAACCAACAATTGCAAATCTGGCCAAATCCCGAGGCACTCGGGAACGGAGGACCCAATCAGTAGGGGTTAATCCCACGAATTGTCGTGGGAGGGATGAGAAACTCTTTCGCCATCCTACCCGTCAGCTAACTTCGTCGGCTAAAGCGAGGGAGGTCTAAGGACCGCCTATGTGAACGTGCCAGAAAGGATAAGCGTGATGCTTATGAATTCTGGAGCGCCAGAAAAACTTCCGCCTAAAGAAGTTTTTCTCAGGAGGCCTTTTTTGTTGCCCGTCATTTGGCAAGAAAAGGTCACGTTCAAAACATTCTGCAGGTCTTTTTGTTTTGCTCTTAGAAAACTTGGCTTTGCCAAGACTTTCAGCGAAGCCTTAGTTGCACTTTATACTATCAACCTTAGAGTTTTTATTGTCTCAGATAGTGCAAAAAAATAAGCTGTTTTCGGAAGAAGGAAACGGGAGACAAGACGCAAAGATGGCAAACCACTGTCAGCTGGGCGTTCGGTAGACCAATGAGTACTTTTTCTCCGATGAAAAATCGTTATGGCTAAGGGTTGCAGACGACTGCGTTCGTTTGTTCAGCTTGCCCATTCTATGGCGATCTACGGGGAAATGGTGAGCATTGGTCTATTTTTTATCCCATGGGCAGGCTTTTTCCCGAGAGAGGGCCTGTACAGGATAAGCGAAAGAGGCGACCTGGTCTGACTGTTTCATAAGAAAGTGCACGGTGGTGCGGAGGTGGACAAAAGAAGGACGTAGCGCGTAGGGATCGGGAGAAAAGACAGGAGAAGGAGGGAAAGACATGGACGCAGTTTCCATACTGCTCTTGGCGCTTTCATTTGGTGCATTTTTCGCTTTTATCAAATTTTGTGACGCCGTGGTGAGAGAACAGGGAGGGAAAGAAAAATGATCTTGTTACTGATCATCATGGCAGCACTCGCACTGTATTTGTGTCATGCCTTGATCTATCCGGAAAAATATTGAGTTCGACCGTTTGATTTCATACAGGGAGTTAGGAGGAACTGTCGTGGACTTTCTACAAATATCGTTGGTCTTGGTCGTACTGCTCGTGCTGGCCATACCGATGGGACGATATCTGGCTAGCGCATTTTCGCTCGAGAAAACCGGATTGGATCGCTTTTTTGGCGGGTTTGAACAACTGATTTACAAGGTGTCTGGCATTCGCGTAGCTGACATGAGCTGGAAGCAGTACGCAGTAGCTGTCTTGGTGAGCAACATCGTGATGGTAGCGATCTCGTATTTGTTGCTTCGCCTGCAAGGGGTACTGCCTGCAAATCCAAGTGGGATCGCAGCGATGGACCCACTGCTGTCGTTCAACACAGCTGTCAGTTTTTTGACCAATACCAACCTGCAGCACTACAGCGGTGAGAGTGGATTGTCTTATCTCTCGCAAATGATGGTCATTATCTTTCTGATGTTTACTACACCGGCGACAGGCATCGCCGTCGTCATGGCATTCATGCGCGGGCTAACAGGAAAGCGCAGTATCGGGAACTACTACGTGGACTTGATTCGTGCCCACACCCGGGTATTGATTCCCCTGGCGATCGTAGTCACGCTGCTGCTCGTAGCCCAAGGGGTTCCACAAACAATGGAACCGACTGTGACAGCAACAACCATTACTGGGGCGGAGCAGAAAATCGCACGGGGGCCCGTAGCTTCACTCGTTTCGATCAAGCATTTGGGTACGAACGGTGGGGGATTCTTCGGGGTCAACTCTTCGCATCCTTTTGAAAACCCGACGCCTTTCTCCAACGTATTGGAAATTATTTCGATGTTTCTGATTCCGGCTTCGCTACCGATTACCTTTGGATTCATGGCGAAAAGCCGCAAGCAAGGCTGGATTATTTTCGGAGCGATGGGCGTCATGTTTCTGTGCTTCCTGCTCCTCGCCTATTTCAATGAAGGGAACGGCAACCCGGCATTGGAGCGTGCGGGATTGGCCCAGACCATGGGTAGCATGGAAGGGAAAGAGGTACGCTTCGGGATCGCGCAGAGCGCCTTGTTTACGGCGGTTACGACAGCAGCGACGACAGGTACGGTTAACAACATGCACGATACATTGACACCTCTCGGAGGACTCGTGCCACTGGGTGAAATGATGCTCAATTGCGTTTTTGGCGGAGACGGTGTAGGTACGGTCAACATTTTGATGTACGCGATTTTGGCCGTGTTTATCGCGGGACTGATGGTAGGGCGTACACCGGAGTTTTTAGGCCGCAAGATTGAGGGCAAAGAAATGAAGCTGATCGCGATTGCGATTCTCGTGCACCCGTTGATCATTTTGGCGCCTACAGCTATCGCATTGGCGACGGATATGGGTACAGCCGGGATCTCAAACCCAGGCTTCCATGGAATTTCGCAAGTCTTGTATGAATTTACTTCATCGGCAGCCAACAACGGCTCTGGATTTGAAGGACTCGGAGACAACACGCCGTTCTGGAACATTTCAACCGGTCTGGTCATGCTGTTTGGCCGTTACGTGTCTATCATTGCCATGCTAGCAGTTGCCGGTTCGCTGATCGTCAAAACACCGGTACCTGAGACCATGGGTACATTGCGCACCGATAACAAGGTATTTCTGGTGATTTTGCTGGCAACTGTGATTATCGTGGGTGCGCTGACTTTCTTGCCCGTGCTAGTTCTGGGGCCGATTGCCGAGTGGCTGACCCTGCGATAGACAGACGGATCGAAAATAATAGAGGCAAAGGAGATTTTTACGATGAGCAGAACGCGCACGGTTGCGCTTCCCAAAGACTTGTACCGGAGGGCGTTTGTCGAGTCTTTCAAAAAACTGGACCCGCGCGTCATGATGAAAAATCCGGTGATGTTCGTAGTGGAGGTAGGCTTTGTCATCACCTTGCTCCTCACATTCATCCCCAATTTGTTTGGGGGAGCATCAGAACCGGCCTATAACGCTGTAGTCAGCATCATCCTCTTCGTGACGATTCTGTTTGCCAACTTCGCTGAGGCGTTGGCAGAAGGTCGCGGGAAAGCTCAGGCGGAGAGCTTGAAAAAAACCAAGCAGGATACCAAAGCGCGACGACTCGCCAAAGACGGCTCTACACAAATCGTCAGTTCCACCGAGCTGAGAAAAGGCGATGTCGTCATCGTAGAAACCGGTGAGCTGATCCCGAGCGATGGTGAGATCATTGAAGGGGTAGCATCTGTAGATGAATCAGCGATTACGGGTGAATCGGCTCCTGTTATCAAAGAGGCTGGCGGTGATTTCAGCTCCGTTACGGGAGGCACTCGGGTCGTCAGTGACCAGATTCGGGTACGAGTCACGACTGATCCAGGTGAATCCTTCCTCGATCGCATGATATCGCTGGTAGAAGGGGCGAAACGTCAAAAGACTCCGAATGAGATTGCGCTCAACACCTTGTTGGTCAGTTTGACCTTGATATTCCTGATCGTCTGCACGACGCTGTTGCCGATTGCCGGCTATGTGAACGCAGCGATCCCGGTTGCGACGCTGATTGCCTTGCTCGTCTGCCTGATTCCGACCACGATTGGCGGGTTATTATCTGCTATCGGGATCGCTGGGATGGACCGGGTCACGCAATTCAACGTGATCGCCATGTCGGGGAAAGCGGTAGAAGCATCCGGTGACATCAACACGATCATTTTGGATAAGACGGGAACGATCACGCACGGAAACCGGATGGCATCGGAGTTTGTGACAGTAGGGAGGGCCAAACCGGACGTACTGAATAAAGTAGCAGCACAAAGCTCCATTTTTGATGAGACGCCTGAAGGGCGGTCTGTAATTGAGCTGGCGAAAAAACAGGGGCTGGCTGGCACGGAGCTCGAGCTCCCCGGCTCGGAAGGCATCGAGTTCCGCGCTGAGACTCGCATGAGCGGTACGAATTTGGCGGAGGGTACTCTCATACGCAAAGGGGCAGTGGATGCGATCAAAAAATACATCAGCGAGCAGGGCGGCAGCATTCCCGCTGATTTGGATACAAAAGCGAACGCCATCGCGATAGCAGGAGGAACGCCACTGGCAGTAGCGGAAGGCAAGACCATCCTGGGATTGATTTATTTGAAAGATACGGTGAAATCGGGGATGCGCGAACGTTTTGAAGAATTGCGCCGCATGGGGATTCGCACGGTGATGTGTACAGGCGATAACCCGTTGACGGCAGCGACGATTGCAAAAGAAGCCGGCGTAGACGACTTCGTGGCAGAAGCAAAGCCCGAAGACAAAATCGCGTTGATCCGTAAAGAACAAGCAGCAGGCAAGCTGGTCGCGATGACCGGTGACGGGACGAACGACGCACCTGCGCTCGCTCAGGCAGATGTAGGCTTGGCGATGAACACAGGGACAGTAGCGGCGAAAGAAGCTGCGAACATGGTCGATCTGGACTCCGACCCGACCAAAATTATCGAGGTAGTGGCGATCGGCAAGCAGCTACTCATGACGCGTGGTGCGCTGACGACCTTTAGTATCGCAAACGACGTGGCGAAATACTTCGCGATCATCCCGGCGATGTTCATGCTGGCGATCCCGCAAATGAGCGCACTGAACATCATGAATCTGGCGACACCGCAAAGTGCAATTTTGTCCGCGTTGATCTTTAATGCGATCATTATCCCGATCCTGATTCCGCTGGCGATGAAAGGTGTCAAATACACACCCATGAGTGCAACCAAACTGCTGAGCCGCAATCTCGTTATCTACGGACTGGGTGGTATTCTCGTACCGTTTGTCGGTATCAAGCTGATTGACTTGATTCTGGTCACACTCGGCTTGGTGTAACCATCATTTACGCAAAGAAAGCAAAGGTGAATTTATATGTGGCTTACCAATCTGCGTCTCAGTTTCGTTCTGTTGTTGATTTGCGGTCTGGCTTACCCGTTGGCGATGACGGGAATCGCGCAAGTCGTCATGCCTGCCCAGGCGAGCGGCAGTCTGATCGTCGATGAATCGGGCAAGGTCATCGGCTCTGAACTGATTGGCCAAAATTTCACGGAGCCGAAGTACTTTTCCGGTCGTGTTTCTTCTATAGAAAATAACGCAGCTGGTTCGGGTTCCAACAACTATGCACCGTCCAATCCTGCGCTCATCGAACGCACGCAAAAGGATTTGGCCGCCTTTTTGGAAGCGAACCCGGGTGTCAAACAGAAGGATATTCCAGCCGATCTGTTGACCAACTCCGGTTCGGGTCTCGACCCTCACATTTCCCCACAGGCAGCGAATGTACAGGTAGAGCGAATTGCCAAGGCTCGTAATCTGGATCCCGCCAAGCTGCGGGTCCTGATCGAGGAACAAACGGAAGGCAGAAGCCTCGGTGTATTCGGAGAACCACGGGTAAATGTATTGAAGCTGAATCTGGCACTGGATCACCTGAAATAGAGGGAAAAGGAGAGCGGGAGCATGGGAGAGCAGTTTCGGAGAAAGTCCCCTGAAGAAATCTTGCAGTCCATTTCCAAAATGCATCGAGGGCGGTTAAAAATCATCCTCGGGGCAGTGAGCGGTTCGGGAAAAACCTATCATTTGCTGATGGAAGGACAGAGCTTGAAGAAAAAGGGGATCGATGTGGTGGTCGGCATCCTCGGGGTCGCCACTCGTCCGAAGCTGGCCGAGCAGCTCGAGGGTCTGGAGAAAATTCCGGCGATTTGCTGGAACGCGCAGGGAGAAGAGAGATATGACCTGAACGTAGCAGCCATCGTAGATCGCGATCCGGAGGTCGTACTCGTCGATGGGCTGGCTCATCGGAATCGCACGGAGGCTCCTCGGCTTACTCGCTTGGATGACGTGCTTTACCTTCTGGGTCACAATATTAGCGTCATTGCCACCGTCAATATATACGAGCTGGCTGGAATGAAGGAGCTCGCGGAGCGATTGACCAAGGCAGAAGTCCGGATTGAACAGTGTGTGCCAGAAGATACGCTCGCCTTGGCGGACGAGGTGAAGCTCTTGGACGTGACTCCCGAATCCATGCTAAAGCGGCTTGCGGAAGGCAACATCGAGGTGTCTCAAACACCAAACCCTTTGTTCCGACGTGACAATCTGCAGGTACTGCGAGAGCTGACCCTGCGTTTTGTCGCCAATGGTGTCAACGAGGATCTGGAGGACTACCGGGAAAAACACGGCATGGTCGGAGCGTCGGGCGCGACGGAACGTGTGCTGGTGTCCGCGCAGTATCACTGGAACGGGTCGATTCTGGTCAGGAGAGGCCAGCAGGTAGCCAAGCGGCTCGGCGGAGAGCTCTTGGTCGTCTGTTTCCGGTCCCCGGTGAAAAAGCTGACAAAGGAAGAAGCGACCTTTCGACGATCGATCGGCAAGCTGGTCGACAAGGTAGGAGGAGTTTTTGAAGAACGTCCGTTGCATCGGGATACGGACGTGGCAAACGAGCTGGTCGTTTATGCCATGGACAACAACGTGACTCGGATCGTCATGGGGCAGTCCAAGCGAACGCGCTGGGAAGAAATTTGGTATGGCTCAGTCGTCCACAAGATCCTGCGAAAGACGAGGAACATAGATATTTTGATCGTGGCGGACCGATCCGAGCGGGATGGTGAGCGAGTGTTGCCGACGAAAAGAAGCGCCCCGCAGACAAATCCGTATCGCCGCTTGTCCGAGGAAGAGGTACAGCAGGAGATCGGGAAAATACGGCGCGGCACGCTCAAGGTATACGTGGGAGCGGCTCCTGGCGTCGGCAAGACCTACACGATGCTCCGCGAAGGAAACGAGCTGGCGAAAAAGGGGATTGACGTTGTCGTAGGTCTGCTGGAGACGCATGGCCGCAAAGAAACGATCGAACAGGTAGGCCATCTCCCGGTTATCCCAAGAAAACGCATTCCGTACAAAAACGTGATCCTCGAGGAGATGGATACGGACGAAATCATTCGCCGTAATCCAGAAGTGGTTCTGGTCGATGAGCTGGCTCATACCAATGTGCCAGGTAGTGTATACGAAAAGCGCTATCTGGATGTGGAAAAAATTTTAGCGGCGGGAATTTCCGTGATTTCCACGATGAATATTCAACACTTGGAGAGCCTCAACGACAGCGTCGAACAGATCACAGGCATTCGCGTGCGGGAAACGGTCCCAGATCATATCCTCCATCAGGCGGACGAGGTCGAGCTGATCGATATTTCCCCAAAAGCACTTCGGCAGCGGATGCGTGAGGGAAACATTTACGCCATGGAAAAGGTGGAGCAATCGCTGAACCACTTTTTTAAAACCGGGAATCTGATCGCCCTGCGTGAGCTTGCTTTGCGGGAAGTGGCGGACGACGTAGATGAACGCCTGGAGGCTTGGGAGCGACGGACGCTGCGGGGGCCGTGGCGGCAGCAGGAAGTGATCTTTGTCTGTGTCAATTTGCGTGCAGATAGTGAAAGACTGATACGCCGTGGCTTTCGCATCGCCTACCGGCTAAAGGCACGCTGGCATGTCGCTTACGTGCAAGACCACCTGCCTTTGACTGCCGAGGAACAGCAACAGCTGGAAAAGCTGAAAAAGCTGACGGAACGGCTCGGAGGCGTCTTTGAACAAGGGAAGGCAGCGAGCGGGCGCAGGGTATTTACCGAACTGGTTCATCTGATGAACGAGAGACAAACAACCCAAGCCGTGATTGGGCAATCGGCGAGAACGAGATGGAAGGAAATTCGGGAAGGATCCGTGATATTACGGCTGCTGCGGGAAGTTCGACACATGGATGTGCTGGTCGTGGCTGATCATACACCCGACACAATATAAGGGAGGATAACGATGGGTGGAGTGAAGGAAGAGCGATGGGAGCAAAGCATGGCGGACGCCTATAGACAGCTGGAGTCTCTTGTAGCCAAACGTGAGAGTCAGGGAGAAGAACAAGGTGAGCCATGTACGGAAAAGCAGTTGTTTGCCTTGTTGACGCAAGTCTATTTGAATGAGGAAGAAGTGCGTGTGAGGCAAAAGCTGAAACGAAAATCCTCGCAGCGCATCTCTCGTGTCATGCATGAAAAAGTGGGGAATTTCCTCGCGCAGAGGCTGACAGACTATGAGTTTTTGGCCATGGAAGGGTTACTTTTTGCCAAAAAGGATGGGAAAGTCGTAGCGGTGCTCAAATGCATTCCCGATCTGGGTAGCTACGATACTCACTCCTGGAATGCGACGATTGCTCGCTTTGCCAAGCAGTATCAAAAGCGGTATCAATTGGCGACAGAGCAGCTGCTGTTTGTCATCTGCTCGCTCTCCAAGAGTCTCGATGCCGCCCATGCCAAGGCACTGACAGGGATTGAGGTGTGGAGCGGTACGGCGTTAACTGCCCCAGCTTATCGGGAAGCGCTGCAGGCATATGTATGCAAATGTGTGGAGACGATGGAGGCCCTCCCGGCACCTGCTCAGCAAATCTATTTTTTGAGTGCGGATATCCACCCGAATGCATTAGCTTGCCAACTGATTCAAGGGGAAGCGACATCTTTGCCCGATCGCTGGTTGCGTCCATCTGTGAGTGAGTTGATCCAATATCTGGATTCTAGGCTGTGATATACTGAGGACAGATTTACAGGTGGATTCAGGAGGGATTGGCGATAAAAGTTAATGTGGTTGGCATACCTCATTTTGCAGGGGCGTACGTCTCTGGGACGGAGCTCGCTCCCGATGCTTTACGAAAGGCTGGCTTGATCGGATATTTGCAACAGATGGGGTTGGATGTGCGCGACGTAGGAAATCTGACGCTTCCGGATGAGATGCCAAGGCACAATGTTCCGCCAGTTCGCAATTGGCCCGCGCCTCGGATGCTGTGGGACTTGCTGCGGGAAGAAGCGCGCAACTGGCTGGGCGGCGAACATTTCTCGCTTATGCTCGGGGGAGATTGCAGCCTGATCGTAGGGACTGCGGCAGCACATCAGGCGTTGTACGGAGAACAGGCGTATTTGTTGGTGATAGATGGTCACTTTGATGCCATGCAGCCAATCGCGACTCGCTGCGTAGGGGCAGCGGGAATGGGACTCTGGTTTTTGCTACAGGACAATGGAATGTGGGCAGAAGATACAGGGTGGACAGCCGAGCGGATCAACGTACTGGGGTGTCAGCAGCAACCGGGTGAGAATTATGGAGTAGACGTGATTACGCTGGCTCAGCTACAGACAGGTGAGCTGGAGCAATGGGTCCAGTCAGTTTTGGAGAAAATTCCGGCAGATGCGAAACTGCTCATCCATTTTGACGTAGATGTTATGGATGAAGAAGCGATGGCTGCCGCGTACTCCCCAAGCAAAACGGGCTTGTCTCTGACAGAGGCTGAGCGTTTACTAGCTGCAGTCCTGCGAGATCACCGGGTCATGGGCATGGAAGTGACGGAGTTTTCCGCTTTGCGAGATACAACGGGAGAATGTGCCGGACGTTTGGTTCGATTGCTCGGAAATGCATTGGCTACTCGCGCAACGGATGCTTCTTCTGATACACTAGCCATATAAGTAATCACTTATGAGTGGAGGAGGAGAGGCTTTATGCTAAAAAAGCTGATGGCCAAATTAGGTGTGGGCGCAGCCAAGGTTGACCTGCAATTGGATCGTTCCGGGTACCGCCTCGGCGAAACGATGACAGGTGTCGTCCGTATCGAGGGCGGCAATGTCGAACAACGGATTTCCGATTTGAGTGCTATTTTCATGATGAAGGCGTACGTGAAGGGACAAGAAGTCACGAAGCCGGTGCAGCTGTTCCCGGTAAGAAGCAACTTCACGGTGCAGCCAAAGCCATCTGTGTTGGAAATTCCTTTTGCTTTTGAATTGCCAGAAGGTTTGGCCATGTCCACACCGTCTATTCAATATTACCTGCATACCAAGCTAGATGTAGAGATGGCTCTGGACCCGACGGATATGGACTATATTCAGGTGCTTCCACCTGTAGCGGTAGAACGTGTCATACATGCCTTGGATCGTCTAGATCTGAGACAAAAATCGGATTCCGGCAAACTGACGCCGTACGGTCAGGAGTTTTCCTTTTTCCCAGCTACGAATCTGGGGATTCCGCTGAAGGAGCTAGAGGTCATCTTCTTCGCAGCGCCAGGCGAGCTCAAGCTGCTGGTTGAGCTGGATCTGGCTACGGGTTTCCTGAGACGCGAGGTGGAGTATAAAGCAGAGATCGTGATTCCACAGGAACTGCTGGAAGCAGGGCAGGAGGAAGAGCTCTCTCGCTTTCTGTTGGAGACGATCCGCGAATACGCAAACAACCCGAGCTCTATCCCGTACGTATCGATGGCCGCATATCGTCAAGGACAGTACGGTACTCATTCGCACCGCGGGGGCGGAATGGGCGGCATGATTGGCGGTATGGCAGCAGGATTCCTAGGCGGAATGCTGCTGAACGAAATAATGTTCGGCGATGAGGAAGTCGCTTCGGACGAAATGGGCGGAGACGAAGGCGAAGACGGCGGTATGGACTTTGACTTCGGTGGATTTGACGAAGAGCTGTAAGCAATGAGCGAAAAGGATGCCATCGCTTGCCGGAAACGGCGGGAGGTGGCTTTTTTGTGTTTTGTTAGGTCTATTTCCACAAAGGAAATCATTAGGTTCTATCAGTCATTATATTTTGTTTAGGTGGCCCCCAGAAATTCCTTTCAAAAAACGCCGCCAAGGAAAACGGAGAAAAAAGCGAAGGTCTTTGGGACACAGCCGAGGCGCAATGGAAAAAACGGGACACGCATTTAGCGTCCAACTTGAGAAACCTCCCCCGACACGGCTCCTTTTGGACGCGGTTCCGTTTTTGGAAAGGAGCTGTGCAGGAATGACCTCTGCGCAAGTGGCCCTATGAACCTGTAGCCTTTTTTCTCTGTTTTCCGCTCCTTTTGGACGCGGTTCCGTTTTTGGAAAGGAGCCGTGCAGGAATGATCTCTGCGCTAGTGGCCCTATGAACCTGTAGCCTTTTTTCTCCGTTTTCTGCTCTCCGTTTTCCGCCTGCCACATTTCTGACATGCACATGGGAAGAGCTCCGCGCGTATACCTAGTAGGCAACGAGAAAGAGGTGACCACATATGAGCGGATGGCTCTCGCTCCTGCTCGTTTCCCTGGCCATCAGTATGGACAGTGTCAGCGTAGGATTGACGTATGGGCTGCGTAACATGAGAATGCCATTCTTGTCGCTTGTCGTCGTGTCTGGATGTTCGTTTGTCGTCGTATATGGTGTCATGATGATTGGTTCGTCTCTGACCTATTGGCTAACGCCGGAAATCGGGAAGCAGATCGGGGCAGCAGTCCTAATCCTGATGGGACTATTCACGCTGTGGCGGCTCGTTTCGCCGCGCGCAGCCGCCGAAGAAGAGCAGAGCCCCCGAGAAATCGTGCTGGTTGAGAAGCAGGGAGAGCCAGAGTTGACTGTGCTCTCGCAATTTCGCATGTTTGGATTGATGATTCAGATTCTTCGCGATCCCGCTCGGGCAGATACGGACCGTTCGGGGCATATCATGGGCTGGGAAGCCGTTATGCTCGGATTGGCCCTGTCACTCGATGCGTTTGGTGCTGGGATCAGTCTTACATTTCTCGGCTATTCACCACTGGTAGTCGCTCTCTGCATCGCCGTAATGAGCGCTTTGCTGTTGGCGATCGGGCTGTCACTGGGGCGACGTGCAGGTCAGAGTAAGTGGATTGCCAAGCTGACCTGGCTGCCGCCTATCTTGTTGATTTGCATCGGAGTCGCGAAAAGCTTTAAATAACCGAAATCCATCCGCCCGTCCGAGGTAAAGGGACGGGTTGTTTTATTTTGTGGCTCGTCTGCATACATATCAGAATGAGTGAGAAGTGGATGGAGGAGATGTAGGTGGATACACAGCCAATTCGAAAATGGTACACGCTGGCAGCGACCGACGTGACCGAAGCCCTTCATAGCGATGCGGCGCAGGGATTGACTCAGCAGGAGGCGGAGCGGCGACTGGCAAAACAAGGTGCCAACCAGTTGGCTGAAAACAAACGGAAGCCTCTCTTTACGGTCTTTCTCGATCAATTCAAGGATTTTATGGTACTCATCCTGTTCATTGCTACCTTGATTTCCTACTTCCTCGGAGAGTACCTGGATGCCATCACGATTATCGCGATCATCATCATTAACGGGATTCTCGGGTTCATTCAGGAGGCCAAGGCAGAGCGATCCTTGCAAGCACTAAAGGAGCTGGCATCCCCGATGGCGCGGGTCATGAGGGATGGGAAACTTTCGATGATGCCTGCCTCCCGATTGGTACCGGGAGATTTGGTATGGCTGGAAGCGGGAGATCGGGTCCCAGCAGATATGCGCCTGGTTTCTGCCAATCGCCTGGAAGTCGAAGAATCGGCACTGACGGGAGAATCGCTGCCCGTTAGTAAATCGATCAAAAGGCTAGAGGTAGCCTCCGTCGCACAAGTACCGCTGGGAGACCAGAAAAACCTCGCCTTTATGGGAACCATGGTCACCGGAGGAACGGGGAACGGCATCGTGGTCGCCACCGGGATGGGGACAGAGATCGGCAAGATTGCGCATCTGATGAACACCGCCGAAGAAGTCGAGACCCCTTTACAAGTGCGTCTGGAGCAGATGGGCAAAATTCTCGTTGTCGTCGCCGTTCTTCTCACCATCGTGGTGATCGCCGCAGGGGTATGGCATGGACATGAGCTGTTTACGATGTTCCTCGCAGGGGTCAGCTTGGCCGTAGCAGCGATTCCTGAAGGTTTGCCGGCAATCGTCACCGTAGCGCTTGCCCTCGGTGTACAGCGGATGATTCGGCGCAATGCGATCGTGCGCAAGCTGCCTTCAGTAGAGACGCTCGGCTGCGCCTCAGTCATTTGTTCGGACAAAACTGGGACGCTCACCCAGAACAAAATGACCGTCACGCAGGTATGGCATAGTAATACGCTCTATGATGTGAGCGGCAGCGGGTACGCACCTGAGGGGGCGTTTCTCCTCCAAGGAAAAATGGTATCTCCGGGGCGGGATGGCGCTCTCAATCAAATATTGCGTATCGCGGAGCGCTGCAATAACGCTCGCTTGACCTGCGAGGAGCAGAGCACGCGCAATCTGTTGGGGATGGGCAAAACGAGTCGCTACTGGCATGTCGTGGGAGACCCAACAGAAGGAGCGCTCAAGGTACTGGCGGCAAAAGGACAAAATGGCACTGTCGATCGGGGGAAATTGGGTCATCAGTCCGTCCGGGTCGAGGAGCTTCCGTTTGATTCCGACCGAAAAATGATGTCCGTCGTGGAAAAAGGCTCAGACGGTGTACATTCTCTCTTGACCAAAGGAGCAGTTGAAGCGGTATTGGCGCGTTCTACTCACATTCTCTGGAAAGGGGAGCTGCAGCCGCTCTCTGCTACGATTCGTCATCAGGTGCTGGAGCAAACCGAAGCCATGGCAGGCAAAGCACTGCGTGTCTTGGCCTTTGCTTACAAGACTCTGCAAGGCTATCGCCCTGGTCAACCGATCGGCTCCGTCGAAAACAATCTTGTCTTTGTCGGAGTGGCAGGCATGATCGACCCGCCTCGGGAAGAAGTGCGCCCAGCGATCAACTTGTGCCACCAGGCAGGAATCAAGACCGTCATGATTACAGGTGACCACAAGGTGACGGCCGAAGCGATTGCCCGACAAATTGGTCTGGTGCGCGGGTATGGCGAAGTATTGGAAGGGCGCGACCTGGATAACTTGTCCGATACCCAACTGGGAGAGTACGTAGAGAGGGTATCGGTCTACGCTCGTGTCTCTCCTGAACACAAGCTGCGCATTGTACGTGCCTTGCAGAGCAAAGGGCATGTCGTAGCGATGACGGGGGATGGAGTGAACGACGCTCCGGCTATCAAAACGTCGGATATCGGAATTGCCATGGGCATCACAGGTACCGACGTGACCAAGGAAGCTGCTGATCTGGTGCTTCGTGATGACAATTTCGCTACGATCGTCTCTGCCGTGGAGGAAGGGCGGAATATCTACGACAACATCCGCAAATTCATCCGCTATCTGTTGGCTTCCAACGTAGGGGAAATTCTCGTCATGTTTTTTGCGATGCTGCTTGGCTTGCCACTGCCTATGGTTCCGATCCAGATCCTGTGGGTCAACCTGGTGACAGACGGATTGCCCGCCATGGCATTAGGGGTGGATCAGGCGGAAGCGGACACGATGTATCAGCATCCTCGAAACAAGGCGGAAAATATATTCAGCAGGGGACTGGGCTGGAAAATCATCAGCCGCGGTTTTCTGATCGGGGCGATGACACTCCTCGCTTTCTGGCTGACGTTGCACGAAAATCCAAACGACCTGGTGCACGCGCAGACCGTCGCCTTCGTCACCTTGGTCATGGCACAGCTGATTCACGTCTTTGATTGCCGCAGTCAGTACAGTGTCTTTCACCGCAATGTCTTTGAAAACAAATACCTGGTCTGGGCTGTGATTTCGTCACTTGTACTCGTTCTCGGTGTCGTCTACATCGATGCCCTGCAGCCGATCTTCAAGACGACCGACCTGTCCTTCCGCGATTGGGCGTTGATTCTAGTGACTTCCGGAGTACCTACATTTGTAGCAGGAATCGGCGGGGTATTGACCAGCGGCCGTCCAAAGGCAAACAAGCAAAAGCAAAAGCGCCCGTCCATGCGTACCGTGCGTCCTGACTAACACTGCGGTGTCACGCCGCGGGGCAAGAGAGAGGGATGGATCGTGCGTCGGAGAATAGGTGGATGGCAAAGACGGGGCAGGAGAGCCTTGGCGATAACCTTGTTCATGATCATCGGGTTGTTTGCTCTGTTCCTCATCGCGGAAAAACGAATTGAACCAACGCTGATGTTGATTGCTCAGGCAAAAGTGGATCAAATAGCGAAGCTAGCCATTACGGATGCCGTCACCAAGCGTCTTAGCCAGCAGGGGGTTGATTTCAATGAAGTCGTCCTCATGGAAAAGGATCAGGAAGGCAGCATCAAGGCGGTTAACTTTAATTTTCGTGAGTACTCCCGGATCGTTGGAGAGACAACGGCGCGGATTCAAAATCGCCTGAAGGAATTTGAGCAAGAAAACGTCAAAACGACTGTTCCGCTCGGGCTGGCAACGAAAAACGTCTTTTTGGAGCACTTGGGGCCTGACATTCCGATTTCTTTTGTTCCCATCGGCGCCGTCAAAACGAGGCTAGAAACAGGGCTGAAGCAAGCGGGAATCAACATGGTGCTGGTCACCGTCTACATTTACGTCGAAGTAGACTTACGGGTGATTATCCCGTTTGCCACCCAACAGCAGACGGTCACGACACAGATTCCGATCACGGAAGCCCTAATTGTCGGCAAGGTTCCGACCTATCTTTACAACAACCCGTCAGGCAAGCCGGACGTACCGATGCCACGCAGCGGTCAGATCATCAATCAGCAGCCCTGAAAAATTTATTTGAAACGTTTGTTGAATGCTGTCGTCCAAGTTATAGAGACACTACACAATAGAAATAACATTGGAGGCTGAAACAGCATGAAAACAATACGTACAGGCATGATGACTTTGGCGGCACTGGCCGTTTTGGGAACAAACGTGGTATCGGCGACCTCCGAACCAGTAAAAGAACTTTCCGTAAACGTAAACGGACAGCATATCGAGCAACAGGCGATTTTCGATAAAGGTCAACAAACCGTTTTGGTTCCACTCCGTGACGTTGCTGAATCCCTCGGTTTCCAAGTGAAGTGGAACGCTGAGCTGAAAGCAGCAGAAGTAAACAAAGGAGCTATCTTCAGCTACGCGAAAGTCGGAGAAGATCGCTACCCATTTGCGAAAATGTACAAAACCTTGGGCGCAGAACCAAGACTGCTGAATGGTAACACCTACGTGCCAGTGGCATTCGTAGACGAAATCCTGCAAGCAGAAGTAAACGTCACAGACGATGCCGTAACAGTCGTAGACGAAGAGTCTGATGCAGCTCCTGTACGTACCGGCACCATCACCACCATCCATAAAAGCGAGGATGGCAAAGTATCCTTCCAGTTGAACGGGTACGAGACTGGAATCATTCTGCACGTAAATGAAGATACCAAAATCACGACAGCAGACGGAAAAGAGCTGAAGCCACAAGACCTGAAGCTGGGTATGGAAGTCGAAGCGACACACCAAAAAATGATGGCGATGAGCATGCCGCCACAATCCGGTGCGGTCAGCATCGTAGTGAAAAGCAGCCTGGAAACACCTGAGGTAGTAGGTACAGCAGGTAACGTGGTAAGCATCGAGAAAGACCAGGAAGGCACCTGCAAAATGCTGGTAGAAGGACAGGGACTGACTGAGAATGCACCTGAAAAAGTAGCGCTGATCATCAACAAAGATACCAAAATCGTGAGCGCGAAAGATAACAAAACACTTACGCCAGAGGATCTGAAAGCAGACATGAAAGTATTTGCTTACTACGGTCCAAAATTGACTCGCAGCCTGCCACCAATCGGTGTAGCTGAGAAAATCGTAGTAGAATAATGGATTAGAAGCGGAACGGCAGAGGCTGTTCCGCTTCTTTTTGTCTGGGAGCAGGGCGCAGGCTACACAGACCTGCGACGAGCGCAACGGCGGCGCACAGACAAGCGAGCACCGTAAAGCCCCAGGCCTGATACACAGGTCCGCCCACATAAGAACCGATCGTCATTCCGATGTACATGCCCGTGATGTTCCACGCCATGATTCTTCCGAGGGAATCGGGATATTCTCGTGCAAGTCGAGATTGATAAGAAGGGACAAAGGCATAGCCTACAAACGCCCATATAAACAAAACCCCAAATAGCCAGATCCCCTGCTGATAAAATAACCCTACACAACCAAGACAAGCGACCAAGGCTAGCAGACTGGTAGAAGAAATGGTTTTCGCCCCCCATTTATCTGCCAATCCTCCACCGTTCAAGCTGCCGAGCATGGCTCCGACCCCATACGCAATCAGGGAAGCTGCGACCTGAGAGGGGAGAAAGCCGATATCTTCTGCCAGAGCGGTCCCCAGATAGGTGTACACCCCGTACATGGCAGCGGCCCAATACACCGTGACGAGAACGGAGCGAAACATCAATGCGACAGACGGAGCTGGTCCATGCGTCGACGGACGTGACTGGCTTCCCTTTGGCCAAATGGCGAGGTTGATCCATGACAACAAAAAGCTGAGTGCGGCGATGAGCCAAAACGTAAAGCGCCATCCGTACTGGTCAGCGATCAAGGTGCCGAGCGGAGTGCCTGCCCACAATCCGGTCAAATTCCCCGACACGACGACGGACAACCAGGCTGCTCTGCGACGAGCGGGAGCAAGATCACTGACAAAGGCGTAAACGCATGGTGCAATGGCGGCGAGCGCAAGTCCAGCCACTGCTCGACTAGCCAGGAGTGCGCCAAAGGATGAGGAAAAGCCGGTCCACAGATTAGCGAGACAAAATAGGGTCAGACCACCCCACAAAATGAGACGGCGTCGATCTGAGAAACGGTCGAACAAAGCCCCCATCACCGGTGAACCACAAGCGTACATGATGGCCATGGCAGTCACGAGCCAACCAGCTACGGCAGGCGTCAGCGAAAACTCCGCTGCGATGGATGGCAGCAAGGGGGAGACGACAAAGACATCTGTTCCTACGATGAACAATGTAAAAGCACCTGTGATCAACCAAACGGCAGCGTTCCCCGTCACGTCGATTCCTCCAGTCTGATCCGTACAAAATAGTTGCTCCTATCAGATATATGGAGAGAACGGGAGGGGGTGCCTACACCTACGGGCGGGGATGAATCGGATAAGCCATGCAAATAACGCGCCCCAGCGTCTCAGTGACACGTTCTTCATAGGTGGCAAAACCATAGGCCTCGTAAAAAGGCACGACAGCCTGATTCTTCTCCAACACGGCGAGATGAAGAGAGTTGTAGCCGTTTTCCCGATACCAATCGATCAGACCATCAAGAAATTCCTTGGCATAACCATTTCCCTGTGCCCGACTGTCGATCATAATCAGACCGAGCCATGGGTGTCCGTCACGCGGGTTGTTCAAAATAAACTGGGCGATGCCAATTAGGGAATGACTGGATGACTCGCGCAAGCAATAGCTGTACGAGTCGGCAAATGCCATGTTATCCGCATGGTCTTGCTCGACAATTTCTACGGTGACAAAGCGTTGTCCGTACGAGTATTCCATGAAATCAGGGTTGGAGTTGTACACGTGGAGAAGCTCGGCAAAATCAGACTCGAGAACAGGTGAGTAGACGAGACGACTGCTTGAGGCAGGAAACGGTGTTGGCATAAATAGGACTCCTTTCGAACAGAGAATAATATTAGCCATTCATCTAATTAGATAATATACGAATTAGAAAACGTGTCAATAGTCTCCCTCATCACTACCGAGGTTCAGGGAATTCCCCGATACACTTTCTTGCCCGCAAACTCTACAATAGCGATAAGAAGATTGTCTTACGAGGAGGAGCGCATGAGTACGTGGAGAGAAGAGCTGGCGACGTCCAGTGAAATGATTTCGCTGATGCAGTCGATCTTTGCCAACGTCAGTGATGCCATCCTGGTGGTAGACCGCGACGGGTTGATCGTAAAGGTCAATGCCGCACTGGAGCAAATGACGGGCTGGACCGAGAAAGAAATGGTCGGGATCAAACATATTTGTGAGCTATGTCTGGGGATGGCGACTTGTATGGAGGAGACGACCTGTGCTGATTGCTTTTTCAAGCAGGTGCAGATGCCGTCCTTCGAGATGCGTCTTAGAACCAAGGACGGTAGGGAACATCCAGTAGCAGCGAGTTCAACGAGACTACCGGATGATTCCAGCGGAGAGCTGGTGATGGTCATCCGTGACATGTCTGCCCAGCAGCGGGCTGAAAAGGAGCGCTACCAGCACAAGCTGACCAACTACGTGATTCAAGCGCAGGAAGAAGAGCGCAAGCGGATTGCACGTGAGCTGCATGATGGAGTCGGTCAGGCACTGTACAGCATTCTAGTCGGGCTCAATGTGGTGGGGCAGAGTCAATTAAGCGACCCGATCCGCCAGCATGTAACCGATCTGTTGCAGATGACGGCAAAGGCCATGGAAGAGGTAAAGCGCATGGCTCTGGAGCTGCGGCCATCGGCATTGGATGATCTGGGGCTCTTGCCTGCTCTGCGTTCTTTGATGAAGCGGGTGGAAAAAAGCTTTGATATTCAAGTCGAGCTGCACGTGCAGGGAGAGCGGCGTCGGTATTCAGCAGCGATGGAGACGGCTCTCTACCGCATCGTTCAGGAGGCGATGACCAATACGGCCAAGTACGCTCAGGCCAGTCAGTTGGGTATCGTGTTCGAAGCCAGGGAAAAAGAAGTGGTGGTGACGATCGTGGATGACGGCGTCGGCTTTGATGTAGAAAAGACCTTGCATAAGGGCAAGGGTCTGGGTGTGTTTGGAATGAAGGAACGGGCGCAGCTCTTGGGAGGTACGGTAGACATCCGCTCCGCTCCTGACGAAGGTACGACCGTCATCGTCCGCATCCCGGTTCCAAAGGAGGAGACAGAGAATGGCCATTCGCGTGCTGATCGCTGACGACCACGCCATTGTACGCTCAGGGCTGGGAATGCTGATCAATGCCCAGGAGGATATGGAAGTCGTCGGATATGCTGCTGACGGAAAAGAAGCGTGTGAAAAAGCATGGGACATCCATCCTGATGTCGTTCTGATGGATTTGAGCATGCCTCCGGGTGAAAATGGTTTGACGGCTACAGCCAGGCTCAAGGAAACGGCTCCAGATATTCAGGTGCTCGTTTTGACCATGCACGATGACGAGGAGTATTTGTTTCGCGTATTACAGGCTGGTGCGGCGGGGTATATCCTCAAAAGTGCCCCAGATCTGGACCTCATCGCAGCGATCCGCTCCGTGCACAAAGGAATGGCGTACCTGTATCCGTCCGCGACCAAATCGTTGATCGAGGAATTTCTGCAGATGGTAAAGAACGGCGAAGAGCAAGCGAAATACGAGATTCTCACCGAGCGGGAAAAGGAAGTGCTCGTACTGATCGCCAAAGGCTTTAGCAACAAGGAAATCGCGGAACAACTGACCGTCTCCGTCAAAACGGTAGAATCGCACAAGGCGCACATCATGGAAAAGCTACACCTGCGTACGCGACCCGATCTGGTGCGGTATGCGATTAAAAAGGGTTGGCTGGATTTTGAATAGGAAGTGAGCAGATGAAGGACAAGGCCCAGGAAAATCTTCCTGGGCTTTTTCGTGTGCGAATTTCAGGATTTTTTCAGGATACGGTCGTTATGATGAGGGGGAAGAAGCGGAGGGAAGGACGGTAGCAAGAACATGGCGAAGCAGTCGAAATGGCTCAAATGGAAAATAGGAGGCGGCCTGATCGTCTCGTTGGCAGTCGTATTTCAAGTGGCAAAAGCAGACCCAGCGTTCGGAAAAGCAGTTCAAGCCGCCCAGGATAACGATGATTCATTTGATCCCGAGGAGGATGCGCTAGCAGATCAGGATCAGTCACAAGCAGAGGAAAAGCCTGCGGAAGAATGGGAACACAAAGTGTCGCAAGCCTCAGTCGAAACGGTACTTTCGCCAGCCGCAACTACACCGGTAAAAAATGCGGTCACCCCAAAAAAACAGCCCGTCAAGCATTCCGTACCGAAAGCTGTGGCGAGTTCCAAACCATCGAAAAGTGAGGGGAAGCAAGTCGTCTCTCCGAAAGCAGAGACTGCCCCAGCTCCGGTACAAAAACAGCCGGCATCCGTAAAATCACCAGCCGTAGAGCAGCCAACGGAGGTGCCACCAGCGGCACCACCAGCTGATATTCCGGTCGCGCCTCCAGCTGAAAGCACTACCGTGGCACCTGCTGACAGCAACAGTGGAGCAGCGGTGCAAGCAGAAGACAGTACTGCCACGCAAGCGGAAACAAAACCGAGCAAAAAGAAAAAATCTCATTCCAAGAGCCATCACTCGTAGCCGTTAATCGAAGGACGGAGCAGGAGGAAATCGGATGCAACAGGATCTGCATGTCCATCGCTGTCGTGCCATGAACACCGAGATGGAAACCATCTTGCTAAGTCAGTCCGAGCAGATGAGTCGAGCTCTAGAACAAATCGTGAACAAGTGGTTCTACGCTGTCGAGCACCGTTTTAGCCGCTTTTTGCCTGAGAGTGAGCTGTCCTATCTCAATAGCCATAGTGGTAGACTCACACTCGTCTCAGGGGCAATGGCAGAGGTGCTGGCGTTGGCAGAAGCCTATCGCATACAGACACAAGGCATCTTTACTCCCTTTGTCTACGATGCGCTCCATGCTGCTGGATACGACCAATCCTTTGAAAAGCTGGATAGGGAGAAGGCAACTACCTCGGATGAGTTTTCTTTCAGCCTAGCATCCATGACGCTCCACTCGGCTATGAAAGCAGTGCAGCTGCGAACAGGCTCCCATCTCGATCTAGGGGGAATCGCCAAGGGTTGGTCAGCTGAGAAATTGGCTGGACGGCTGCAGCGCAAGCACGGAGTCAAGCGAGGGTTGGTCAACGCAGGGGGAGATGTTCAGGTCTGGGGAGGCAGCAGTGCCGATGAGCCATGGTATATAGGCATCTCCAGCCCGTGGAATCGGGACGAGGAGCTGGCGATCGCCACGTTGAGGGAAGGGTCAGTGGCGACTTCCAGCGTATGGGGCCGCAGATGGAAGGATAGTCAGCACAAAGAACAGCATCATCTCATAGATCCTCGCACGATGAAGCCAGGGAACAGTGATGTCGCCCAGTGCAGCATCGTAGGAGACAGTGTAATCGCATGCGAAATCTGGGCGAAGGTCGTCTGCATTTTGGGGCTGAAAAGCGGAGAGGCCTTGCTGCGAAAACATTGCCCGCGCTTGGAAGCTTTGATAGTTTCCGATATGGGAGACATTCATTTATTCGCCCATCCTCACCATGAAAAGGAAAGATGGGAGATCAATCGAATCGATTTTTTTCACGATATCACGATGTAGAAGAAAGGAAAGCGTATGCTATGACAGAATGGGTGTTACACTTCCCTACTTGGGAGCTGATTCGATTCTTCGGACTGCTGTCCTATTTCATGCTCTTTACAGGAGTTGGCCTGGGTATATGCTACAGTATGCCGGGTTGGGCTCCGAAAACAAAGGGAAGACTTTACAAAATACATTCGGCAGCCTCTGTTTCTGGGATGTTCCTAGGGGTTTTTCATGCTATGCTGCTCGTGATTGACACGTATATGCCTTTTTCTTGGGGCGAATTGTTATTTCCGTTTACGGCTTCTCATTCTCCGCTCCTGAATGGATTGGGTACGATCACCGCTTACGGCATGGTTGCCATTATTTTGACTACCGATCTGCGAAACAAATTGAACAAGAAAGTATGGAGAGCCGTCCATCTCTGCTCTTACCCCACTTTTGTGATGGCTCTCATTCACGGGATGGGCGTAGGTACTGACACCAGGGAGGGGTGGATCATTCTCTTCTATGTTTTCACTTTTACCGCGGTGACGATTCTCTTGATCGCCAGAGCCTTTTTAGGAGGGAAACGCAATCTTGCACATTCTACTGGTAGAAGATGACCCCAAGCTGGGGCCGTTGATTCAATACAAATTAAATCAGGGGTATCATACGGTGGAATGGGTAGCAGACCCAGAGCTTGTGATGGATTATTTGCAACAAGCCCACTATGATCTGTACATTCTGGATTGGATGATGCCAAAGAAAAGCGGATTGATGCTTTGTGAGGAAATACGGGCAAGCAACGATCAGACCCCCATCCTGATGCTGACCGCCCGAGATGCCATCGATGATCGGGTGACTGGACTGACCAGAGGGGCAGATGATTACTTAATCAAACCGTTTGCTTTTGAAGAGCTGTTCGCCAGAATTCACGCATTGACCAGGCGAATTCCTGTTGCCATCAATCAGGAAAAGACCTGCGAATATGCGGGAATTACGCTTGATCGGCAGACTCATGAGGTATATCGAGAAGGGCAACTACTCACGTTGACCAAAAAAGAGTTTCAGTTGCTGGAGTTTTTTCTACGTAATGCGGAGAAGGTACTCACACGCGAGCAAATTCTCAACTATGTATGGGGTCTGGATGCGACGATCACGCCGAATGCAGTGGATGCGGCGATCAAGCTGTTGCGTAAAAAAGTGGATGACGGTTTTCCTAACAAGCTGATTCACAACGTCAGGGGCATCGGCTACCGTCTCTTTTTGTCAGAGGAGAATGAAAGTGTTTGAGAAAACGAGGAAGAAACTGACCCTCATGTACAGCGGGATGTTGGCGTTGATTCTAGTGGTAGTGTTTGTCGGCTTTTATTGGACGCTCGCTGCTGTCATCGGTCGAAATGAGCAGATGCAGTTGGAATCGATTGCGGAAAAAGCCATACACGAGTGGAAGGAATCCCAGGAAAGGAAGCTGTCCGGACGATCTGGAGAGGCAGACCCTAATTTCGTGGGAAGAATGGATCTCGATTTTTTGCAGCAAAACCAGATTTTCATGCTGGTGTCAAACGAGCAGATGCTGGTAAAGATGAGTCCCGAGCATGACGGTAAGTTCGCGTCTTCTTTTCAACAGGCGATCAGGGAACATGCACCGGAAGAGGGTAGAACGACTCGTATTTTTTTGCATGCCGAGGGGGAAAAGAAAATATTTGCTGTCTACCGTCCTGTCGTCGCAGGGGAGGATGTTCAAATATACCTGGCGGAAGATGTGTCCCGGATGGAGCAGCTGTTGCAGCAAATGAAGTGGACCTTGACGGTAATTGCTATCCTTTTGCTAGGATTGGCCGCCCTGATCGGATATTGGTTTTCAGGACGTGCGATGGTACCCATTGATCGGTCCTATAAAAGGCAAAAGGATTTTACTACGGATGCTTCTCACGAATTGCGTACGCCTTTGAGCGTCATTTTGTCTTCGGCAGAAATCCTGCAGGAAAAGAAGGAATCCCTGCCTGCCTTTCACCAAACAGTACTGCAAAGCATGGTGGACGAGATTCACCGGATGAGCAGGCTGATCGATGATCTACTTACATTGGCGAGAAGTGATGTGGAAACAAACCAAAAGTTGTCTTTCCAGCCGATTGATCTTCGCAGTCTGATCGCTGAAGTAGCCGATCGGATGCAAATCAAGGCTGTCGATAAAGAGGTAACGGTGGTCAACCAAGTCGAGCTTGATTCGGTCCATTTGTTGGGACACAGCGATTCGATTCGACAGCTGTTCTATATTTTGCTCGATAACGCGGTGAAGTACAGTGAACAGGGAGGGAAAGTGGAAATAGACGCGGTCAAGGAAGGGACAAACAAGGTCGCGTATTCTGTCCGTGACTACGGAAACGGAATCCCTGAAGAAGATTTGCCCTATGTTTTCGAGCGGTTTTATCGTGCGGACAAGGCACGATCTCGTGATGTAGAAGGAACGGGCCTGGGTCTTGCCATCGCGGCTCAAATTGTCAAAATGCACAAAGGGCAAATCAGCGTAAAAAGCTCCAAGGAACAAGGAACACAATTCACTGTTGTATTTCCCGTGATTCAGCCACGAGGTGATATTCGACCATGACAAATAGAGATAAGCAACAATGGGATCACAAACAAGACGGAGAGGATTTGGGTATACAGTGCCCTCGTGCTTGCTGTTGTTATAGTAGCGTGGGGAAGCTGGCAGCTGTACCAGTACCCATCTTCCAACTTTCATACGAGGGATTTCAAATCTACTTTTAAAAATGAAGGCTCTCTGGCGAGACTAGCGCTATTTATTGTTCTTGCACATTACGCCATCCTTTTTCTTTTCCAGAAGGGGATGGTTGATCGATGGAATGGTGTGAAAAGGTGGATGATTGTGGCTTCGCGTCTGGCACGAAGATGGCATACTCCTGCTGCTGTAGTGGCGCTTGCTCTCATTGTCCTTCATGTCTTTGGAGCGTTCTTATACGGGATCGAGCTGGATTTTTCAAACGTGAGTGGTCTGCTGGCTCTCTGTGTCTTGCTCCCCGTGCCGATCTCTGGATTGCTGCGGTATCGGAAGCTGGACAAGAAGTGGCATTTGCGCACAGGGTTAGCTTTTGCGGTTCTTTTCCTGCTGCATGCTTTTTTATAAACAGGAGCAAGGAAAGGCCTGGGACAGAGATCCCAGGTCAGGCATTGCATCAAGCTGTCTTGAGAGTTTGATTGCATCGAAAGAACTTTTTGAATAAAAACCGAACGAGAGGGCCCATGACAACTAATTGCAGAGGAAATGCAAACACAATATTTTTGATGAAGATGTAAAAGTAACTTTTTACATAGGATTCGGTGGTTACGCCTAGATAGACGTATGATGTTATCAGACTATAAAGCGACATAAGGAACACCATTCCTAGCACCATGCAAGTTGACATAGCGATGATGACGAGAGGCATCTTGGACTTATCGAACGGTAGCATAGAGACGATTTTCTTTGCGATCGGACCCACAATAAATGATTCAACTATGACGGCAACCAGGAATGTGATGAAAAACTGAATGATTCCTGCCTTGAGAGTGATGACGCTAAACAAATCATTGATGAACAAGTTATAAAAAGTCATAACGATAACCATCCCAAAGCACATCATGAAACCAAAATAGATACCTTCTTTTTTCGTGGTAGGCAATTCGCTTCATTCCTTTTGTTTGATGTCTTGTTAGTATAGATAAACGAAAATTTCTTCATAAGTGAACAATTTGTGAACAATCTTACCTGGGACTGAAGTATCCGGGTGTTTCCCCCTCGCTTCATTGATCGCCAAGGGGTGGCACATCGCGACACATGTCTGACAAAAAACGGAGCGCAAGAGGCATGCAAGCCGATCTTACGCTCCGTTTGTCATTCTTTGAAATTACAGGTTCATCATGCAGCGAAACGCTTTTATTTTCCCTCTGCTTACGGGAATATCTGTCTGGTTGTCGTCGTTCATCTTGATCAAGTACGTGTTGTTAAACCAAGGGATGATTTCTTTGATCTGTCTCACGTTCAAAATATAGTTTCGATGGCTTCTAAAGAAATAACCCGATCGGTTCAAAATCGCTTCCAGCTCATTCAGGGACAAGTCGCACTTTTCGATACTCTCTTTTGTAGCAATATATAAATCTCTCTCCCGCAGGCTCACATTGATCGGAATAATCTTGTTGTTTTTGCGGATACAGATGCTCGTCTAGCATCGGGACAGTCGCTGCACGGTCCGGGACAGTCGCTGCACGATGATTCTAGGATATGTTTGGTCAGATAACCAACAGCAGGAGTCGAAAAAGCTTCCAGAGCGTGTTCATGAAAAGCAGTCGAAAAAATGATCAGTGGAGGCTTGGACAGCTGGTTTAATTTCTTAGCAAATTCAAGGCCGCTCATCCCGAGCATGTGAATATCGAGAAAAAGCAAATCAGGCTCAGAATCGATGATGTGGGGCAGTGCTTCCATCGGATTGTAATGGATCGAAATCACTTCGATATCAATATATTTTTTCAGCAAGTATTCCAATTCGGAACAAATGGCCGGCTCGTCATCAATAATGATGGTTTTCAAGAACACGTGGATTCACATCCTTTCAAGAATCGGATAACGGGGCTGCTAAAGATACGATCGTTCCGGCACCAAGCTTGCTTTGGATCTGCAGGCCGTACTCTTTTCCATAGATGGATTGCAGCCGCTGATGGACTTGCTGTGTCGAACCTGTGACAGAAACTGGATAAGATCAGGGTGTTTTCTCCTGATTTTAGGGGATTTCCCCGAATTACTTCGACCTGTACCACGGGATAGAATGAAGGCGTGAAAGAACGACGCCATGAAAGGCACAAAGAAAGGAGGAGAGCGCGATGGAGACGCAGACAAACAGCGCGAAAAAGAACCAGGGGCAAAAGCAAACCAACCCACAGACCGAATCAGAAAATCTCCAGGGAACGTTTGCTGCTGTGCTGATCGTCGGAGGGATCATTCTCCTCAGTTGGTTTGGTGTATTTGGCCTTTTCCTGGAACGTGCATAAGAGGGAAAGCGAAGGAGGGTACGTATGCATTTGCATAGGTTTGAGAAAATTTGGTTGATGCTTGGCGCTGGCGGGTTGGCCTTGTTTATCCTGCTGCTGTGTGTCAATGCGTTTGCGATGGGGATGGCACCTCCCAGCAATATGGAAATGATTGATCCAGCCAAGGTCTTGGAGACGCCGCCTTTTGATAAACCAGGCTTGAAACAGGTAGGGGATCAGGAATACGACGCCTACATGACGGCCTTTGCATTTGGCTTCTCACCGACCAAGATGGAAGTGCCGGTCGGTTCCACGGTGAATTTTCACGTCACGAGTCCGGATGTCATCCACGGCTTCCAGATTCCCGGTACAAACGTCAATTTTATGGTGTTGCCCGGACATATAAACTCCGCCACGTATACGTTTGACCAACCTGGCGAGTATTTGATTATTTGTAATGAATACTGCGGCGCTGGTCATCAGGTGATGGCGACCACGATTATCGTGAAATAGAGTGAGGTGATTCATATGGTAATCGCACGAAAGGTTGATACAGATCGGCTACCTGCTGCTGTCACGCGTCCGGCTGCCCTCCTCGGGTTGTCCTTCATTTGGGTGGCGTACATCGCATTTGGATTGGCGGCATTGGCAGGAATGTTACAAGGTATGGTGCGTGGCGGAATCATAGAGCTACCCAGTTGGACGAATTACTATCAGATTTTGACTGCCCACGGTGTGCTGATGGCACTTATTTTTACCACGTTTTTCATCGTTGGCTTTCTCCTGACTGGTGTAGCGCGCACGACAGGGGGATCACTGCATAGCACTGCTCTCGGATGGGGGTGGGCTGGCTGGATCCTGATGGTCGTGGGTACCTTGATGGCAATCGTCACTATTTTGATGAATGAAGCTTCGGTGCTATACACGTTTTATGCTCCGTTGAAGGCATCCCCATACTTTTATATCGGGGCTGCGCTCCTCGTAGTCGGCAGCTGGTTCGCAGGCTTTGCGGTCTTTGCCAGCTATCATAAATGGAAAAAGGAGAACAAAGGCAAAGTATCGCCGCTTTTTGTTTTCATGTCGGTCACGACGTTTGTGATGTGGATCATTGCGACACTCCCAGTGGCAGTCGAGGTCATTTTTCAGCTGATTCCTTGGTCACTCGGAATATCGCCGACGATCAACATCATGCTGAGCCGTACCTTGTTCTGGTTCTTTGGGCATCCACTAGTCTACTTCTGGCTGATGCCAGCTTACATCGCCTGGTATGTATGTGTACCGCGGATTATCGGCGGGCATGTTTTCAGTGACTCGCTCAGCCGCCTCGCGTTTATTTGCCTGCTGTTGTTCTCGATTCCAGTAGGTTTTCACCATCAGCTGATGGAGCCAGGGATCTCGGCGGGCTGGAAAATGATTCACGTGACACTGACGCTCATCGTCGTCATTCCGTCGCTCATGACAGCCTTCTCTATGTTTGCGATCTTCGAAACCACAGGACGCAAAAAGGGAGGTATCGGTCTCTTCGGCTGGCTGAAAAAAATGCCATGGACGGACGTGCGCTTTTTCGCTCCGTTTGTCGGGATGCTCTTCTTCATCCCTGGGGGAGCTGGCGGTATTATCAATGCAAGTAACCAGATCAATGCGGTCATTCACAATACGATTTGGGTCACGGGTCACTTCCACATTACAGTGGGGGCGGCAGTTGCACTTACGTTCTTTGGAGTCAGCTTCTGGCTGATCCCGGTATTGACCGGACGCACTCTCACTCGTACAGCTAATCGGATGGGGATGGTGCAGACAGTATTTTGGGCAGTAGGGATGTTCCTGATGTCGTTTGCGATGCACACGATGGGCTTGCAGGGAGCACCTCGTCGGACCGATTTCACGACCTATATGGATCATCCGACAGCATTGGGCTGGATGGATTACCAACGGATGATGGCGTTTGGTGGCGGTCTGTTGTTCGTATCGGCCGTCCTGCTGATCCTCATTCTTTTGTACTTAACCTTCTACGCGCCAAAGGGGTACATGGAGTATCCGATTGGGGAGACAGAGAAGGAGCAGCATGTTCCACGCTTTCTGGAACGCTGGCCTGTGTGGATAGGGCTCGTCGCTTTTCTGATCGTAATGGCGTATGGCTATCCGATCATGGAGCAGATCCAGCATCAGGCGCCTGGTTCACCGCCGTTTAAAACCTGGTGATCATGGAAGTTTACAGAAAAACCACCCGTCATATCATTCGACGAGTGGTTTTTTCGTGTATGGTGCCTGGCCATTTGTTTTTCGTTAATAGAGGGCAGCAAATTCTGTTATGGCAAGAATCAGATACCCGATGGCAAGTAGCCATAGCGCGAGCAGTCTGAGGTCTTCCTCTTCAAATGGCATAGAACTCCTCCTTTGTCTCTAGGTACTACCAAGGTATTCAAAAGGAGGGGCATTGGTTTAGCTTATGGCTCGTAAATCATCTTTCGCGTCATTCCGCCATCGATGACCAGCTCAGTACCGGTAATAAAATCATTGTCCTTTTGGGTCAAAAACAGGCAGGCGCGGGCAATATCATCCGGCACTCCGACGCGTCCGGCTGGGTGCTGCGCATGGTCTTCAGGGCGAAGGGCCGAATAGTCTCCATTTTCGATCCATCCCGGTGAAATGGCATTGACGCGGATGCCGTCCGTGCCCAATGAAACCGCCAAAGCGTGAGTCAAGGCCAGAATTACCCCTTTGGAAGCGGCATATGCTTCGGAATTTGGTTCCGACATGTGCGCGCGGGACGAGGACAGGTTGACGATGGAGCCGCCACCGTGTTTGCGCATGACCTTGGCTGCCTCACGTGAACCGAGAAAGACGCTGCGCAGATTGGTGTTGAGGATGTGATCCCACGCTTCCACTGTCAGGTCATAAGGAGACTCCCACGTGGAAAGGCCGGCGTTGTTAATCAATACATCCAAACGACCCCAACGCTCATCGACCATCTGCATCAGCTGCACGATATGATCGGGTTGACTGACGTCGACTTGCTGGAAAGTAGCGGTTCCTGTGGTGATCTCTGATGCGTTGATCGAGTGGGCGGCAGACTCACCCGCCTCGCGGTTTTGCTCAGCAATGACCACATAAGCACCCTGTGTAGCGTACAGCGTCGCCACGGCACGACCAATTCCATTTCCAGCACCAGTGACGATGACAATGTTATCCTTGAATTTCATGAAGATCTCCTCCAAACAATAAAAAGTGAAACGACAATGGTGTCTTGTGAAAAAACTGTAAAAATGTAAAAAACATAGTTGCAAATTGTATCTAACTATAATAAAGTGAGTATCATATTTCTGAGATTTTACTGAAAATGAAGGAGGTCTTCTTTATGCAAACGGAAATGAAATTAACAGCCGAACAGGCGATGGAAGCAAGACATAGTGTACGTAAATACGATCCGAGCGCGGTAATTCCTCAAGGTGAGCTGAACGAAATTTTGCGTCTGGCAGCTAGCGCGCCATCCTCATGGAATCTGCAGCACTGGCGTTTTCTGGTGGTAACTGATCCGGCTATCAAGCAAAAGCTCCTGCCGATCGCTTACAATCAACAACAAGTCGTTGACGCTTACGCTACTATCATCATACTGGGAGATCTGGAAGCAGACAAGGCGGCGACTGTTGTGTACGACCATGCTCTTGCTAAAGGAATCGTGTCGCAGCAAGTACGTGACACGATGATTGCTCAAGTCGAGGGTGCTTACAAAAACAATCCAGAAATTGCGCGTGACGAGGCAATCCGCAATTCTTCCTATGCTGCAATGCAGCTAATGCTCGCTGCAAAAGCAAAAGGGTATGACACATGCCCAATGGGAGGCTACGACAGAAATAAGCTGATCGAAGCCCTGAACATCCCATCCCGATACATTCCGACTCTGATGCTCACACTGGGCAAAGCGAGCGTGCAAGCACATCCAACCGATCGCTTGGGTCTGGATCAACTGGTTATTGAGAATAGCTTCTAAACACAACATGGGAAAAGGGAACGCTACGGTAGCGTTCCCTTTTTTTACGTATAAGAATTTATTAGCGCTAACGCTTATGAATTCTGGAGCGCCGAGGATGTTTTAACAAAGTTAACTGGAAAGAATGATATTTGACTGATCGTTACAAAATATCTATAATGGAACTCATTCCCATCGATAAAAGGATTTAACGAACATCCGAGTCCATGAAAGGAGCTGACGATATGAGCGCCAGACCTCGAGAATTTAAAGATACAACTGTGATTGACGCTGCCATGGAAGTGTTTTGGGAGCATGGCTTCGAGGGTAGTTCCACAGAAAAATTATGCGAGCGGACGGGTCTTGGCCGGGGAAGCTTATACAACGCGTTCGGCAGCAAGCACGCGCTTTACGAGAAGGCATTGGAACGATATCAAGAGCTGGGCATCGAAATACAGGTAGAAGTATTGGAACAGCCGGGACCTGTAAAAGACAGACTGCGTGCTCTGATGGAGTGGGGGATCGATCAGGATTTTCACGGAGAAGAGCGACGGGGGTGTCTCGCAATCAATGCTGCGATTGAGCGAGGCGCAAAGGATTCGGCGGTTGCACGTTTGGTTGGTGGTCATGTTGGGCGCCTCGAACAGGCGTTGTGCCACGTCATCGCGATAGGTCAACGATCAGGGGAAATTACCTCCAAACGCCCTGCACTCGAGCTGGCTCGGTCATTTCTGAGCAGCTTTTACGGTCTGCGTGTACTGGGCAAGGTCGTAGAGGACCGCAGTGTACTGGAGGATGTAGTGGAAGGGACGTTAGCAGCCTTATAACAAATGCGTTTGTCGTAGCAACGTGTGCCTTTTCAGTGCTGGCAGTTTGTTTGCAAGTTGCACCCATGGGCAATTTGCGCCTAATTTTGTACTGGTTGTTACAAAACAAAAAAAGAACATGAGGGATAGGAGAGAAGGAATCTTGCCATTTGCAATCTATGCGTTGGGTCTCATGATCTTTTCCATGACTACCTCTGAGTTTATGGTGGCTGGAATGATGGCTTCACTTTCAGCTGAGTTTGGGGTATCCGTCGCTGCCATTGGCTACCTCATTTCTTCCTACGCGGCGGGGATGATTGTTGGCGGTCCGCTGCTGACGGTTGGATTATTGAAGGTGCCGCGAAAACAGGCTTTTCTGGCGCTTGCCGTCGTCTTTCTTGCTGGGCAGACTTTGGGAGCGTTAGCCACCAGCTATGAAATGATGATGGTTGCACGGGTGATCACAGGCATCTCCTCAGCCGCGACCTTTGGTGTTTCCTTAGCAATCGGCTTTACTCTTGTTCGTCCTGAGGCTCTGGGGCGGGCTGCTTCCGTCGTCCTCGGTGGGTTAATGGTCGCTACCGCAATCGGATTGCCCGCGGCAATGGTGTTTGACCAGTACTTCGGATGGCGCGCCAGTTTCTGGGCGGTCGTTGTATTGGTTCTTCTATCGGGAGTATTAGGACAGTTTGCTATTCCGTCATCACCCAAACCGGAGTCCGTCAGTATCCGTGGAGAACTGGCAGCTTTCCGTAATGGGAACCTCTGGGCGGCCTACGCCACGAGCATGTTGATTATTGGAGCTACCTTTGCAGCATTCAGTTACTTTTCTCCGATCCTGACTGACCTCACTGGCTTTGGCACGTCGATGGTTCCCCTGCTTTTGGGGATTTACGGCGTGGCGACGGTTATCGGAAATATCGTTACGGGTAGGCTCGCCGATCAGTACATGATGCCAATTCTGGCCATCGGGCTTGTCACACTTACTGGAGCATTGGTTTTCTTCGGTCTGTTTGCCCACAGTACGATTGTCGCTATGATCGCCGTCATTGTGGTCGGTCTGGCAGGAGTCCCCATGAATCCTGCGATGACGACCCGGATCACACGAGTTGCCAATACCGGATCGCTGGTAACGACTGTGCACGGCTCTGTGATCAGTCTCGGCGTGGTGGTAGGTTCATCAATGGGAGGACTCACCATCGACGCTGGATACGGCCTCGTGTCACCTCTATGGGTGGGTGCGCTCTTGGCGACTCTAGGTCTGCTATCTTTATTTCCTTTTTCTCAGGGAATGGGGAAAGGGCAGCGTGCTAAAGGGGAGCATGCTGGAATCTGCGAAAATAAAGTGGTAGATTGTGCAGAACAATAAGGGAGTAGGTTGACACAACGGCCACAGGCTTCGAGGCGCGCGCCGGGTATCGTGCGCCGCATCCAGGGAAAGGTTTGATTGCCGCAAAAAGAAAGGGTAGGAGAGTCTACAAGCTCTTCCTACCCTTTTTCTATCGATGTGATGGCTTCGGCTACAGGCAAATCGACGGTGATGGTCGTGCCTTGTCCGAGGATACTGTTTATAAACAAACATCCTCCGTGGAACTCTACGATTTCTTTGCAGATCGCCAGCCCCAGGCCGCTGCCGGATTGCTTGGACCGTCCTTTGTAAAACTTCCCGGTGACATGTGGCAAGTCTCCTGCGTCGATGCCTTCCCCCGTATCGGTCACGGAAATGATCAGCCTGCCGCCAGATTCAGCAGCTGCCACGCTGATCGAACCTCCACGCGGCGTAAATTTGAAGGCGTTGTCCAACAGATTCACGAAAACCTGCTTGAGGCGGTTAAAATCGCCCATGACCGCTAGGGGAGCAGAAGGAATCTCCAACTGGAGATCCACCTTTTTGTCTTGAGAGCGAATGGCAAATTGCAGATGCAGGTCGTCCAGCACCTCACGCAAATCCATACGCTCCAAGGACAGCTTCATCTCCCCGGACTGAAACTTGGAAAAGTCGAGCAGCTCCTCCACCAAGCCGATCAGCCGGTCTGTCTCCTTGGAGATGACCTCCAGCCCGAGCATCGTCTCCTCCGGCTCATCGAGTCCTCCCGAGATGAGCGTCTCTCCCCAGCCTTTGATCGAGGTCAGCGGTGTACGCAGCTCGTGCGAAACAGAGGAAATAAAATCGTTCTTCAGCTTCTCATTTTTCCCGATTTCAGCAGCCATGTAGTTAAACGCCTCGGCCAATGTCCCCACTTCATCGTCATAGCGCTTGACGGCGCGAGCGGAAAAGTTGCCGGTGGCCATTTGGGTAGCGGCTTTGGTCAGGTCTTCGATCGGATCCACGATGCGCTTGGCGATGATTAGACTGAGCGCAAAGGCAAAAATCACGACGCCAGCCCCAACGCCAGCCCCGTACAAGGCAATCTGATTGACGGCGTGGTAGAGCGGCTCGGCTGAGATCGTATAGCGCAGGACCCCCGCATATTCGAAATCAAAGGTAAGTGGAGTAGAAACTGCGATGACTCGCTCGCGTGTCATCGGGCTTTTCCCCACATGGATTCCCGTCAATCCCTTCAAAGCGTCTGACACATCAGGCGTATTGATCACTTCCCCGGTCTGAAAACCGTACGAGTTCAGAATGACTTTGCCACTGGTATCCAAAACCTCAATTTTGGCGTACTCCTCGCTTGAGGCATTTTCCAAAATGTAGCGTGCCTTGTCCTTGAGGCGATAGCCAGTCGCGTATTTGTTAATAAAGTTGGTATATGTCGTGGAACGAGTCACTAGCGCTTCGGTCGCTGTACCGAAGTAGTAGGTGTGCACCGCCCAGTAAAACAACCCTTCCAGCACGAGGACGATCAAGAGCAGGATCAGGCCGAAATAGACAATCAGCCGGGTCCTAATTCCCTTCATCAGTAACGTCCTTTCGCCATAAATACCCATAGCCCCAGACCGTCTCCAGGAAGGCGGGGTGGGCAGGATCGTGTTCGATCTTTTGACGGATGCGACGGATGTTAACGTCAACAATTTTTAGGTCGCCTACAAAAAATTGCCCCCAGACGGCAGTCAAAATTTCGTCGCGACTGATGGCTTTGTTCGCATTCTCCGCCAACAGCTTGATGATCGCGAACTCTTTGGGGGTCAGGACGATTTCCTGATCTTTTTTGATCAGCTTCCGTTCGTCCAGCAAGAGGGTAAACGGATGAATGTCGATCTCGTTTTTCTCAACCGGTGAATCGAGTGGGGTGAGGCGTCGGTGCAGCGCTTTTACACGGGCCAACAGCTCTGCCGGACTAAACGGCTTCCCCACGTAGTCGTCGGCCCCGAACTCCAGTCCCATCACCTTGTCCAGCTCCTGGCTTTTGGCCGTGAGCATGATAATCCCGAGGCGGGGGTACTTTTTTCGCAGAAGCCCGCACACCTCGAAGCCGTCGATGCCGGGCAGCATGACATCCAGAATCGCGATCTCGATATCTTGTTGACTGTCCGCCAGCTCCAGCGCTTCTTCTCCAGTCGTTGCTTCCACGACCTCGCAGCCTTCCCGTTTCAGGTTGATGCGGACAAAATCACGGATCGATTTTTCGTCTTCCAGTAGCAGTACTTTCATCATGAGGGCTCCTTTCCTGTTTTGTTTCAGGGAATGTCTTGTGATTAAAAGGGTGAACGCATCTGACGGTACAGCTGACGAATCTCGTCTGGTGTCAAGAGCATCGTTTTGTATTCCTGCAAAGCGGATGGATTCAGCTCAGGTGACCCTTGCGGCTGAATCGCTACGTTCACCTGCTTGCCTTCTTCTTTCAATAAGACGTACGGGACACGCTTTTGCTTGAGATCATTTTCAAATTGGCTCCAGGACTTTTGCGGAACGATCTGTATCGTGAGCAGCTCCGCTTTTTTCTTGGTCTTCTCATCGAAATAGAGGAAGCGAATCGGAGGAATTTCCGGCTCCTGACCCATTTCGATCGTATACTTTCCGTCCCATTTTTGCGGAATATGAAAATCGATTCCGTACGAGTAGTTTTGATAATGGTCTTCCACGTGAGTCAATCCGGTCGCCCCGTCCCAGCGGAAGTAGGAAGAAATCCATGGGATGGCAGCCATAGGCAAATCGTCGGTCCCAAGCGGTTGGGTGCTGACACCGATCTCGATGATGCCATCGTCGTTGATATCCTCACTGTAGAGCGGATAAGGCTTGAAGGTCAGGTCCATTTGACCATCGATTCTGGCCAGAGGATTGCGCAGCTGACCATTTTCCCACACTAATAAATCGGTGGAGGCCGAGTGTGCCCCGAGGCCAGCCTCTATGAACAGTCCATTCTGATGGGTGGAAGCTTTTCCGATGATCGCTTGTTCATAACCGTTTACCGAGCCATCTAGATCGAGTTCTGTTAGCTTGACCAGTTTTTCTTGGGTCGCTCCATAAATTTGTGCCTTGGAGGTTAAGTTATTGTGATCGTGTAAGACCAAGGCCAATTCGGGAAGATTGTCGCCATTCAAATCGCCCACTGCCACGACGGAATACGTCTGCTTCAACAGCTCTTGCAAGCTTCCTTGTGAAAGCGAGTAAACGGAAAGCTCCTTGTTCAGATCGTTGCCTCCACCAAAACCAATCAGCATTTCAGGTATATGATCGCCCGTCATATCCGAGAATCGGACGTAGTCCAGTTCACTGCCGATGCCTGTAAAAGACGCGAGCTTGGCCCAGCTTCCCTGTTTTTGCGAGAGGATCAGCACGCCGATCTCGTAATCCGTTTTTTCGGTTTTGTAGAAAGCCGTGACTTCTGGGGAACCATCGCCGTTCAGATCCTGTAGGGAAACAGCACTTGACTCGTCAGGATGTAGGGGAACGGTCAATTGGGACCCTGGTGGCAAAAATTGCATGACAGCCTGATTAATCGATTGCTGGTCGCTATCTGCGGAAGGTGCGCGCATTAATTCGTTGGGCGTATCTGTAAGTCCGCATCCACTGATCAGCGTCATGCAGATTGCGGCAGAGTATAGCCAAGCCTTTTTCATGAGGAAGATTCCTTTCTGCTTCTAGGTCGATTGACTCTATTTTAGCCTGTCAGACACGTGAAGTTGTTGCAAACCGGTAAAAAAACAGAAAAGGGGCAGGGAAATATTACTTGCAACATTTGTCGCAGTTCTTTCGTTATAAATACGACAGGGAAGGGTATACATGGGTGTAATCATTTGGAAATAGAGAAGAACCCCATCAAAAAGGAGGACGATAGTATGAAAGCATGGCATAAATCTTTGGTGGCTGTCGCTTGCAGCGGCGCGATTCTATTAGGCGCAGGTCTAGGAGCCGATCCGGTTCAAGCGAAAGCACTCAACACACAATCATTTGCTTCCGTTGTCCTATTGCAACCTCAGAATAACATTCCGTTTACGATTCAATTTGTAGATGGCTTCAAAGTGAATGTCACAAACGGCGTGACAAAAGCAGTTAGTACCTTTGATGTGTCTGCCAATAAAGCGACCTATGTACGACAAGGAGTTTACCAAGGAAACGGCAAACTGGCAAAGAATATGAGTGGCTTTTCGCAAAAGCTGGTGCAGCTGATCCCGTATTATGATGCCAATGGCAACCTGCGTTGGAAAGGCATGCAAATGATCTGGGGTGTAAACGGAGAAGATCGTATCGCCGTCGCAACCAGTGTGTGGAACATCGTCAACCAAAAGCCGCAGCTGCTCAGCGTCTCGGTACAAAAAGGCGATTGGGACAACATGCCGTCTACTGAGGTAGATGTCAACAGCGGGTTCAGCATGGGGAAAGACATTACATACGTGCTGGATACCAAGTATGCAGATGTGACGGGTGACGGCGTAGAGGACCACATCTTTTTGGTCGGAGACAAAATGGGTAGTGCGATGAATCTGCGAGCAGACAATCTGCGTGTCGTCGTACGAGAAGGAAAGTCCAATCAACAAACCTTCATTTCCGTAGGACAAAGAGACAGTGGACACATGCCAAAACTCGCGATCACTCATGGGAATCCAGATGGAATCAAAGACATTTTGGTAACGATGCCGAATGCTACGGGCGATACCTACAGCCTTTTGACCTGGAAGGACAATCGACCTGAGGCTATCGTCGATCAGGCGCTATTGAACGTACGAAGCGTTTACCAGTCAGTCATTGGGACCTATGGGGAAGCTGTATCGATGAACAAGCTGAAATAAATATGGGAAAAATGCTCGAAAAGTAGCGGTTGTGGGGAGAAGCCTGTTTCCACTCTGCGCTCCGGGCTACGTCCTGCTAGGGAGTGAAGACTGTCCGCTCCGCCTGGAAACATGCTTCTCCTGCAAGCTGATCCTTACTCATCGAGCTTTTCTAAAACCCTTTCGATGCACTCTTAGGTTTCTCTGAAACTCCTTTTTCACAATGTGAAGAAGGAGTTTTTTTCGTTTAGGGTTCAATATTCCAAGATGCTTTCAAAGAAGCTCTTAACTAATAGCTGTCCAGGAAAAAGGAGAAAAGAGCGAAGGTATTAGGGGAACAGCCGTGCAGAGATGACCCCAAGCAAGTGACCCTACTAACCTGGAGCGTTTTCTCCTTTTTCCGCTCCTCCACTACAGCCTCTCACGAACCGAGATTTTCTTATCGCTATTAAATCGTAACAATTACGTTTTATCTTGACAAAGGCACCTTGTGGTGTGTAGGATAGATTTTAAATCGTAATAATTACGTTTTATTAACCTTCAAGGAGCGATTTCTGAATGGAAGATAACCGGATACCCGTGACGGTGTTGAGTGGCTATTTGGGAGCAGGCAAGACGACCTTGCTCAATCATGTGTTGAACAATCGGGACGGACTGCGTGTAGCCGTCATCGTTAATGACTTGAGTGAAGTAAATGTGGACGGTGCACTCGTATCTCAAGGTGGGGGAATTTCTCGCGTGGAGGAAAAGGTCGTAGAGATGTCCAATGGCTGCATCTGCTGCACCTTACGGGAGGATTTGCTCACAGAAGTAGAGCGTCTAGCTTTGGAAGGTCGCTATGACTACATATTGATCGAATCGACGGGCATCGGTGAGCCAGTTCCTGTCGCGCAGACCTTTACGTACATGGACGAAGAAAACGGGATTAATCTCTCTGCGCACTGCCGTCTGGACACGATGGTAACAGTCGTGGATGCGTACCGGTTTTGGCACGATTTTTCCTCGGGGGAGAGCCTGTTGGACCGGGAGCAGGCAGTTGGTGCTGATGATACCCGCGAGGTTGTCGATCTGCTGATCAGCCAAATCGAGTTTTGCGATGTCCTCATCCTGAACAAATGTGACATGGTTGACCCGGACGATCTGATGCAGCTGGAGGGAGTCCTGCGCAAGCTGCAGCCAAATGCGCGGCTGATCCGTTCCAAGCGAGGTCAGGTAGATCCTCACGAGATTTTGAATACAGGCTTGTTTGACTTTGAACGGGCCAGTCAATCTGCAGGCTGGATTGCCGAGCTGGAAAAGGAAGAACACACCCCAGAGACGGACGAATACGGGATCTCGTCCTTTGTCTATCGGGCCAGACGCCCGTTGCATCCCGAAAGATTTGGAAAATGGCTGAGCCAATGGCCAGAGGAAGTGGTGCGTGCAAAAGGGTTCTTTTGGCTCGCGACCCGCAATGATATAGCGATGACGCTGAGTCAGGCAGGACCTTCGATTGAAGTAGGGATGGCCGGGTTCTGGACGGCAGCATTGCCTGAGGAAGAGCGAAGCATTTTGTTGGCAGAAGATCCGGAGTGGGCGAATACGTGGGATCCTGTGCACGGCGACCGGATCACCGAGCTGGTGTTTATCGGCATCGACTTGGAACGCGAGCGGATCGAGAGCGAATTAAATACTTGTCTGCTGACGGATGAAGAGTACAGCTCAGACTGGACGAAGCTGCCAGACCCGTTGCCGACAGCAGATACCGTCGTCGAGACGATGATTTCTTAATCAGGAGGAGAAAGACATGCGTGTAAACATTACCTTGCAATGCACGGAGTCGGGAGATCGCAACTACATCACGACGAAAAACAAACGCAACCATCCCGAACGACTGGAGCTGAAAAAGTACTCCCCGCGCTTGAAGCGTTACACTCTGCACCGTGAAACGAAATAAGTAGTGCCGAAAAGCAAAGAGCTCTCCACCCCGTCAGTTTGTGGCGGGGGAGGAGAGCTTTGTTCTGCATCGAGATGTGCGGCTCATTTACAGCCGATGAGAAGCAAAGATACGCACAACCTGTTCGGCGGATTGTTCCAGTAGCTTGGCCGTCTGCAGCATAGACTGTTCAAGCGACATGGGTTTATTGGTAATACTCAGTATGGCAGTGACGCCCTCTGGGTAAAGCGAGTCGATCCCTTCTCCGACTGAACCAGCCAGTACGATGACAGGAATGCCGTATTGTCTGGCCAGCTGTGCGACGCCACAAGGGGTTTTTCCTTGGGCGGTCTGAAAATCTACCTGGCCCTCACCGGTCAATACGAGGTCTGCCCCTGCCATAGCTTCTGCCAGTTTGGTAGTCTCCCTCACGATCTTGATACCAGATTGCAAGTGGCCGTGCAAAAAGGCGAGCAGAGCGCCAGCTACACCACCTGCGGCTCCTGTTCCAGGCAAATCGTGAATGGCAATGCCTTCTGTAGAGTGGATCAGATCGGCAAAGTGACGTAGATTGTCATCGAGTCGAGAAATCATGTCAGTGGTTGCCCCTTTTTGCGGACCAAAAACATAGGAGGCACCATTCGGACCGACGAACGGATTGGTGACATCACAGGCAATAATGAATTGGCAATCTTCAAGTCTGGCGTCTGCATGACTACGGTCAATTCGTCTCAGCTTTGATAGCTCACCACCTCCATAAGAAAGCGGCTGGTCATCTTGATCGAGCAATTGAAAGCCGAGTGCCTGCAGCATGCCGGCGCCACCGTCATTGGTAGCGCTGCCTCCGATACCGAGAATGAAGCGACGACAGCCAAGATCGAGCCCGGCGAGGATCAATTGTCCGAATCCGTAGGTAGTGGTGAAGAGGGGATTTCTCTCCTCTGCTTCAATCAGATAGAGACCAGATGCGGCTGCCATCTCAATGACACACGTCACCCCATCGCCGAGAATGCCAAATTCAGCGGTAATGTCTCGACCTAACGGATTTTTGACGGTTGCCTGCAACAGTTTGCCATCCGTTGCGTCCACCAGACATTGCAAGGTTCCTTCACCACCGTCCGCCATCGGCTTGATGACGATCTCGCTATTTGGCAGTGCTTTGAGAACACCAGCACGGATGGCCACTGCTACTTGCTTGGCGGTGAGGCTACCTTTGAAGGAATCAGGGGCAATGACGATTTTCATGACGCTGTACCTCCTCGAATTGCTGATGTCGCCATGATGCTAAAAATATCCATTTATATTATACCGAAATGCTAAAGGGGGACGCAGGAATTCTGGATAGGAAGGAGGGAGTGATTTTCTATTAAAAAAGCCCTCCAGCAGAGGGCTTACGTGATTGGGTTACGCATTTTTCTTCAGCGCTACGGACTCTCCTTTATTCCCTTTATCGGAGAAGAATACTTTCATCATCGGTGGTGTCACGATGGTGGTTACCAGTACGACCACGATCAATATGGCAAACATGTCTTCTGTGAGAAGTTGGCTCTCCTGACCGATAGCGGCGATAATCAAGGCGACTTCACCACGCGAGACCATCGCAGAGCCGATCGCCATGGAATTTCTCCACGGAAAGCCGGTCATTTTTGCACCGAGTGCTCCTCCCAGTAGCTTGGATACGATCGCCAGAACGCTCAGCAGGACGATAATCCACAGGTTTTCCAATATTCCGGCAAACTGGGCAGTTACCCCAACAGAAGTGAAGAAGACCGGGACGAATATCGAATAGCTGATGGTTTCCACTTTGTGCGTGATTTCTTCTCTGTAGTTGGTCAGGCTGATGGCGACACCGGCAAAGTACGCACCGATGATGGCGGCCACACCAGTATATTCGGCAAAGTACGCAAACAGAAAGCAGATGATCAAACCCGCGGATATTACAGATTCAGTCACTTGGAGAGGGGCAAATTTTTTCAATACCCACGGTACCACTTTCCAGGAGACCAGAATGATGATGGCAAAGAACGCAACTTTTTTCAGGATCACCATGCCGAGATTCACATCGCCGCCAGCAAAGCTCATCAGGAAGGCCAAGGCGATAATGACCAGGACGTCGTCGATGACGGCAGCACCCATGATAGTCGCGCCTTCTTTCGACTTTAGTTTGCCCAATTCCTTTAGCGTTTGTACAGAGATACTTACGCTTGTGGCTGAGAGCAGAAGGCCGAGGAAGACAGACTCAATGGAGGAGAGTCCCAAGACGAGTCCAGCCGCATATCCCAATGCCAATGGCGCGATAATCCCCATCACCCCGACAGAAGTAGAGGCTTTGCCAGTTCGTTTGAATTCATCAATATCGGTTTCCAGACCGGCAATAAACATCAGGAGAATAACACCAATTTGACTGATTTCCTGAAGGATTTCTGTGTTTGTAACGATACCGAGCACACTTGGTCCAAGTACAATCCCGACCAACAGCTTTCCGAGTACAGAAGGCTGCCCAAGTCGCACACTGATGTCTCCCGCTATCTTGGATGCGATCAGGATCGCGGCTAATTGGAAAATGAGCATGAACGTTCCCCCTTTAGGTGTAATAAAAATGCAAAAGGAGCCTGTAATCACAGGCCCCTTTTTGTCAGTCGATCGAAAAAAAGACAAAAAGAACCCTATGATGACAGGCTCCTCCATTGATGCAATCGTTATTCATTTCTTGTATAAGTTACATTTTAGCATGGGGTATGGTAAAAGTAAATCCATAGAGCGTAAACGCCAATTGGTAAAAGTATCAATTGAAACAGAATGGGTGAGGGAAATGACTTCAAAAGTTAGCAAGGAAAATGCTGAGCACTATGTGTGGGGAGAGGTTTGCGATGGCTGGCACTTGGTCAAAGGCCAGGAGCTGAGCGTCATTCATGAGCGGATGCCGGGAAATACAGCAGAGGTACGACATTACCACGAGCGATCGCGCCAATTTTTCTTTGTGTTATCTGGGCAGGCTGTTCTGGAGGTAGAGGGTGTCCGTCACACCATCGGGAGTCAGGAAGGTGTAGAAGTCCCTTCAGGGGCTGCGCACCAGATGAAGAATGAGGGCGAGGATGCGATGGAATTTCTAGTCATTTCCCAGCCGACGACCCGTGGGGACCGCATCAACGAGGAGTAGACGGCAGAGGAAGCGGCACAAAAAAAGCCTGATCGTCGAAAGAGACGGTCAGGCTTTTGCTCTTTTATTTCCAGTTTACGAAATCGGACATTTGCACAAACGCGTCTGCCAGAGCGTGAAGGCTCTCTGCCGTTTGGAAGGCAAAGATGGGCAGACTAACAGCAAACAATAAAGCTTCTCCGATGTATTTGGCGATCATAAGATCTACCTCCTTTTGGTTTTTCCAAAGTGGATTTATCCAAAAATCAGGTTATCGTATGTATCTGATTCGCCATCTGCATGCCGCATGCGCCGGAACAATCGGGTGCGCAACGGTTGCCTTGCCGCCATCGGATAAGTCTCAACCATACGAGGATTAATGCTGGGTTGATAAGCATCACTCAGGTGCCATTGAATAGCCAGATTTCGTGGGGAAACACTTCGTCTCAAATAGAAAATCGAAGTAAAGCATCCCACAAACAGGGCGAGCAAGGCGAAGAAATCCTCCAATGAAAGCAGGAACAAAAAGTCTTCCATGGCGATTCTCCTCCTTTCTTGTGGCAACGCAAGAACCTGCGTTCTTGGTACCCATCATTCTACTCCTGTTCACATAATCAGGCAACCCTAAATGCTGCGGAAATTGCTTGCAGTCGGAATCGTTACCTTATTTGATCTTGCCGATGGAGAGACTAATGCGGTAATTTCCAAAAGGAAGCAGCTCATCCAACAACGCATTGAGAGCAGTCTGATCTGTGACGCTCACGATGAGAGAATAGCAGCCTTCTCCTGTGGTCCGATGTGCCTCAATGACCTCAGGGTGGTTCGAAATAAAGCGAATGAATGCCTGGTGATCGTTTGATTTCATGAACATCGAGATGATCGCAGTCAGCACAGGTCCGACCTTGGAGGTATCGATGATGGTCGTATAGCCTTGAATGATGCCTTGTTCTTCCATCCGTCTGATTCGGTTCCCTACGGCTTGGCCGCTCAGGTGAACTTGTTCCCCGATGTCCTTCCACTGCAGACGGCTATTTTCACGCAGCAGAGCGAGGATGTGCAGATCCGTTTGATCGAGCATGACGATCTCCTTTCACGGTGAAAGTGAACCTACGCCGCTTCTTTCGCGGCAACTGCCAAGTCCGGCGTACAATAGGGCTAGTGATACTTATTATAACGGGCAAAGGGGAGATCGAACATGCACATTCAGCTCGTGCGACATGCAACGTTGCGAGTAGGATACAACGGACACATCCTATTGGTGGATCCGATGCTGAGTCAAGCAGGAGAGATGCCTGCAACCGTCAACACGCCAAATCAAAGGCCAAATCCTGGCGTGGAGCTGCCGATGTCTGTAGAGGAAGTATTGGATGGTGTGAACGCTATCCTGATTACCCACACGCACATGGATCATTTGGACGAAGCAGCAGTCAGACAACTCCCCAAACATGTGCCGCTTTTCTGTCAGCCGCCGGATCGAGAGAAGCTGAAGAACCACGGCTTTGAACAAGTCATCGTGGTTGAGGATGATTACGAATGGGAAGGCATCCACTTTGATCGGACCGGGGGACGCCATGGAACGGGAGAAATTGGAGAGAAGATGGGACCGGTCTCGGGGTTTGTGCTAAAAGCAAGGGATGGTAATGAGCCGACACTGTACCTGACGGGTGATACCATCTGGTGTGAAGAAGTGGAGCATGCCCTGAAATCCCATCAACCTGACGTGGTGGTCCCATTTGCTGGAGCCGCGCAGTTCTTGGTGGGAGATCCTATTACGATGACGAAAGAAGACATCGTCCAGTTAGCACAAGCCGCTGGAAACAGTCAAATTTTCGTCGCGCATATGGAAGTGTGGAATCATTGCTTGCTCAGCCGCAGTGAGCTGGTCGAGTACGTAAGGGCAAACGATTTGTCTGATCGGATACAAATACCACAAAATGGCGAAAAAATCGAATATCAGCGATAAATTCCCATCCCAAGCTGTTATCGCACCAAAAAGCTCCGCTGGACAAGCGGGGCATTTTTAGGTACGTCCAGCATTTGACAAACGAAAAGCTACGTAATAAACTATTTTTACGTAAATGATTAATGTCATGAGGTGTTTTTGTGGCGCATGAACAGCTGGAAACCTATGTAGTCGAAGCTCCTGAGCAGGCGATGGCATTGCTCAACCCACTACGGGCAGAAATATTGAGCCGATTGGCAGAGCCAGCCTCAGCAGCAGAAGTGGCGCGTGGAATCAACGAAATTCCCCAACGCGTGAACTACCATTTGAAGGCGCTTGAAAAGGTGGGCTTGGTACGCAAGGTCGGAAGTCGTCAGGTGCGCAATCTGGTCGAGGTGCTCTATTTGGCTATCGCACGGACATATGTTTTATCCGATGCGTTGAACTTTGCAAACGAGACGGTTCAGCAGATGAAGGATCAAGGGGCGCTGTCGCATCTAGTCAATACAGCTGAACGGATCAAACGTGATGCACTTGCGCTGATGGAGCGCTCCGATCGGGAGGAAGAAATCCCGAGCGCCACGTTGGATACCAGTATTCGACTGGCAAGCGCCGAGCAACGGGGTGCGTTTGTGGAGGAGTATGTGCAGTTGGTCAACCAGCTGGTGAAAAAGTATCAATCCCCAGTAGATGGTCAGGAAACGTATCAAGTCATTCTCGCTGTGTACCCCAAAGAAGGAGGAGAAGAGGCATGAGAACAGAGTCCACCTCACCAGCTAAATCCAGACCGGTAGTCGTGTGGGAGAGTCGCCCCGAGCGACAGGGAGGAAACGTCATACCGCTGCCTTCCCGATCAGGGAATCAAAGAGTCGTGGAGCAAGAGGCATCCGTCAAGACGTGGACAGTCGGACCTGCTGAAAGCCCAGCTGTCATTACAGAAGTTTCGTCCGGATTTCATCGAAAAAGTATACCGGCTTCGACGCCACAAACGACTCGCATGAGCTTGGCGGCGTAAACCAACTTACCTTCACTTTTAAAGGAGGCGTTAGGCATGAATCTCATTCCTGTAGTTGTGGAGCAAACCAGTTACGGCGAGCGTTCGTATGATATCTACTCTCGTTTGCTAAAGGATCGTATCATTTTTCTGGGTAGCGCCATCGATGATCAAGTCGCCAATGCTGTTGTGGCTCAGCTGCTGTTCCTCGCGGCGGAAGATCCGAAAAAAGACATTCATCTGTACATCAACTCGCCGGGTGGATCGGTAACGGCAGGTATGGCCATCATTGATACGATGAATTTCGTGCAACCGGAGGTGTCCACCATTTGCACGGGTATGGCGGCATCCATGGGAGCCATGCTGCTAGTGGCTGGAGCCCAGGGCAAACGGTACGCACTGCCGAATGCCGAAGTGATGCTTCACCAACCTTGGGGAGGCAGCCAAGGGCAGGCAAGCGATATCAAGATCGCGGCTGACCGGATTCTGCGGCATCGTCACATGCTATACTCGATTATTGCCCAGCGCACGGGCAAGACAGTCGAGCAGATCGAAAAGGATGCGGATCGAGACTATTTCCTCTCGGCAACGGAAGCGTTGGAGTACGGTCTAATCGACAAAGTCATCGAAAAGCTGTAGGAGGCGGGGGTGTCGGGATGAAGGTCTTGTTTTTAGGGGGAACACGGTTTATCGGTCCACATGCGGTCAAACGAATGGCTGATCTGGGGCATGAGATCGCGGTCTATAACCGCGGGCAATCTCCCGGCGGGAATTCTCTCCCCTCAGGAGTTACCCAGTTCACAGGTGACCGGGCGAGACTAGATGAGTCCCGCAACGCTTTTCGCGAATTTGCCCCAGACGTGGTCGTAGATTTGTTCCCTTATTCAGAAGCAGATGCCACTCAACTCATGGAGACTTTTACTGGAATTTCGGGCCGTGTAGTTGCGATCAGCAGCTGCGATGTGTATCAGGCTTTTGGTCGGGTAAACCGGATCGAATCGGGTCCAGTGGAAGAAGGTCCGTTGACAGAGCAGTCGCCTTTATGCGAGACACGGTATCCGTTTCAAGGGGCACGAGCTGACCGGAGTGATTATGACAAAGTGCTGGTGGAGCAAGTGGTAATGGGGCATGAGAGCCTGCCGGGCACGATCCTTCGTCTGCCGATGGTTTACGGCCCAGGTGATTATCAGCATCGTCTCTACCCTTATTTACAGCAAATGCGTGACGGTCGTTCCGTGATTCTCATGGATGAAAGATTTGCTTCGTGGCGCTGGTCACGCGGTTATGTCGAGGATATAGCGGAGGCCATCAGTCTGACCGTGTTGAATGATCGGGCAGCAGGTCAAATCTATCACGTCGGGGAAGAAACAGGCTTGCCTATGGCGGAGTGGGTCGAACGCATCGCAGCTGGAGTGGGATGGAAAGGCAAAATCATACCTGTACCAGCTGCAGACCTGCCACCCCATCTGGTCATGGATATCGAGACACGACAACACATCCAGCTGGATACGAGCAAAATCAGACACGAACTGGGGTATAGGGAACGGTTTTCTCCGGAGGAAGCCATGAGCAGGACGATCGAGTGGGAGAGTGCGAATCCGCCAGAGAATATAGCGGGAATGATTCATTATACAGCCGAGGATGAATGGGTAGCTCGGTTAGGTGTGAAGTAGAATAGGAAAAAGGATGGCTCCCTCGCGCGGTTGTGCGGGGGTTTTTGTTTCACAGATAGGAATTTATAAGATTCCTATCCAGTATAAGTGCAACTAAGGCTCCGCCAGAAGCTTGGCGTAGCCAAGTTTTCAAATGAAACGACGTTTGAAGGCAATGAGGACGGGGAACAGGTAGTGTGGGGGTTCGACTGTATTCGACATTCATCCCTGCGTCAAATAAAAAAGGAGGCTCCCCATGAAAATCAGAACGAAATTCATCATTGCGTTTGGTGTGATCCTAGCGATCATGCTGAGTTCCGGGACTTATATGTACGTTCAAACCAAAATGCTGACAGCCTCCTACACCGAGATGGTTGACGAAGGAGAACTGCTCACGACTCTTCGCGAAATGCAATTTATCATGACAGGGCGAAACAACGACGAGCGTGGGTACTTTTTGACTGGAGATGCCACGTATACGCAGGAGATGCAAGAAAAGGTCGAAAGAATCGGAGTACTGGCTGAACAAATAAATAAGAACCAGCATGCTATTTTGCATTATGGGCAAGATTTGGGACCATTAAAGGGACTTTTCACCGCCTATAAGGAAGCAAGCAAAAAGGTTTTAGATGACTACGGCAAAGGCAATCGGGACGAAGCCCTCCGACTCCACTTTGGCGAAGAGCGAGAGGCGCGTAAACAATTGGACGCGCTCATCGATGAACTGGCAGTAAAGGTTCAAACGGAAAAGGAAGCGGAGAAAGCCAGAATGGCGGCCAATCGAGTGACCTCGGAAATCATTCAAACGGCTTTTAGTGTAGTAGGTGTTCTGTTTGCCGTGTTGATTGGTGCGCTTCTCGTACGTGCCATTGTTCTTCCGCTCTATCGCGTCAATTCGCAGCTGAGAGCGATTGCGGATGGTGAAGGGGATCTGACGCAGGAGTTGACGGTCAAATCCAAGGATGAGATCGGAATGCTGGCAGCGTCGTTTAACCTAATGCTGCGTAATCTGCGGGAGCTGATCCTGCAAGTGCGTAGCCATGCCGAACAGGTAGCCGCGTCGGCAGAACAGCTGACTGCGAGCTCCGAGCAAACGAGCAAGGCAACCGAACAGATTGCCGAGACCGTACAGGAGATGGCTGCCGGCAGCGAGCATCAGGCGCAAAATGTGGAAGCGAGTCACATCGAGGTAGAAGGGATGGCGACGGGCATCGGGCAGATCGCGGCGCGTGCCGAAAATGTATCCGCGACTGCGATTCGCACTTCGGACCTGGCAACGGATGGCAATCAGGCGATCCAGCTAGTCGTCACGCAGATGGATGGCATGGGCGAAGCCATGGAAAGCCTATCTCGCAGGGTGAGCGGTTTGGGAGAACGCTCGGAGGAGATCGGTCAGATTGTGGACGTGATTACTGGCATTGCAGCGCAAACCAACCTGCTTGCTTTGAATGCTGCGATTGAAGCAGCTCGTGCAGGTGAGCATGGCAGAGGATTTGCTGTCGTGGCTGATGAGGTGAGGAAGCTGGCAGAGCAGGCTTCGAATTCGGCTGGGAGAATCACGCAATTGATCGAGGTCATCCAGAACGAGACGCAGGAAGCCATCGTTTCCGTAGAAAAGAGCTCGCAACAAACTGCGTTGTGCATGGATGGTGTCGCACAGGCAGGGGATGCCTTCGCTCATATTCGAGATGCGGTTGTTCGTGTCGCCGCAGAGGTACAAGACGTCTCAGCAGCTTCCCGCACGCTCACTGACAGTACAGAGAAGGTAGCAGAATCCATGCGCGTGATTGCTAGTGTGACCCAGCAGGGCGTAGCGCGCACATTGGATGTTTCGGCTGCAACCGAAGAACAGCTGGCTTCGATGGAGGAAATCCACACGTCTGCTGCATCTTTGGCTCATTTAGCTGAAGAGCTGGAGAAGCTGATGGGAAGATTCAAGGCGTAAAGCTCTGAGCAGAAAAGAAGGAAGAGAAGCCACAGGCAGAACGGTACGCTGCTTGTGGCTTTTTTGGCGGAGTTTTTTTGCTGTGGTAGTGGGGAGAAGCAGGTTTCCGATCTACGCTCCAGCCTACACCCTGCATCGAAGATTAGACTGTCCGCTCCACAACGATTCACGGGGTAGCGGTAAAGTAGAATCTGCTCCGTAGAAAATACAGAGGTACCGCTTCTGGATCCCGTGAATTCGTTGTTCCGCTAATATGGGTTCTGGAGTCGCTTCGCCTGGAAACCTGCTTCTCCTTCGAGCTATTGAGGTTTCTAGTTAACAGATATTACAAGGTTTCAAGGTAGAAAAAACTTATTCTGTCTATCGCTTGATTTTTCTCAAAAAACTCCTAGGAAAGCCCCCAGAATAAGACACGTAGTATAACCAAAGCTGGCTGAGGAAGGAGGGGAAATAAGCGGAAGATCTTAGGAACACCAGCCGAGGCGTAATGGAAAAAACGAAACACGTTTTTAAGCGTCCACCTCTGAAAAGCTCCCTGAGACGGCTACTTTGGACGCGGTTTCGGTTTTTATATGGAGCCGGACAGGGATGACCCCCAGTAGGTGTTCCTATGAAGCTGTAGCGTTTTCCCCTTTTTCCTATCCTCCACTACAGTCTGACCAAGTGGAAAAAACGAAGCGGGTATATTTCCCGCATTTTTCTTACCTTTCTCGACCTATGCGAGACGCCAGAGGGATAGCCTGCGATACACGAGAAAGATCAATAGATTGCCGATTGCCGCTGCCAGAAAAGCTGCCCAAGGACCTTGCCACACCGTCACCCAGCCCGAGCCGTAAATGGAGAACACCATCCCCAGCTTGAAAACGGAGCCGGTGATTCCGCTGATTCGCCCAATCATGTGTGCGGGAGTGGATTCCTGCCGAAACGTCCAAATACAGACGTTTTCAATCGTCCCGATCATCCCAGACAGAAACAGCGATAGACAGAGCATCCAGGTGCTTTGTGCCATAGCCATGAGCAAGTAAGAGACTCCTAGCAGCAGAATGGTCGTACCCATGATGCGTCCGGTGGGAAACCGTTTACGGAGCCGTGATACCAAGGTGCTTCCAATCAACCCGCCTGCCCCAGCCACAGAGAGCACGAGTCCCAGCTGGGAATTGTCCAGCTTCAAATGATCCTTGGCAAAAAAGATGATCATGGCGTCATAGATTCCAGATGTGGCATTGAGGAAGATGACGAGGATCGTAATCATCCACAGGGGGCGATTGGATAGCAGTTCTCGCCATCCTGCCAGGAAATCCTGCCAGAACGAGCCCTGGGGTGTGGCAGCTCCCGGTGCTTTTTCTTTTTCTAAAAACGAAACAGCGATCAGCGCGATGAGATAAGCGATTCCCGTAATCAGCAAACCATTGTGAAGACTGGAGAGCAGCAAAATGAACCCGGAGATGGCTGGCCCCATGATGTCGATCAAGGTGTAGAGAAAGGAGAATCGGGCATTTGCTGAAGTAAGCAGTGGTTTGGGTACGACCTGCTTGATGATACTGACCCTAGCATTGCCGTATCCGTAGTTAAAGGCCATCAATAGAAAGCCTGCCACATAAAAGTGAGCAACCTCGGCTCGCCCTGACTCGACCAATGCATAAAGGAGAAACAGGAGAACCATCTGTCCAAAGACCATCCATTGGGACCAGCGCTTTTTGGAGAAACGGTCAACGAATACGCCGATGAACATGGCCAACAGCAGATTCGGTAAGAACTCGATGCTTCTCATCGTTGTCATGGTGAGCGGAGAGTGTGTCATATCGTACAAGATGAGTGGCAAGGCTAGTTCGTAAACCTTTGCGCCGCACGTGACAAATGCGGAGGTCAAAAACAGAATGAGAAATGGCCGGTTGCGCCAGATGGATGTGGATGCAGAAGCTTCTGGAGTGGCAGCAACCTGTCTTTCAGGTGACGACATAGGAACAACCTCCTTCTTCTTTATTTATTGTAGCTTGGAAAAGGGGAAGAAAAAGGGTAAAGTAAGATGCAATGAGCTTCCCCTTTTGAGTGAGGGACCAAAGAGGTGCGTAGCGATGCAAATTGCCTATCATTACTTGCGACTCCGCCAACATTTTTCCCACGTGGCAGAGGGGGTGGGCCAGGAGGTTACGCTTCCTGAGCTTGCCGATATTTTTTGCTGTACCGTTCGCAATGCAAAAATGGTCGTCAAGCAGCTAGTCGAGCAGCAATGGCTAGATTGGATTCCAGGCAGAGGCAGGGGGCATACCTCCCGGTTGGTTTTCTTGCGCACCAAGGAGCAGATCGTTCTTCCGATTTCACAGGCGTATGTACAACAGGGTGATTTGGAAAAAGCAATGATGCTGTTGAACGAATGGCGGGTATCAGGCAAAGCCAGAGAACGGTTTTTTGATTGGCTTTCCGGACAATTCGGATTCCGGACCGAACAAGGGGAAATGAGGACCAGGGATACGCTGCGCATGTCCTTTTACCGCACCATACCTGCACTCGACCCGGCTTTCGTCGGACGGGTGACAGAATCTCACATGGTCAAACAGATTTTTGATACCTTACTTCGCTACGACGAAAAGAAGGGCACCTTTTTACCTCACCTCGCGCATCACTGGGAGACGAACGAGGAGGGAACCGAGTGGACGTTTTATTTGCGAAAAGGAGTGTTATTCCACCATGGTCGCGAACTGACAGCAGATGATGTCGTCTGGACGATCCAGCGAATCGCTGACCCGCGGACAGGATCGCCTTACCATTGGATGCTGGAGGATGTCGAAGAGCTGATCGCCGTTCGAGACACGATCATGAGAATCAGACTGAAACGCTCCAATCGCATGCTGCTCTCTATCCTTGCCTCCGATCGCTTGTCCATCCTGCCCAGAGAAGTGGTGCAGGAAAGGGGAAACCAGTTTGCCCGTGAGCCAGTAGGCAGTGGCCCGTTTTGTCTGGTGGAAAACAGCGAACAGATGTTTATTCTGGACGCATTTCCCTCTTACTTTTTGGGGAGGGCCCATCTGGATCGGGTAGAGATATGGATTGTGCCGGAAAGCAGACAGAAGCAGGAAGCAATCCCTTCCATTGCAGGCGAAGTGCATGTTCTGCAGCCCATGCTGGACAAAAGAGGATACAGAGACACATGGCAAGAGCTTCAGCAGATGGAGAAGGGCTGCAAGTTTTTGGCGTTTAATCTAAATCGGAGTGGTCCCCAACAGAATCCATCGTTTCGTGACGCCATCGATCGCTTGCTGGATCGAGAGAAAATGATTCGGGAAGTGGGAGGAAGAAGGTACGTACCAGCAAACGGATTTATTCTGGATTGGCATCAGAATGGATATGTTCAGCCCTCCGTCTCCGTGCATGAGGCGAGTGAAAGGCTGGCGGAGAGCGGTTACCAGGGAGAGACGCTGAAGCTTTATACGTATAAGGGAGCGGGAAACGAGCAGGATGCCACCTGGCTCCAGCAATATTTTCGCGAGTTAGGGATGTCAGTGGAGCTCGTTATCGTCCCCATCGAAGAGCTAAACAAGCCGGCTACACTGCTCAAGGCTGATATGATCTTAGCGGGAGAAGTATTTGATGATCAATTGCTGCTAGGGATGCTAGAGATGTACAAATCAGACCGTGGGTTAATACGCTTACTGTGGGATGGAAAGCTGCGGGAGGATATCGATCAGGAGCTGGACAAGCTCATGCTTGAAAGTGAGCCGCAACGACAAAAGATGTGCTTGATACGGGTAGAGGAATTGCTGAAAGAGAGCTCGGCTGTGCTGTTCTTGTTCCATTCTCTTCAGCAGTCAGCCTATCATTCGGCACTCGCAGGAGTCTCTCTAAACGCATTGGGATTCGTCGATTACAAAGACATTTGGTTCAAGCCTTGAGTTGAAGAAAATAAAAAAAGAAGGCGTACTGGCTCGCCCTCATAGTCCTATTATACCATAAAATCTGTATTTGCAGGAGTCTGTTCCCCTTCTACTAAATGGACTACCATAAGAGTCAGCTTGTAGCGAGGGAGGATACAGAGATGAAACTGTTCCGGTTTGATCAGCAGGTAGGGCGCAGGGTAGATCGGTTTGATTCGGTCGAGGCGACGATATCTCGGATAGTGCGAACCCCTGAGTCTGTCCACATTGGTTGCATGCATATCGGCGCGGAAGGTGTCGTAGGCTATCATCCTGCTGTGGTCGACCAACTTTTCGTGGTCGTCTCAGGGGAAGGGTGGGTCCGTGGCGAAGGAAACGAACAGGTTCCTATCGCTGCCGGTCAGGCTGCTTTCTGGATCGCAGGAGAAGGGCATGAATCGGGGACAAAAACGGGGATGGTAGCCCTCGTGATCGAAGGCGAGGGGCTGGAACCTGAGCGCTTTATGCCTCTGCTGTAGGCATGTTTGTTTGATAGGAAAACGACTTGTCTGAACACTCACGATACACAAGATTCCTTACTAACAATGAAAGTCGGTGTGAAAGGCAATGACGTGGAAGACGCATTTGGTGCTTGGAGCCATGGCAGGCTATTACGCGTATCCTTCGTGGAAAGGGATCGCGATTGGAGGGGCTATGGCTCTGTTGCCTGACATCGATCAGGCAAGAAGCAAGATTGGATACAGGCTGAGACCGTTGTCTTCAGCGTTGCAAAAAGGAATTGGTCACCGGACATTGACGCATTCCTGGGTCATGCTGCTGCTGCCAGCTATGCTGTTTAGCGATATGCTTCTGGCGCAAGCGGCTCTGTATGGGCTTTTGTCCCATCTCATTAGTGATGCCATGGTTGGGCGCATCCAGTTTTTATGGCCGATCAAGCAAGGCTGGGTGGGCGTCAGACTGACCAAGTCCATGTATCGAGCGGTGGATCGCCTTGTGTTCTGCGTGGCGGTGGTCTATCTTCTGTATTGGGGATACAGTGGAGGGATCGAACAGCTAGTGCGTACCCTGTAAGATAGAAGTATGGGAGGAAAGAGCATGGAACGAAAGGAAGGCTATATTGAAGTAACAGGTGGAAAGGTCTGGTATAACCTGGTGGGGGAAGGAAACAAGGAGAAAACTCCTCTCATCGTGCTGCATGGTGGTCCAGGCAATACACATGATCCGCTGCAGGCGGCACTGCACGTTTTGGCAGACGAAAGACATGTCATTTTTTATGATCAGCTGGGATCAGGGAATTCAGATCGACCGACGGATGACTCGCTCTGGAAAACAGAACGGTTTGTAGAAGAGCTGATGAATATCAGAGAAGCGCTCGATTTGGATGAAGTACATATTTTGGGTCATTCCTGGGGGACGATGCTTGCGGCTGCGTATCTTATTGATCGCAAGCCTGCAGGGGTAAAGAGCGTGATTTTCTCCAGTCCATGCTTGAGTGCTGAGCGCTGGAAGCAGGATGCCGACCAATTCCTGGCCCAATTGCCTGAGGACGTACAGCAAACGATCGCGCGGCACGAGGAACAGGGAACAACCGATTCAAAAGAGTATCAAGATGCCATGAAGGAATACTACAGCAGACATGTGTGCCGAATCGAGCCGTTGCCAGCTGTCATGGTAGAAAGCCGCCCCAAAGGAAACAAGGATATATACATGAAGATGTGGGGGCCTTCCGAGTTTTGCCCGACAGGAAACCTCAAGACCTTTGATTACACACCGAAGCTGCACGAGATCAACATTCCTTCGCTTTTCGTCTGTGGACGATATGACGAAGCGGCACCGGAGTCTACACAGTATTATCAATCGCTCGTACCTGATTCCGAATTTCATGTGTTTGAAAAAAGCTCCCATGTGAGCTATCTAGAAGAGACTGAAGCGTATGTAGAGATAGTCAGAGTCTTTTTGCGCAAGGCTGACACCAAATAAAAAAACGCGGGACGTGTTGAACTGCTCCCGCGTTTTCTTTATTTTTCACGTACTATGGCATCATGAATTGTTGCACCAGTTCAGCATTTTCTTCCATGAATTTTTGTGCGGCGATGCCTACTTCCTGTTGAATGCCCATCATTTGCTCGTCAGTAACCGTAGCGAAATTGATGGAGTTATCAGCACTCATCGCAGGAATTTCCAGCGGTTTTCCGAATTCCGCTTTCGATTTCAGCTTGAAGCTCAATCCTTTTGGCATATCCGGTGTCGGGTTGTTAAAAGTGAGCTTAACTGTGCCTTCGGAATCGACACTGCTATCCGTTTTGGTCTCGGATACAGCTACGCTACCGGAGAGAGAAACCGGTTGTGGCTCAAATTCGTCTTGGAAAGAGAGGGTGAAATTGTACGTGCCGCTTTCTTTCTTGTCTTCTTTGGTTGTCTCGAAGTTCGTTTTGAAGTCCAGCGTGTTCTTTGCCTCTTCTTTGATCACGACGCCGACGTTTCCTGTGGTCTTGCCGCTCTTCTCAGAAGCTTTGTAGGTCACGGACAATTCACTGTTTTTCGCATCTTCCGGATTCAGCATGGAGTAGCGATAGTAGGAATCTCCACCGTTTGTATAGGCGACGTTGTTCCAGAAGACTTGTTCCTCGTTGCCTTTCTCGCCTGTAAACAGTAGCTTACGAGACAGGATTTGGTGATCGTTGTCGATAAGCAAGACCATTTTCAGCTGTTCTTTGCTCGTAGAGGTATTTTCCTTCAGGTCTGCGAGCATGTCGTCAAAGCCTTTATCGTAGTTTTTCTTGAACTCTTCCTTGGAAAGCTCCTCTTCGACTTCATAGCCGCTGTCTTTCATCAAGGTAGAAACGTTGTGGTAACGAGTGTAGATGAAGTCAAACAGCTTTTGATCGGCTTTGGCTTTTTCCGCGAGCTGCGTAGCCAAGGTACGTGCTTCTTCTTCGGTGAAGCTCACAGTCACTTCGCGGCCACTTGCTTGGAAGCCTTCCTCGGAGAATGATGCGTCCTTGTTGATCGTCACTTGACTGTCTTTCAAACTGTTTGCGTATAGCAGTGCATAAGGGGTGAGGATGCTTTTCACTTCATCTTGCTTGATGGAAACGGCGTTGTACAAGTCGTTATATGTCAGGAAACGTTTTGGCAGCTCCTGACCCAGCTTTTGCTGCAAAGCTTCGCGGTCTTTCAGATCAACATAGCCGTATTTCGAATAGAATTCAGGGAGTCGAAAGCCGACGAGTGAATCATTCATAAAGTACTCGAGAGTTGCCAGCTTTTTGTCCTTGAGGTGTACTTCCACGTTTCCGGACTGTTGATGCTTTTGCTCATCCATGTTGCTTTGCATGACCAATTTGGCGTTTTTCAGCAGTTCCAGTACTTTTTGCGCCTGAGGGTCAGGGATGGTCGCATCCAGGTTGATATCGCTAAGCTCAGTAGTGGAGTGGACAGGCTTCTCCAGATACGGCTTCATATAGTCTTCGTATTTTCCGTACGCCTGCGAGATGTTATCAGAGAACTTCAGCATGCTTTCTGTTTCTGATTGCAGGTAAATGGTTTTGGCGCTTTTGAATAAGTCCAGCTTTGCGTATGCAGTTCCCAGTCCACCCAGGACAACGACTGCCGCCACACCAACAATCAGCAAAGGCTTCTTGTAGCTTTTGCGTGGCGTGGTCATGTTTGTTGCGGTTTCCATGAGGTTCCTCCCTTGTTTTTCTCTCTCTAATCGTAGTGCGATTTGTGAAAAGGTTTTTCGCACTCGATTTTGTATTGTACCATAAGGGAGAACGATGAACGCGTTCATTAGTAAATTATTTCTAAAAACAGGAAATAAGTCCCAAATGAAAGGGGCGGATCTCGTCGTGAAAATCAGGTTGGAGCAGCTCGCCTATTTTGTGAAAACGATTGAAAAAGGGAGCATAAATAAGGCGGCGAAAGAATTGTTCATTTCCCAACCGGCGTTGAGCAAACAGCTGGCTCTGTTGGAAAACGAACTGGGGAGTCAACTGCTCTATCGAAAGCGGACGGGGATTGAGCTGACAGAGCCTGGACGTTTTTTGTACGAACGCGCTTGTCTGATACTGGCGCAGATGGACGAGACGCTCAAAGGGATGGAGCGATTCAGACAGAACCTGCCTGTTCGTGTGGGCTCGCTGCCGAGCTTGGCTCATACGTTTCTTCCGAGTCTGATGGCTGCGGCCGGCTTTGGCAAAAACAATGAAGTGTCTGTCGTTGTACAAGATACAAGCGCTCAGCTGGCCGAAATGCTGAGGCTCAACAGGCTGGATATCGCCTTCGTCCAAGAGGAGAGTGTCACGAGGGAATTCTCCACATGGTCAGTCTTTCAGGAGCCTTATCTGGCTGTATTGCCGTCTGACCACCCCTTGGCAAAGGAACCTGCCATCGATTTTGATTCCTTTTGCCAGGAGGACTTGCTCATTCATCGGGATCCATGCGATATTCGCAAAGATTTTCGCAAACATTGTCAGCTACGGGCCATTCAGCCGAAGCATATGATGGAATTCGATTTTAACGATTCACTCGTGGCATTCACAGCCAAAGGGCACGGGGTGAGCATCGTCCCTCAATTAGTCGTGGAGGCATTTCTTCATCCATCGCTCGTTGTGAAGCCATTTTCCGAGGAGTCATCGTTTTCCCGTACGATCTATCTCATCTCTCGTCCTGAAGCCCAGGAGATTGCGTTGCATTGGTACGAAGCTGCCGCAGCTTTGCCCAGCCTTCTCCATTCAGTAGAATGACACCGAGTAAAACAGCGAAACTGCCGATCAGATGAGAGACGGTTAGTGCCTCACCGAGAAAGAGATAGCCGATCGCCGTCGCGATAACGGGAGCGACATACGTCCAAGTGGTAGGGAAAGCGGCATTGGTTTCCTGTACCAGCCAATAATAGAGAGTAGAGGCTACGATCGAGACGAGGATGACCAGATAAAACAGGGACGATGCTAGAGTAAGAGTAAAGGTAGTCTCGGCGTACGGTTCGGTCAGGAAAGAGAGAAGTAGCAGACCAAAGCTCGCGAACAGCATTTGATAGCCGTTGAAGACAAAGGGTGTCAAGCGGGTTACCCACTCTCGGGAGCGTACAGCTCCATAGGAAAAGAACAATTCAGATAGGATAATCGCGAGCTTTCCGAAGAATGCTTCCAGCTGGTGTGCACTGCCATCGTGAGACCAGCCTATCAATAGGAAGGTACCGAGCATACTGATAACCAAGCCGGCCGGAACAAACCAGCGAAAGGTCATCTGTTTGCGGTACAAGCTGATTAGAGTCGTAAAGATCGGAGCAGTGGCGACTAGTAGCGCCGCTGTACCGGACGAAATGTACTGCTCTGCCCAGAACAGCGCCGCAAACGGGATCGTAGTCATCAGAATGCCGAGGAATCCCAGCTCGAGATAGACCTTCAAGTGGAGTCGACCGAGGCGTCTACGCACCAACAGGATGAGTAACACGAGCAGGCTCGCAAACAAAAAGCGAAGTCCCGCATAGAGGAATGGTGTGATTCCCTCCTCCAAGCCCAGTTTAATCGCAAAATAAGAAGTGCCAAAGATCAAGCACATCGTGACGTAAGCGAGAAGCATGGTTGCATTCACCCTTTCTTTTTCCTCATGATAGAAGAGAAAGAGGAGAGGGAGGTACTTCCGATTCGATAGATCATTATAACCGATAGTTATTATATATTAAGGAGGGAAAGCAAGTGGATTTTCGCGTGCTGCAAACGTTTATGGTAGCGGCTACGACGGAAAATTTTCATCAGACGGCCGAAGCACTATTTATCGCTCAGCCAACCGTCAGTCAGCATATCCGGCAATTGGAAAAGGAATTGGGGATCGAGTTGTTCGAGCGAGTAGGGAAACGAGTGCGCCTGACAGCCGCGGGGAAACGCTATTTGCCGCATGCGAAAGCACTCTTGGAGCAATGGCATCACGGGATCGAGGATTTGCAGGCATGGAGGCAGGGTTATCGGGAAAAGCTGCACCTGGCCGTCTCGCCGATTATCGCTCGTGCTCGTCTGTCTCATTTGTTGCACCGTTACACCAAGATGTATCCGGACGTTGATCTATCCATTAAAATAGCAGATTCGGTGGAGATCGGCCCATTGGTGCAGAGTGGACAAGCAGATATCGGTTTGACCAGAATGTTGCCCGGAGAATTTCAACTGGCTACGTATCTGCTCTATGAAGATCCGGTCGTGTTTGCCGTCCCGTCCAATGGGGGAGATATGGAAGCACCGCTGCCTGATTGGGAGGTAGAGCTACAGTCCAAACGGCTATTGACCCACAATCACCCTGGATACTGGGATGACTTGTTGCTTCTGTTGCGCCAGCGAGGACTTTCCCTGCGTACGATGGCGGTCTCGCAGGTGGACATCACCAAGCGATTCATTGAGGAAGGGCTAGGGGTTTCCTTTTTGCCACGTACGGCTGTCAGTCGGGATTTATTTGAAAACCGTTTCATCGAGCTGCCGACGCCTGGTCTTGCTTTACCCAAAGTGGCTTCCTATCTCGTGATGCCAAAGGGAGGGGTCAGCGATACCGCTCAAAATTTCGTCGACATTCTGTACTCGTTGTACGCGCCTATGCCACCTGTTGTGATCTCGGGTCGATCCTAACATGCGTTGTGGATATATCGATTATGAAATGTGATCAAAATCGCATTTTAGTTCTATTTCATTTACGAATCGCAATCGGATATACTAAAAGAAATAGAGACGGTAAAAAGGAGTGGGATCAATGAGTAAACAACATACGTTGGCAATTGGTCTGGATGGCATCGCTGTAGCAGAAACGGATCTGAGCCTGGTCGATGGCATTAATGGCTTGCTCGTGTATCGCGGGCATTGGGCTCGTGATTTGGCCATTCACCACACATTTGAGGAAGTAGCCCACTTGCTCTGGTACGGTCATTTGCCTAGTGCAGAAGAACTCGCTGACCTGAGCAGTAAATTGAAAGCAAATCGTGAACTGCCTGAACATGTAAAAGGCATTCTGAAGCTCATACCCGCTGACGTCGATATGATGAGCGTATTGCGTACAGGTGTTTCTGCGCTTGGCAGCTCTGCTCAGGGTTGGCCTCCAACCATCGACGAAGTGATTTCGTTGGCTGCCAAAATGCCGACAATTGTCGCTTATCGCTTTGCCTGTCTGGAAGGTCGTGAACCACTCGCACCAAACGCCGAGCTGGATCACACCGCCAACTACCTGTACATGCTCAAAGGCGAGAAGCCAAATCCTGCTCATGTACGGGCCTTGGATGCGTACTTGATTTTGACGCAGGAGCACGGTATGAATGCCTCGACTTTCGCTGGACGGGTTGTCAGCTCGACAGAATCGGATCTGGTGTCCTCCATCACGGCAGCGATCGGTACGCTGAAAGGACCGCTGCACGGAGGCGCTCCGTCTGAAGTAACCGAAATGATCGAAGCGATCGGAACCAAGGAAAATGCAGAACCGTGGCTCCGCAACAAGCTGGAGAACGGTGGGCGACTGATGGGCTTTGGGCACCGCGTATACAAAACCATCGACCCTCGTGCGACTGCCCTGCGAGTAGTAGCTTCTGAGCTGTCTGCCAACGATCCGTGGTTTGATCTGGCGACACATGTAGAAAAAGTCGGCTTGAAGCTTCTGGATGAATACAAGCCAGGACGTAAGCTGAATACAAACGTGGAGTTCTTTGCCGCAGCTGTTATGCGCGCTGTAGGTCTGGACGATGACCTGTTCACGCCGACCTTTGCAGTCAGCCGCGTCGTTGGCTGGAGTGCACATGTGCTGGAGCAGGCTGGCAAGAACCGCATCATCCGCCCGCAATCCAACTACATCGGCACCATGCCGGAGTAAATTTATCGCTTGAATAGACAACACCCCCTCTGGTAGAAAGCTTCCTTTCACCGAAGGGGGTTTTTGTGTTTGCTGGGGGAGGTACGTACCCCGACTTAAAGGTCGCGAAGCTGTTGCTTGATGTTTTGGGTGCTGACGCCTCCGTGATAACAAATGACAGAGGTGATGTCGAACTCGGCATATTTCTTCAAAGAGAGCTGGGCAGACTTTAGGTCTAAGGTGGTTGGACCATGAACGCCCATCAGCTTTCCGTCCACGCTGTACATCGAATCGCCTGCGATGAGCGTTTTGCTCTCCCGTAAATAAAGGCTGATATGCCCCTCGGTATGTCCAGGTGTATGGATCACCCGAATCCCTCCGCAAAAAGGTAGCTCTTGACCATCTACGAGCAGGTCGGTCACTTTCCCCTTCGGTGGATTGTCGAGATGCCCATCCTTTATGAGTGGCAGTTCGCCCTGGATATAAGGGCGGTCCTGTTCATGTGCGTATACGCTGATGCTTCCCCCGGTTTTTTGCCAAATCTCTGGCAGGTTCCCGATATGATCCAGATCCTGATGAGTCAAGATGACTGCCTTTAGTTGGTTGAACGAAATGCCTGCCTGTTCAATGGCTGTCTGCAGCTCGCCGAACTGACCGGGGAATCCGGTGTCGATCAGCACCGCCATCTCTTGATCGATGAGGAGAGTGGGATGAATGACCATACCGTGAAAGGGAAGATGAAGCATGTGTACGCCTTTGGAGAGTTCCATTTGGTATAGCTCCTTTCGGAAAAGAATTCACGCTTTTTCATACATAAAAAAATAATTTTACGTAATGTTATAATATTATGTAGCGAATTTTCCGTCCATTCTTTTTTGTGCACTTCGTTTTCTTGCAAAGTGCGGCGAGGCATTGCACAACAAACCTACTTTTGGCATGATGGTGAAAAAAAGTAAGAGGAGTGGAACAAATGGCACTGTTGTCTTCCCCGTTTCAAGTAAAGGGCCTTACATTGAAAAACCGCATTGTCATGCCACCGATGTGCCAATACTCGGTCGATGCTCATGACGGTACTCCGACAGACTGGCACTTTGTTCACTACGTATCCCGTGCGATCGGGGGAACCGGTCTGATTATCGTGGAAATGACAGATGTAGAGCCAGACGGACGCATCTCCAACGGCGACCTCGGCTTGTGGTCAGATGAACAAATTGCTGCATATTCGCGGATTGTCTCCGAAGTACACAAGTACGGTGCAAAGATCGGGATACAGATCGGTCATGCCGGACGCAAAGCGGAAGATGCGGAAGTTCCTGTGTCTTCATCAGCTATCGCTTTTCCTGGCTCCCGGTACAAAACACCTCGTGCGTTGACCACGGAAGAAGTGCAGGAAATGGTCGTCAAGTTTGCCGAATCGGCGAGACGTGCTGTCGAGGCGGGCATGGATACCATCGAGATTCATGGTGCGCACGGATATTTGATTCACCAATTCCATTCTCCACTGACGAATAAGCGAGATGACCAATACGGCAAGGATCCTGCCCTGTTCGGAGTTGAAGTGATTCAGGCGATCAAGAAGGTCGTTCCGGCAGACATGCCGCTGATCATGCGTGTCTCCGCTGTAGAATATGTGGATGGCGGGTACGGATTGGAGTACAGCACCGAGCTTTGCCGCCGATACAAGGAAGCAGGTGTGGACATTTTCCATTTGTCCAGTGGTGGGGAAGGTCCGATCGGCTCAGCAGGACGTCCTGGCGTTCATCCTGGCTACCAGGTACCTCTGGCACGCGTTATCAAGCAAGCGCTGGATGTGCCTGTGATCGCTGTCGGGAATCTAGACGATGCCAAGCTGGCAGAGGCTTCGTTAGGAAATGGCGACACGGATCTCGTGGCAGTCGGTCGTGGAATGCTGCGTGACCCTTACTGGGCATTGCACGCGATTCGTGCGCTCTCTCCCGAAGAGCTCCAGCCGCCGAAACAGTATGGACGTGCCTTTTAATAGGATGAGTTGAGGCAAATATAAAAAGCAGTCTCTTGTCGAGCAATTACGCTGGCATGAGGCTGCTTTTTTGATAGGGAATCCACAGAACGAATAAGGTTTTACCTTCTATATAACAAAAGACAGACGCAGGCATGTTGGCGAGCGTCCGTCTTATTAGTTGCGCAGAGCAATGTTTGCCAAGAAATTTCAAATAACTCTGTTAAACGATTGATTAATTCAGTCGTATTCGTCTCATTTACCCGGAAAATGTTGCCTCCTTTAGTACATCACCATATTTCCGGTCTCTTTCATATGCGTTTCTGCGCGCTTGAGTAACAAGACAGTAGCTGTCACGAGTGCGAGCAAGACGCAGCCAAGACTGCCCATGTTCGCCGCGAGCGCGCTAAGTGGAGCTCCATCCATGAGTAAGCCTCGCACCAGCTGTAGAGCGTACGTGAGGGGAAAGCAAAACGAGATCAGCTTTGCCCAAAAAGGGAAGGCCATCGGGGGAAGGCGGACGCCGGAAAAAATCAGCATCGGCTCATCCAGCACCGTATACAGGAAGCTGGAGTCACGTGAGAACAAGAAGAGGACGCTTAAAAATCCGCCCCAGACAACAGCAGAGAGCAGCAAAATCAAAAAGGCAAGCGGGACTGCCCACCAGCTGCTGGCATGAATCCCACCGATGAGCATGAGAGCGAGCAGCACAAAGCAAAAGAACAGCCATACACCTTCCACGAGCGAGGAGAGGGAACGACCGTAGAGAAACGCCATCCGATTCACCGGACTGATAAAGATCATCTCCATGGTCCCGGCTTGCCGTTCAAAGCTCATTTGCCATGCGGATTGAACGAGGCACCAGTAAAAGATATAGCCCAAGTAGCCTGTCAAAAGAAACAGTGGCAGCTGCTCAGGGGAAACGTACCGGGCGAGCGGTGAGCCTGATCCCATATGAAAGGGAGCGAACGAATAGTAGGCAGTTACGAACATGATAACCGGCCAGACGAGTAGGCTGAAATAGACCATTTTACTGTGAAAGGAGTGACGATGCTCTTTTTTGACTTCTGCCCAGAGCAGGGCGCACAGCTGGCTCATGCTCCCCTCCGTTCTGCCATTTGCAGGATGACATCCTCCAGTGTCGGCCGTTCGGTGTGCAGACGCAGTACCGGTGACTGATGGGCAGCCAGGAGGGACAGTAGCGGCGTAGTCATATCGCTCTCGCTGCGCAAGGTCACTTCCCACGTCTGCTCGTCTGTCTGCGCGTATTCCCACGTCCCGCCATGTCGTAGCGCAAGCTGTCGCAGGTCGTGGTCCAACTGATCCGAGCGAGTAGGAATGACGACGTGCAAAGCCGTCTTCTTGCAGATGGACTTCGTCAAGTGCTCAGGCGTATCGTGGGCGACCAGCTTTCCTTTGTCGATGATGTATACCTCGTCGCATAGCTCCTCGACTTCGTGAATGTAGTGGCTGGTCAGCAAGATGGCCTTTTCATGCTCACGAGCCAGCTTCTTGACATGCGCGCGCAAGTGGCGTGCGATCGGTGCGTCCAGCCCTAGTGTCGGCTCATCCAGAAACAAATAGCGTGGGTCGTTGATCAGACCACGAGCGATTTGCAGGCGCTGCTTCATCCCTTTGGAGTAGCGCTCGACAGGGGTATTTGCTGCATCGACTAGCCCTACTTGATGGAGCAGACCGTCGATACGTTCTTGCAGTCGCACACCAGCCAATCCGTACAGGCTGCCAAAGTACTGCAAATTTTCACGACCGGTCAGGCGCCAGTACAGCATGCGTTCCCCACCGGCAATCATATTGACCTTAGATTTGACTAGTCGATCGTGGCGCATCACGTCATACCCATCCACGGTGATCGAGCCGCTGGTAGGAGTGAGCAACGTCGAGCACATCTTGATTGTGGTTGTTTTACCAGCTCCGTTGATTCCCAACAGGCCGATGATTTTCCCCGGCTCCATCTGAAAAGACAAATCGGATACCGCTTCGACCTCTGTCCATTTACGCAAGAGCCAGCCAGTCTTTTCCTTGACTCGATATACTTTTCGCACGTTTTCCACGATAAGCATTTGTTTTCTACTCCTTTATCCGAAAATGGATTCCATGACCCGTTTTTCCATCCGTCGCATTCCCCAGACCCCAATGATGAGATACACAAGCGAGAGAGCCCCCAAATGGAGAAGCTGCGGTAGGCAGTCAATCAGGGGTGCACCTAAAATGACGCACTTCCGAAACGCATCCAGAGCAGGCGCGAGCGGCATGAACTGACTGAGCGGCAACAGCCATGCTGGCAAATAGGCGCTGGGGAAAGTCACGCCGGAGACGAACGCCATGATGACGAACAACGTATTTTGGGTGATGTACGTGTCGCGAAAGCGCAGCATCAGACTGCCGAGCACCAGTGCCTGACAGAAGAATGCCCCTGTAGACATGACCCAAATAGCGATGGCCCCCCAGATATTTGCACCGCCCAGTGTGAGCCCGAAGAAAGCTCCGACGATCAAAATGACGGCAAATTCGAATACGGTTCGCATCACTTGCTGCAGGACGTTTCCCAGAAAGTATCCCCGTCGCGGGGAAGGCGTTAGAAGCACGGCTTCGAGCGTTCCTTCGCGCAATTCGGTAATCAATGAGCGACTCACATTCATCAGCGTCGAGACGGAGAATGCGTAGAAGGCGCCGCCCAGGATGGCGTAGGATAAGTAGTCCGATGACCCTGAGTAACGAGCAAACCGTTCGTCCAGCTGTCCGCCGAAGACGTAGTGATAAGCAAAGTAGGCAAATAGAACGGTGTACACACCGGAGAGAATATGCCCGATCACAAACGACCACGGATAGGCGCGGATCATGACCAGCGTATTTCGAACAAAGGTAGCTTTGGCGACTTGAAGCACGTTATTTCCTCCGTTCCTTATGAGGGGGATGGATAGAGAGACCGGGAGCCGGCATGTCGATAAATTCATGCAGGTCGACAGAAAGCTGCTCCAGCTGAACCGGCAGCCCGCGGTAAAACACGTAACGCCCTCGACGTTCATTCCAGACAAAGCCGGCATCGCTCAATAGCTTCAAGTGCTTGGTGACCGCAGGCTCCGTAATACCGTGCAACTCTGCCAGCTGTTGCGTGCAGTACGGATGGCCCAGCAACGATTTGAGAATCGCTGCACGGGTCGGATCGCCAAACACTTTCATCTTGGCAATAAAATCGGCAGGAATGGTTGCCTTTGCAGCGGTACCCGGCACGTCTACAGATAGCCCGATCGTTATGTGTTCCGGATAGATCCCGAGCAGCAGATGGGGAGAGACGAAGGTGGTGGCGCACAAATAGACATGGGAGAGGTCGCTGTAGGCAAACGTATAAGTCTTTGCCTTGTGGAAAAGCAAGAAGTCTTCATGTACATGCAAGCGGGTATGCACCTGTGATAAAAAGGTGACCGGATCCGCTGCTGCTTGCTCCTCAGCCTCCATGACGGCGCGGACCAGCCACGGCTCAATGCGGCGCTGCTCGGCCTGAAAGATTGGGAGGTAGGCGTAGCAAAATTCCAGAAACCTCCGTTTGGTAGCCAGCGGATGGCGCAGCATTTGCCGATGGACTGGCTTTAGCAGTTCAAACGCCTCATCCGCGCGCCCTGCGATCCACTCTTGTACTTGCCGTCGGTGGTAGACACGCCCCAGCATGATTTCCGCAAATTCTTCAGCGCTAAGTCCACTGATCTGTTCCAATCCTGCCTCTACGGAATGCTGGTACGATTCTTCCCATGGGGAGAGAATGTCCATGATGTCCAAAAAGCCGTTCGAGAGCTCAGCGAAATGGGGCAAATCTCTGAATAGCGGACGCGGTAGGGCAGCGAGTGCCTCTTGTGCCCACCCCAAGCGGGAGGTGTGGTGCTCCGGATTCGATAATACGTGCAGGCTGAGAAAAAATTCGTAGCTCGGTTGATAAATGATCGTGAGGTGCTTTCGCAGCCACTGTGGGAGGTCGTGCATGAGGGACTCCTTTCTTTTGGATTAACTATTTGGTAAATCGAATAAAAGAGTGGGCAAAATTGAGGAAATTATGCAAGAAGCACGGGGCAGTGTCAAGGAAAAACAAAAAACCACGCACAAGAAAGCGTGGTGGTGAAGAAAATCAAGATCATGTCGCTGCCGTCTCTCGCAATGATTTCACCGCTTGCTTCATGGCTGCCAGCTCTTCGGGGGCGAGGGATTGCTCGCGATAGCGATACTTTTCGTATGAATCGGTAATTTTTGCAGCCAACTGGAGGGAAGCTGGATCTTGCCATTGCCGCTGCAGGCGAAGCAGATACTCCTGACTGGTCTCGAAGCGATAGATGGGCATCCCTCGTGAAGCGGTGTGCTTCAAAAATTGATAGTAAGCATAACGCACCGGATCGTCGGCAGGACCGGGAGTCTTTTTAAACCAGTGGCGTACGTCCCGCAGGGGGCTTCCGTCTTTGTCATCAGACTCAGAGAGCGGAGTCCAGGCTGAGGCATCATGAGTCGGAGGAGTTTGTTCAGGTACGCCTTCTTTATGGTAGCGGCGTTTCCAAATATATCTGGTCAGTACAATCAGAATCAGTAAAGAGGCTCCCGCTATCAAATAGGGCTCCAAAAGGTTGATAAGAGGTTCTCCCTGATCGAGGGGAAGATAGGATTGATCTGCGCCCTGTCCCTGATTGTCCAGCACATCATTGACACGGCCATCTCTCTCCAAAACACCTGACAGTCCCTCTGCCCAATCAGCCAGCTTCTTCAGAATAGGCTCTATCAACCAGTACAGCCCACTCCCGAGAGGGCCCTTCACCCATGACCACAGTAGAGCGAGTGCTCCTAGGACGGCAGAGGCGATTAGTAGATAGCCGATGGTGACAAGTGAATGCGCAGCCAATACTTGTCCACCAAGCTTGACGTGAATAGAGGCAGGGAGGAGAGTCGGGATGGTGTGCTCCCGTGTGACGTATTCGAGCAAGCTGAGCAACAGATAGCTTCCGAGTGTCAGTCCCAGCATCCAGTAGTACGTAGTAGCTTGAAAGTCTTCGGAGTGGACGGCAGACCCGTACAACCCTCCGATCACCAGCTGGATGAGGCAGACCATTAGGACAAGCACGAATCGTCGCTGCAGATTGGCATGGCTGATGCCATCGGAGGCAACAGCTTGGATTCTCCAGAAATACAGGGCTGCTACGATCAAAGCGATCATCCAGGAATCAAATGTCAGGTAGCTGAGCACTCCCACTCCGGCGACGATGACGTAAAGAAGCATTAGGAACAGTGGATTTCGACTGCCTTCGTGGAAAATCAGGCCACCAATGACGAATAGCAGAGAGGTGATGATTCCGAATAGCAGGAATGGACCGAAGCCGGCTGACAGATAGCCGAACAGCATAAAGCAACCTGCAAGAAGCAAGGCTTCGAGCCAAAAGGCTAGTGTCCAGCGTCCGATTGTGGTCACGATCATCGTGCGATCAACCTCCCGATTGGAGCTCGTGACGATTCGTAGCGGCGAAGCACGGCCTGGTCATCGGATACATCCAGCACAGCTACTTTGTGGCCGCGGCGGAGGAGTCGATCGATTGCCTGTTCCATGGCCTCATCCAGTCGTGGCGTGATCAACAGGATCGTTTCTTTGGAAGGATTCTCTTCCAGACGGCGGAGGATCGGGGGGAGTGGCGTCGTGACATAATGATGCATCTGAGCCAGTTGGGTCATCACGTGTAGATGATGGCTTTTGCCACTTCCAGCAGGCAGATGATAGTGATCACAACCACGTTGCTTCACACTCAAGTACAACTCGTACCCCAATGAACGCTTTCGGCAAAAGACGGACAATGCAGCTAGACAGGAGATCGTTCGCTCGTTGACCGTATCGTTATGTCGTTGCTGCAAAGGCTCGTACGACGGCAGGATATGGCCGACAATCCGCCAGTCTGGACGTGCTGTATGCTCAAATACGCGAGTCGCAAGCGATCCTGTTTTGGCGGTCGCCTTCCAGTTGATATGCTTGAAGCGGTCGCCTGGAATGTACGGACGCACGCCGCGTTGGAACGTGACATCATCCTGCTGACGTTGACGGGAGAGCCTGCTGCCGTCCGGCTCGGTATCCTCGATAGAAATGGACGGCAAAGGTAATGGCAACGGATAGACCAGCATGGTAAAGGAAACCCGAAGCGGGATCGCACTCATTTCATCAGCGAACAAGGGGAGTGTTTCTGATTGCACCTCAGTGAGCCAGACGACCCCACGCTTATGTGGCGTGAGGATCAGGATGCGCTTAGCGCTGTGCCGCATGGGAAGATCCATTCGTAGTCGCACGACTGTCCGCTGATTGCTCACACGCACCTCGTCAGCACCTTCGACCGTGACATGATCGGGCAGGGTCAATCGCAGCCAGGTGGCAGGTAGCGGAAGCCATGATCGATTGTGCAGCCGGACTGTGACCTGTACAGGCGTACCTGGCATGACGCGAGTCTGATCCGCGATCCATTCGAGCTTTACCCAACGGCTCATGTTGGCGATCCACCAGCTGTGCGCGGCTGGCATGAAAAAGAACAGACCACCAAACAGCCACAGAAACCAGCTCCCGGAAAACAGAGCGAAAAGTAGGAGGAGAAAACCAATTACGTGAAAGGTTTGCTTCGTGTTCATTGCTACACGCTTTCCTCGACGGGAGTCGGTACACTTTTCAAAATTTGCTCCACGATCTCAGACTCTGTCACATGCAGCTCTGCTTCCATCGACAGGCGAATCCGATGAGTGGCGAGGCTAGGAAACACTCGTTTTACATCGTCTGGCAGCACAAAGGAACGACCTGCGAGGAACGCTGCGGCCTGTGCTGAGCGCAGCAGGGCGAGCATAGCGCGCGGACTGATGCCTACATCCACCGAGCGATGCGTGCGGGTCGCCTCTGTCAGGTCGATGACGTATTCTTCTACAGCTTGGCTCACGTGAACCAAGGTCACTTCGCGTTGCAGAGCGGCAATTTCTTCGACGCTGATGACGGCTTTTATCTCATCTAGAGGAGACTCACTGCGAAAACGTCTGAGGATCTCCCTGGAATCTTCCCGCGTCCCGTAGCCGAGAGACAGCTTGAACAAAAAGCGGTCCAACTGCGCCTCGGGAAGGGGATAAGTACCTTCCGATTCGATAGGATTCTGCGTCGCAATGACGAGCATCGCAGGAGGTAAGGGCATTGTAATTCCTTCAATTGTCACCTGCCGCTCCTCCATGCCCTCTAATAGGCCGGATTGCGTGCGGGGCGTAGCGCGGTTGATCTCATCGGCGAGCAAAACGTCTGCAAACACAGGCCCTTTGCGCAATTCAAATTCCTGTGTGCGCTGATTGTATACATGCAGTCCGATGACATCTGATGGCAAGAGATCTGCGGTAAATTGCAAGCGATTGTAGGTACCTCCGATCGCATGGGCCAAAGTCTTCGCGAGCACGGTTTTTCCCATGCCGGGTAAATCCTCGAGTAGCACATGCCCACGCGCGAGCAGAGCAATCACGAGTAGACGAATTTGTTCGTCTTTTCCGACAATCACGCGGTTCATGCTAGCTAACAGGTTATCCAAGGTAGGGTGAGCCATGGAAAGTCTCCTTTATGTACGTGGATTGAGGGGCAAAGCCCGAGTATTCATTATACAAGCGATATCCTATTTTTGCCAAATCTTCGAAAAGAATAGACCGGGTAGTGCACAGACCACGACCAACGTCCCAATCGCCATAAAAAGAAGTCGAACCCCCACTGTTTCTCCAATCGTACCCCCTAGCCAGACACCAAGAGGCATGGTTACACGGATAATAAGCAGCCTGACAGACAGGACACGTCCCATGAGTGTCTGGGGAACCGAGAGCTGGTACAGACTCAGGCAATGGATCTGAAAAAAGGGAGCGGCAAGACCTGCGAATATTTCAATCGCCACAGCGAGGGAAAAGCTGTGAACGAATCCCAAAGCGAGAAACGATGCACCACCGATGACAAGAGAACCAAACATGACCATCTGCTTGTGATGGATCAGGAAGTGAGGAACCAGTAGCGAACCAAACAGGTAGCCCAGCGGATAACCAGCCAGGAAGATCCCTACGTGCAGGGAAGTACCTAATAGCTCATCCACGACAAAGGGCAGATTGAGAACGAGGGTAACGCCTACTGCAAATTGAACGATAGCTGCGTACATACTCAACCATATCAAGGCCGGCTTTTCTGCAAAAACACGTAATCCGGCACGGAACATGACGACCCAGCGCTGTGATGCCTCTCGGTGTAAGGGTGGAGTGTAGGGGCACAACATCAAGAGCGTACCACTCAAGGCATAGCTCACAGCGATGATCGCCAAAACTGGGGCACCACCGACAGTGGCAACGATCGCCCCACCAAGAGGAGGACCCATAATCATCACGACGCGAAGAACGCTGTCCAAATAGGAGTTGGCTTGTAGGAGCTGCTCTTTAGGAACGATCCGCGGCAATAACGACTGGCTTGAAGGAACGTAGAGCGGCTGGATCAGCCCGTTCAGCAGCGATGCAACATACACCGGCCAGAGCTGTTCCGGATGCACTGTAAGAAAAAGAAAGGAAAAACAGAAGGCGGCACTTCGCATCCATTGTGAAAATACGATGACCCGCTTATTGTCCAAGCGATCCAGATAGGGGCCAGCCAGAAGTTGGACAGCGAGCGAGGGCAAAAAATAGAGTAACCACATTTCTCCTACAGCCACCTGAGAGCCCGTCGCTTGATAGAGCAGCCAACTGTTTGCCATTGTTCCTAGCGCTGCTCCCAGTTCAGAGATGAGCTGCCCTAGCAGAATGAAAAGATAGGGGCGATGGCTCAATAAAGGAGTTCTACGCTCAATGGCGTGCATCCAACGAACCTCCGAGGAACTGCTCCCAGTGTAGGGGTAGCTTATCCAGAACCGTTCGCTTTAAGCGGTACTTTCCGTTTACGGTTTCTACCAAATGAGCAGAGCGCAGCATGGATAAGTGGTGATGAACGGTAGATTTTGCTCCTCCCAATGTTTCGGTCATTTCTTGCAGGCTCAGATCTTGTTCAGATAGCATTTTTACCAAGCGAAGCCGTTGCTCGTCTCCGAGTGCCTTTAGCGCTTGGACCAGGGGGAGCGGAGGACGATATGGGTCCGCATCCCTGTGCAAATGTTCATCGTCGACTGGATAGTAAAAAATCTTCGTGCCCTCAGCATCCGCTTGAATGGTCCATGGACGATAAATGGCATGGGGAATGAGCAAGACACGGGTAACAGTCGGTTCAGGCGGGTAGCTGCCATTCGTTGCCCACTCTACCAGTGCCTCTGCTGAAAGCTTTGCCTGCATCACCTGTTTCTGGGAGCAGTCTCGCTTCAAGGTGCGGACGATGGTTTCTTCATGGGGTTTGATATGCGTGAGAAACCATCCTTCCATGAGACAAAGTAAATGGCGGCGCAGGTCATCTGGTTCGGTTGTATAGATATGAGCGATATAGGCAGGGAAAAAGAGATGATCGCGACAGGAAGTCTGCAAATGAATCATCGCTTCCTTACTGCCTTCCGCGGCCTGACGACGCGCATCTTGGCATTCTTCGCCCAGATAGGGTAGAGAGTAATAGCGCAAGTCAAAGGGAGAGAGCTTTTTCAGGTAACGCAAAAAAGACTCTAGATCGGGAAACGAGCGTTGATGTAACAAGTGAAGGAGTGTTTTCCACGTGTTGTGCTGTTTGGCGTACACAAGCTCTTTCTCAACTTCAAGAGGGAGCTCTGACTGGAGCTGCTTCCAGTACGAGGGAGGAAGCTCCAGAGTGGGGTGTATCTGATCATAGGTGGCAGCAGCAATGCCTAAAGCAGCTTCAAACAGAGGTGAATAAGCAAGCTCTACTCGATAGGTCATGCGCTGACATCCAATATTTAATAGGCTCAAGGCGAGTCATCTCCCGTGAGGATGATAGGTACAAGTGAATTCTAAAATATTCGAATAAACAGTTCAATATTTTTCGTATACGCAATTCGATATTTTCGAATCAATTTTTGTCGAACATATGTAACTTCGAACAAAGGAAGCTCATCCTATCAGCGTTCGACATTTTTCATATATTGTCAATGTTTGACATGATCAAGTACGATAGAGATGTCTTAATTTTCCGTCGTTTGTTAGGATAGGAGAAACGGAGCTCTGCCTCATGGATTGGTTGCTAAAGGAATTCCGTCTGGTCGTGTATTTTTTTCAATGGGTGCTCCTCCTAGCTTTCTGTTTTTTTTATATGGATGCCCCTGATTCAAATTCTCAATCGTTTATCGCTTTCTTGCTGATTGTTTTGGCGTACGTAAGCATTCTTTTTTACGCACTCCCACGAAAGCGATGGTTTTTACTCGGACTGGTCGATATGGGCTTGGCCTTGTTTTTTATCATCCAGACGGGAAAATGGAGCAGTCCATTTATGCTCTATGCGTACACAACTCTGTTATGGCTGATGGTAGTATTGCGTCTCGAACAGGTACTGCTGATTGTCGTTCTGTTTATATTATCTGCTTCACTGCTACAGGAATGGATGCCTTTCACCATGATTCCGGCTGAAATGAATTTCAACCAGCTTCGCTTGCTCCTCGATATTACGTTGTGGGTCAGCATGGCATTTTGCTTTTTTGCTTTGCTGCGTTCGATTAAAAACATGTATTCGCGATGCTACCAGCTGTTTCTGTTTATGAAAAAGGTAACTTCCAGTCCTACGATGAACCTCTGCGCGACTACTGAGCAGATGGTGCGGCGTGTCTTTCGCTCAGAACAGGCATATTTATGTCTCTATCAGAATCGGGAAGCAGAGGGGGAATGGAAGAGAGAGTATTTCCTGAATACCTTGCTGGATGCAGGAGCCGAGGAATGGGAGAGAGTAACCGTCGAGCTCTTGGACGATTACTCTGGGCAAAAGGATACATACGTATGCATGCCGCTGCGATTGGAAGGGGAAGCGTGGGGATGTCTCATCTTTTCCATTCCGCCAAAACGGGTGATCAACCGCGGAGAACGTCTCATGTTGCGAATGATTTCTCTTATCATCTGCCAACAGGGAAAACAGACGAGGGCGAGGTATGAAATGGCCAAGTCCCTGCACGAGGAGATGCGTCGAAATCTGGCGCAGGACATGCACGACGGCTTGGCCCAGCAATTGTTTTTCTTGTCCGCTCAGATGTTCCAGCTAAAGCGCTCACTCCCACAAGAAGTCAAAAATAGCGCAGCGCAACGCCTGGAGCAGATCGAGGAGCGCATCAAGTGGTGTCATGGAGAGGTCCGGCATACCATTACGCATCTGAGGGAATTTAGGGAGTCCGAGCAGTTAGCAGAGGCAATCGAACAACTGCTGAAACGGATGACTGTCGGGACGGACTTGCAAGTTCGTTTTACTTCAAAGGGGCGGGTGCTAGAAGAAGAATTGCCGGTACTCAACGCGATTTATCGGATGGTGGAAGAGGCGACAGCTAATGCAGTCAAGCATGCGCGGGCACGTAATCTGACGGTCAGTGTGGAAGCGTCGTCTGTACAAGTAAAAGTCCGGGTGAATGACGACGGTATTGGCTTTGTTGCAGAAGAGAAAACAAGAGAAAGTACGTATGGGGTCGTAGGAATGCAAGAGCGAATCGCTCAGGTGGGCGGTACCTTGCATATCCGTTCCAAGCCCAGCGAGGGTACGGAAATACTGGCGATCATACCGAGAAAGGGAGTGGAAATGTATGGATAGCGTAAGGCTTCTATTGGCGGACGATCATCGTATCGTTCGTGAGGGGCTGAAAATGATATTGGAGAGCTCCCCGCGCTATACGGTTGTGGAAGAAGCCAGTGATGGTGATGAGCTTTTGTCCAAGGCGTTGGCTGTAAAACCTGACCTGATTGTCTCCGACTTGAAGATGCCAGGTATCTCTATCATAGATGGCTGCAAACTGCTCAAGGATCAGCTGCCAGAGATCAAAGTGCTGATTCTGACGGCGTTTGACGAGAGTGAAGATGTGTTCCGGGCACTGGAGTCCAATGTGGACGGGTATATCATGAAGGATACGGTCCCTGAGCAGATCTTGCATACGATGGACATGGTGATGATGGGGTATTCCTGCTTCCAGTCAAAGCTGCAGCGCAAACGAAAGGAAGAGCCGGATGTTTCTTTCACGGAACGGGAACAGGAAGTCTTTCAGTTGATCGTCGAAAACTTGAGCAATCAGGAAATCGCTCAACGACTCTATATCTCAGAAGCTACGGTGAAGACGCATGTCAGCAGCATTTTGCGTAAAACAGGGCAACCCAATCGCTCACAAGCGGTTTTGTACGCATTGAAAAAGGGCTTGGTCAAAGTAGCGCCTTAAGGGTCGTCCGTCTTAAGGAAAAACTGTAAAGAGGGTACCCCATGAAGCAGAGGAAAAGAAACAAAAACCACACTAGTTACCTAGCTGATGCCATGTTTTACTGGATATCAATTTTGGTCAGTGTCGATGCGGCAATGGCTGTCCTCTTGCAAGCACTTGAGATCATTTCAAACCAATGGACAGCGATAGTTGGCTTGGTCGTATGCGCGGCTGTCAGTTGGACGGTCTACGTTCTGCACAAGCGTTACGTGCTCCCTGAGGCTTATTCGCTCCACGCTTCTGCTTTTTTATGCACATCGCTGCTTCTGTTTTTTTGCTTGTACAATCCCCAGCACTTTACTGGGTTATGGACCGTTTTTATCCTTTTTCCGATCTATCTCAGTTTCTTTTACGATCGCTCACTTATCCTTGTGTGGAGTACGATAAGCTATTTGCTTTATGCATTGAGCCTGGGAGTGGGACAGAACGAAGCGTTCAGCATGGATATCTTTTTTCATCTGACGCTAGCAGCGGCGAGCGCCATATGCACCTGGATCGGTTTTACTACGCTCCAAAAAAGGATGGGCGAGGCGAAGTCAGCTACAGAGGAGCATAATCGGGAATATGCCATCACACTCTTAAATACACTGGTTCCCATCGTTGAGCGAAAAACACAGACGAGTAGCAGGGAAATCGAGCAAATGAGCCGACTGATTAAACGAATGCTGCGTGAGTTCCCCAATGAACGGGTGAATGATTGGGAAATCAATCTCCTTTCCTTGCTGCATTACGTCAGTCGGATCAAATTCCCTGATTACGTGTTTGAAACGAATGAAAAGCTGACGACGTTTGAATTCCAGATCATTCAGGAGCATAGTCAGTTTGGCTATGAAATGTTTCGGGATGAGCCGTCCTTTGCTCGAGTCGTGCGTGCGCTGCAGGATCATCACGAGCGATTAGACGGCACTGGGTATCCGAAGAAGCTGAAAGGAGATGATATTGTTCTCCTCGCTCAAATTCTGGGGATCGTCGAGAGCTTTCTGGCAATGACCACGACGCGGAATTATCGCCAAACCTCTACGATCGAAGAGGCTTTTGAGGAAATATGCACGATGGCAGGGACAAAGTATGATGACAAAGTAGTCAAGGCGTTTGTCAAATCGGTACAGATTCATTCACCTACGAAAGTCTCCAACGTCCCCCCGATGGTTGGCTAGTCCTCATCCTGATGGATAGAGCCAATCAGACTGCTTACGGATAGGATTTCACCCAAAGCCTTGATAGAGTGAGGGGAAAGAGGGGGGGAAGGCTCATGATGCAAAAATGGTGTGCGCGCTGCAAAAACCACTCGTTTAGCAGCGGGGATTGGTACAGATGGATTTGTCCATACTGTAGCAAGGATCTCACCATGCAAAAGGCTTCTCCTGCCGTGATCCGCTTCGTACTGATACGTCCTTTTGCTTCCTATCGATTTGCTTTTCCTGACCGTCAACTGAATCAACTGGACGAGAATACTGCCTGAATCAGGGCAGTATTTTTTTGTACCCTCCTCCTGCCTCATCCTTCAGTATGAGAGGGGCTCAACCTGTCTGCTAAAAATCTTCCTCCTTCCAAGCAACCGGAGTCCCTCCGACGGTGGAAGATAGAGGCAGTCGAACCTCGTACAATGAGAAAAAGGGGTGGTCGGAGTGGGAGTGGTTTGGACTAAGCGTATAGGGCTTGTGTTGCTTGCCCTTTTTTTCATCCTCAATCTCTTCCTGTACGCTAGTAGCCAATGGAACTCTGATCGGATACCCGGACTGGGCAACTGGAGAGTCTTATCCGTCTTGACAGGAAGCATGGCCCCTACGATTGATGCAGGTGACATGGTGATTGTGACTCGCTACACAGGAAAAGTACCCCAGACAGGCGACATCGTCACGTATTGGAAGGATGATCAGTCTCGCTCACTCATTACGCACCGCGTTGTTTCGCGACTGGAGAACGGTTATCTGCAGACCAAGGGCGACGCCAATCATGAGGCAGATGGCGGGTGGACAGACCCAAACCGTTTGGTAGGACAGGTCGTTTATACGATTCCGTTTGCAGCATCCCTTCAGCAGCTTCTCAAGGAGCCGTTGACGATGTTTTTCATACTCATCGGATTTTTGCTTTTTGTCGTATATACACAGCGTCGATCTGGCACCAAAAAGGACTTGAAACAAGCTTCGGCCGAGAACGAGACGATTGAGGGGGAACTAACATGAAGTGGGAACAGGTGAAAAACTGGCCGTGGAAGCGGATCATCATAGGTTCGGCTGTCATCTCTTCCATCGCAGCGAGCACCAGCTTTGGGACGTACGCGTATTTTACGAGCCAGGTAGAGGACTCTACGACATTTGCTGCTGGGAAATTGGAAATCAGTCTGGGTGAGAACAAAGCGAAATTCCAGGCAGAAGCAGACCAGCCATTCCTGCCAGGGATTCGAGTAGAAAAGACACTGAGCGTAGAAAACAGCAGTGATGTACCTGTGAAATACGCTTTGCTGGCGGAAAAGGCGGATGGAGATGACATCGTCTACGACCAATTGGTGGCGGAGATTCGCCGCACCAGCGACGATGAGCTGCTCTATCACGGACGCATCAGCACCTTGACTCAAGCAAACGTAGTCATCCCTGAGCTGGATAAGGGCGAGCGGGATCAGCTTCATTTTACCGTCTATCTGCCTGAGAGCACTGGGAACGAGGTGCAGGAAAAATCAGCGGAGGTCAATTTCGGCTTTCTCGCTACCCAACAGGAGAACGGCGATTACTTTGCGCAGGGTGGACCTGTCATGACCTTCACCCCGCAGGACCTGAGCGGGAAGCAGCTGCTAGACACGATGAAGCTGGCCAACCGCGTGGGAGATGAAGAAAGCTCCAAGCAAAAGGACGGCACGGCAGCCAAAGGAATGACCTTCGTGCTGGCAGCTGGATCTTATGATTTGAGCGGAATGGAGCTCCCGAAGCACATTACCTGGAAGGCAGCACCGGGTCAGGAAGGCAAAGTTATTATCCGTGCAGACGAGCTTGAGGTGCACGATGCGTCCTTTGAAGGAATCCGATTTGAAGGTCGGGGAACTGGTTTGTTGGTCGGCTCCAATGTAAGCTTCCGCAATTGCACATTTAGCAGTGGATTTGACGAAGCGATCCGAACAGCCGGGGCAGTGGACGTTGCTACAGAGGTAGGCTCTGAAGGCGGGAAATTCCTCGAAGGTCTGACTGTAAAGGATAGCGTCTTCGAAGGTGCTGATCAGGCCATTGTCCTCAATCAAACCATCAAAGCTGCACTGATCGCCAATAACACATTCAGCGGTGGCAAGCACGCGGTTGTGATCGCCAATGATAAAGAAACGCAGGTCCAGATTGTCGACAACGATTTCACCAAAGTCAACCAATACGCGGTGGAAAGCGGCGGAGTGCGGGTAGGTGATGGCATTGACGGATTTAAGGAGATCGAGGGAGAAGTCGTTGGTACGAAGAAGCTGGCTCTCCATTTGTACAAAGCAGATGTGTACTTGGAAAACAACAAGTATGCGCGATGAGCAGAGCGGGCGATCCAGAACGCGCTCGAGGTCAAGAACGAGAGCACGTTTTGTCCCTCTCCGGGATCAGATCATCGGCAGCGTCTTCTTAGTGGGTGTCGCGCTGTCACTGTGGGGCCAGCCTGCTACGACTTACAGTTGGATGTGGCAGGAAGTCAAGGATACCGGGCATGAGTTTGCTGTCGGACTCCTCGATATTTCTTCCACCAGCTTTGGCAGCGAGTGGCAAGTCATGCAGGGGGGCAATCAGGTAGTCGATTTGGCGAAAATGATACCGGGAGATGCCCGCCAGATCAAAGCGACCCTTTCCAAAGGTGCAAGCGACCTGGACTTCCACTACAAAATCGTAGCGCGGGTAAAAGATACGGGTACTTCAGGTGCGGCACAAAAGCTGGAGGAAGTGCTTCGTGTACGGATTACCGAAGGCGGCCAGGAAGTATACGACGGCTTGGTGAGGGAATTGCACCAAGAACAGCCGGGAATCATCCGGTCGAATGGAACCGAGGGAGAGTTTTCAGCGAATGAAGGAGATAAACCCTTTTTGATAACGGTGTATTTGCCAGCAGAAGGCGTCGATCATTCCTATCAGTCCCTAAATGGGGAGCTGGAGCTACGCTTTCTAGCAAAACAAGCCACAGCGATTGCGATTTTTGCAGAGTAGGGGGGAGCCACTTGAAGAGACTGGCGATGGGGTTGATGGCAGCTACGCTCGTGCTGAACATCGTACCTCTGGATGGAACGCTCTCATTTTTGACCAGTGAAAAGAAGCAGGTATCCCCCGTTTCAACTGGTACCAATGAAGACGTCTTTGTGACGGAAACGGAAGAGATTGTATTGAAAACGAAAGTGGAAAAACGCATCAAGATCACGCGTACCGTGAATGCCGATGGATCTTCGTCTGAATCCAAAGACAGCAAGCTCGCCGTGATGGAAGGCTCACAAGTCATTTCATTTACGCCTCAGCGTTCGCATTTGGATCTGGACGTGGAAAATATCACGCTGACGGGTGAAGCGGCGAGTGAAGTAATCGTGGAACGCGTTGAAGCGGAAAAAGGAATTGCCTTTCGTATTACGCATAGCCGCAAGAGTGCGTGGGACAAGAGAAAGAGCGAGACCGAGAAAGGAGAGCTGCGAGTAACGGCATTGGGAGGGTTCTACGCCTTGACCATTCCGCTTACGATCAGTACTTCTTATCGGGAATCCACGGATGTGACGGAGGAAGCTGCACCGAATCCGCCGAGCACTCCAACTACGCCAGATACACCTGCACCGGGGGGAAACACGACGGAACCTGCACAGCCGCCGTCTACCGGTTCTGAGACACCGACGACTCCCTCTACGGATCCCAGCGGCCCGGCACCTCCATCTCCGCAAGACCCAGGGACCGATTCCCCCGTGACGAATCCGCAGGAGGGTACGCCATCCGGTTCCCCAAGTACCCAAGTTGATCCTCCCGCGAGCGACACAGCGCGTCTGTGAGGATGGAATGACGTAAGCCGCACAAAATACCCCATACTTGCCCAGCGAGGATTTCCTTGCTGGGTCTTTTTATAGTGTTGCTCTCAAAAAGGGGGAGATAGGCATCCTCCTTTAGGATGAGGAGGGGTCATCGCCGCAGAGAGTGACCTTCATCCCGAAAGGAAAAAGTTATCATCCCGGTATCTCGTGCAAGATCACCCTGACGCTGGAAGATGACAAATTAGTTAACAAGTAAGATAGGAAATGTAAGGAAGACACCACAGAAAGAGAGGGCTTACGATGTGACCATCATGAAGAAGACCTTTTCGCTCATGATCACCATCCTCTTTGTTCTCGTGGTCGCCTTGAATGGTTTGCTTTTGTACGGGAAGGTGACGCAAGGAAAGACAAGCCTGCTCGGGTATGAGTTGCGGGTCGTGCTCAGTGGTTCGATGTCTCCCGAGTTTGATACCGGTAGCATTGTAGCCGTAAAGCCAGCCCCTTTCACGGAAATCCGAACAGGTGACATCATTACCTACGCTCACCCGGATGGTTATACCGTCACCCATCGCGTGGTCGAAATTCAGGAAGGCAAGCTGATTACGAAAGGCGATGCCAACAACGTAGCCGACCAAACGCCAGTCCCCCCCGAAAAAGTGATGGGGAAAGTGCATTACTGGCTGCCGTACATGGGATACGTCGTGACGTTTGTTCAGTCTAAAGTCGGAATATTCTTGCTTTCGGCTATCCCTGGCTGCTATCTCGTCATTAGCTCGCTGCGGAAAGTCAATCGACTGGCTGGAGAAGAAGAAGTAAAGAGTCGAGATCAACACGCAAAGGTAAGGTGAAAAGAGAATGAAAAAATGGATCAGCAGAATCGTGACGTGGATCTTCGCAGCGATCCTGATCGTGATGGCGTCAGCGGTTGTCGTTTCAAAGGCTTCTGATGGCGAACCGAAATTCTTCGGCTTTCAAATGAAGGGCGTCTTATCAGGCTCTATGGAACCGACCTTCATGACTGGCTCTGTGATTGTGATCAAACCAGGTGGTGACATGAATCGTTTTCAAAAAGGGGATGTCATTACGTTCCGAGTAGCTGACGACAAGCTCGTCACGCACAGAGTGGTGGATGTACTGAAAAATGGCCAGAACGTATCGTATGTGACCAAAGGCGACAACAACCAGAAGGCTGATCCAGAGCCTGTTCGTGCAGAAAACATCGTAGGTCAATACATGGGCATCACGGTTCCCAACCTCAGCTATCTGCTAGATTTCGTAAGATCCAAAACAGGAGCAGTCATCCTGATGATTACCCCAGGGGTGTTCCTGCTAGGCTACTCGATCCTGAGCATTCGTAAAGCAATCAACCAATTGGAGAGCAAGGCGGCCAATTAAACGAAGTACCTTCCCTTGTTTGCAACTCCTTATGACAGCCATAAGGGTTCAAAAAATAAAAAATCAAATAAGCCCGAGTACGGGCAAAAAAATGGAGGAATTTATCATGAGTCTTAAAAAAGCATTGGGCATGGGCGTAGCATCGGCAGCACTCGGTATTTCCTTGATCGGTGGCGGAACTTTCGCGGCATTCTCTGACACTGAAACAGCAGAAAATAGCTACGCAGCAGGTACGTTGAACCTCGAACTGAAAAAATTGAACGGAAGCGCTCTGGGTTCTGGCGTATTTGAATCCAAACTGGCTAACCTGAAACCAGGAGACAGCGTAACGAAAAAATTCTTGCTGACCAATGCTGGTACCCTGTCGATCAAAGACGTATTCTTCCAAGCTACTTATGAAAACGGCGATTACAAAGATGGTAACGATTCTAGCAACCCACTCCGCGCTAAGATTGACTCCAAATACTTGGGATCTGCTTTCACAAACAGTGCTGACGATTTTGCTGATCAAATCAAAGTTGAAGTTTATGGTGGAGACCCAGTCGCAAACCCTACTCATTCCAACCGCGTATGGGAAGGTACATTGAAAGAACTGAAAACCAAATGGACTCCAGACATCACTTCCGAGACTAGCAACCATAGCTTGCCTGCTCTGCCAGTAGACACAGATGGCGTAACCATCAAGTTTACCTTCAACAAAGAGGCTGGAAACAAATTCCAAGGCGACACGCTGAGCAAAATCAAATTCCAATTCAACGCAGTACAATTCAGTGGCAAAGAGTTCAACGATGGTACAAACATCGAGAACGAAAACGCTAGCCAAACAGAAAGCCATTAATTCCAGAATGAATAAACGAGAAGCTGCCGGGAATCCCCGGCAGTTCTCACTTAACTAGTGATCATCCATCTCCCCTGCCATTGGGGTAAAAAGGAGGACTTTCAAGATGAGTGTTAAGACAAAAGTAATGATGGCCGTTCTTTCCGCAGCCGCGGGTCTCTCTTTGGTTGGGGGAGGTACATACGCTTCTTTCTCCGACGTGGAAACGGCACAAGGTTCGTACGCAGCTGGTACGTTGAATCTGGAATTGAAAAAGCTGAATGACAGAGAGATTGGGACCAATCTGTTTGAATCCAAGCTCGGGAATCTGAAGCCGGGTGACAGCGTAGAAAAAGTATTCAAGCTCGTGAATGGCGGTACGTTATCCATCCGAGATGTCTTCATGAAAGCAACCTACGACAATGCGGATTATGTTGATGGAGCAAATCCGGCATCGGCTACTTACTCCAAAATTGACAACAAGCATAAGATTGTTAACAGCGTGGACGATTTTGCTGATCAGATTCAGATTGAAGTATTCAGCGGCGAAGTCCTTCCTCTCAAGCAAGTATGGAAAGGAACCCTCAAGGAGCTCAATCAAAGCTCTGTAACAACTGGTGATTTGACCGATAACTTCTACAATTACGCCTTACCAGCTCTACCGCTTGCAGATGCGGATCCAGTTCGTGTAAGACTGACTTTTAAAGGCACAGCGGATAACAAATTCCAAGGCGATGCTTTGAAAAAGGTCAACTTCCAATTCTTTGCAGTCCAGCATCAGGGAACGAACTTCGATGATGGGGAAGACATTGAATGGTACAACGGCGCTCAGCATGATGCTCCAAAACCACCAACTCGCCCATAAAAGGACAAACAAACCCCAAGGCCATAACGAGCCTTGGGGTTTGTTTGTTTCATTTACACTACCGATTGAGCAACAGCAGCCGCCAAGTTTGTTCTTCAATGCCAATAAGAAACGGCGAGCCAATCAATTAGAGATCGGGATGTCGAAGCTTCGTTCCTTGACGCAACACAATGAGTTTTCCGGTGTTTCCAATATTTTCTCATTTACCCCTGTGAAAAAGATGTGGTAATTTTTTGGAAGCCAAAACTTCACACGAGTGAGGTGCGGGGGACGATTTTCTTCGCAAGGTCGTAAGATCTGCGATTTGGGGTGAAGCGCGAATGCGTAGGGTTGACTCCTCAACCCGAATCCGACAACTAACCTCGCAGGCAGTTGAAAGGAGAAAAAAATGAAAAAACAGTTCATAACAAAATCTTTTGTAACGATGGCGTTAGGTTTGTGCTTGGCAGCGATCGCAACACCAGCATTCGCTGCTTCCTCTACCTACCAGATTAAAGCAGGCGACACCTTCTACCAGATTTCCAAACAGTACAACGTGCCTTTGGAATCGGTACAGAAGGCAAATCCGGGGGTAGACCCACAGAACCTGCAACTGGGGCAGACCATCCAGTTGCCCGTCGCAAATCATGTAAAGACAACTGCCGGTCAAGCTCGTCCTTACAGTAAAGTGATCAAAGCTGTGGCGACCGCCTATACCGGATCAGCAGAGGAAAACGGCGGATGGGCAGGGGTGGATTACTTCGGAAATCCGCTCAAAGTGGGTACGATCGCTGTCGACCCGGACGTGATTCCGCTTGGCTCTACTGTATACATCACCGGGTACAAACATGGCTCGCTTCCTGGGAACGGCATGATCGCCAAAGCAACCGACATCGGTGGAGCGATCAAAGATGCGCGGGTGGACATTTACGTGCCTGGTAAGGACGCAAGCGGCTTTGGTATGCAAAATGTAAAAATTTATGTGTTGAAGTAGTTTGGTTTGAGCTGCTACAACCTGGAAAATGGAAAAAAGGGCCTACTGCAGAGATGCAGTAGGCCTGTCTTTTTCATTTATTCTGTTTGTATTATGCGGTGACTTGCTTTACCGCCGTCTTCAACGCCTGCTCCAAATCACCAATAATATCCGCGATAGACTCCGTTCCGATAGAGAGACGGATCATGCCTGGAGTAACGCCAGCAGCAGCTTGTTCTTCTTCCGACATTTGCTGGTGGGTGGTGCTCGCAGGATGAATGACGAGCGACTTGGAATCTCCCACGTTTGCCAAGTGAGAGAAAAGCTTTACAGATTCGATCAGTTTCTTTCCTTCATTTACACCGCCACGGATGCCGAAGGTGAGGATAGCACCTGCGCCTTGAGGCAAGTATTTTTGCGCTAGTGCGTGATTCGCGTCGCCCTCCAGACCTGGGTAGCTGACCCATTCCACGGCAGGGTGGGAAGCGAGGTATTGAGCAACTGCCTGTGCGTTTTGGCTATGGCGCTCCATGCGTAGATGCAGCGTCTCGAGCCCTTGGAGGAATAAGAAGGAGTTGAAAGGAGCGACAGCTGCTCCGATGTCACGCTGCAGCTGGACACGCGCTTTGATGATGTACGCCAGAGGTCCGACTGCATCCGCGTAAACGACTCCGTGATAGCTAGGATCTGGAGTAGTCAGTCCTGGGAATTTGCCATTGTTCCAATCAAATTTGCCTGAGTCTACGATAATTCCGCCGATGGCTGTTCCGTGGCCGCCGATGAATTTAGTAGTAGAGTGGACGATGATGTCTGCGCCGTGTTCAAAAGGACGGCACAAGATCGGAGTCGCAAACGTATTGTCTACGATCAGTGGAACGCCATTTTCATGAGCGATGTCCGCGATTGCTTGCAGATCGGCTACGTCCATGCGAGGGTTTCCGATCGTTTCGCAGAAAAACGCTTTGGTATTTTCATTGATGTATGCCCGGAAGTTTTCCGGATTGGATTGATCTACGAAATGTACTTTGATGCCAAGGCGTGGCAGGGTATGAGCGAAGAGATTGTATGTGCCACCGTAAAGGCTGCTGGATGCGATCACTTCATCTCCAGCTTGCGCGATATTGAGGATGGAGAAGGTAATGGCTGCCTGACCGGAAGCGGTCGCCAACGCGCCGACGCCACCTTCGAGCAGAGCAACGCGCTTCTCAAATACATCCTGTGTCGGGTTCATGATACGTGTATAGATGTTGCCCATTTCCTTCAGCGCAAACAAATCTGCCGCATGATCCGTATCGCGGAACACATAGGAGCTCGTTTGATAGATAGGGACGGCACGGGAACCTGTCACGGGGTCTGGCTCCTGTCCTCCATGGACTGCAATTGTTTCCGGTTTCCATTGTTGTTGATTTGACATGATCATCTCTCCTTTTTTTCTGTGGTATGATAAACCAATAAAAAACGGAGCATTCTCCTGAGAAGAAGAAGGCTCCGGTCATACACGGAATAGCTCATCTCTCAGAATCTATGGATTCTGCAGGAATTGGCACCTCACATGTTTCCATGCAGGTTGCCGGGCTTCGTCGGGCCTGTCCCTCCACCACTCTTGATGAAATACGTAAATAGGTTGTTGTCATAATTGTATGAAAAAGTATACTTTGCTGTCAATATTCAATAATCAGTTATCAGGGAGGTTTAAATGGATATTTCAAACGATCAAAAACAGTCGAAAGGGAAAAAAAGCACGGCGTTGCGAGCAGCGTGGATCATTCCCAATGTGTTGTGCTACTTCCTTCTTATTTATATTGGATATTTTGTAGGAAAGAATGCGGAGGGGCTAGAGGAGACAAATATGCTGGGAATCTGGCTGTTTATGCTGATTGCGATGCTATTGGTGTCGTTGTTCGGCTCCTATCGTATCGTGTACTGGATCAAGAAGGGCAAGCTGTAAGTCGGAAATACGAAAAAAGAAGCACGGATCGTGCTTCTTTTCCTGTACAGAAGAATTAGTCTTTTTTTAACGTGGAAGAATTTATAAGCGTTACGCTTATGAATTCTAGAGCGCATGGCGAAGTGCCTCAGCGTCCGCTTCTGGCATCACTTCGGTAAAATCTTCCGCTAAAACGCGGTCGTTCATCCTTGGGTTGGCATCGATTATGGTTTACTTATTGTTGCGTGTGTACCGTCGCAATTTCCTTCTGCATTCTTGGTTTGACCGCATCTACAGGTTCCCATTCGTATCGCCTCCTTTACGTGTTATGAAACTAATTATATATAAGTAGCTAATTTTATTCAACTTAATTACTATTCGTAATAAAGTGATGTTCTTTGTTGCCCATTCGAGGTCTTCGCGTTAGAAAACAGAAGGCCGCTATGATATGATGGGAATTGGTAGGTACGGAACTATTTTCAGGTACATAGTAGGAGGATAACCGACGATGAGTAATAGCGTAAAAGAAATAACTCCAGAAGAATTGCTGGCAAAGCTGGAAGCCAATGAGGAGCTGCAAGTAATCGACGTACGCGAGGTTGACGAGTGGAATGCGGGTCACATCAAACAAGCCAAGCTGATTCCCCTTGGATTTTTGCCGCATCGCATCGACGAGCTGGACAAAGACGTTCCGATCGTCATGGTTTGCCGCAGCGGTGCGCGTAGCAATATGGCAACAGAGTACTTGACCGCACAAGGCTACGATGTAGCAAATATGGTGGGCGGAATGCTGGCATGGCCAGGAGAGAAAGAACTGTAGAGATAGGCAAGGGGAGGAAGTAAATCGTGAGTATAGGTACGCAAAAGCAGCAGGGAACGGCTCTGCAGCGTCATTGGTTTACGGTACTGGCAGGTGTACTCATTTTGGCTATTGTCGGCGTGTTCGGATACAAATACATGACCAAAGTAGACATTCCTGTCATGAAGGCCTTGAACGACTTCTCATTAGATAACATCAATGGCTCGAAGTACACCTTCTCAGAAGGCAAGGGGAAGGTAAGGCTGGTCGAATTTATGTTTACCAATTGCCCAGATATTTGTCCTGCTACGACATACAATATGTCCAAGCTGCAGGATCAGTTGAAGGAAAAAGGATTGTTCGGGGATAAGGTAGAGTTCGTGAGCATTACCTTTGATCCTGATTTTGACACACCTGAAGTCCTGCAAGAATACGCCAAGAAATTCAAGGCTGATCAGAGTGGTTGGCAGTTCTTGCGAGGGGATACCCAAGCTGTGGAAAAGGTGACGAAAGACTTCGGAATCGCTGTGATGAAGCAGCCGGATGGTTCTTTTGCCCATACGGCGCGCATGTTCCTCGTGGATGAAGACGGCAACATGCGCCGCGCATACGGAATGGCTGCCGAAATGGACATGGAGCAAATGATGACGGAGATGGAGCAGCTGGCAGACTAGCTTAGCTCGTCTCCTCAAAGCTGACCTTCAGCACCTTCTCGGATTTCGTCTCAAATTCAATATGAACCAGTAACGCCCACATGCGATTGTTCTCCTGGAGCAAGAGCTTGAACGTCTCTTCTGACGTTGTGGGCGTTTTGTTTTTTCGACCTACGTGCAAATAATCCACAACTTTTGCTTTGGGGTACGTTTTCATCGTTTGTTGCATGGCGATTTTGCCCCATTTTGCATAGGGAGGCTGAGCATCGGCGACTGGACTTGTCCAGGCTAGCGACAGGCCCAACAGCAGGGCAACGAGGATGGCTTTTCCTTTTGATTTCATCGGTCACGACTCCCTTTTGATATGATGTGAGGCTCCAATGTGCGGTAGTCTGCCCATTTGTTTTGCAGGAAAGCCGGGTTTCTTGCTTTCTACCCCTCTGATTTTGTACAATTTTCCAATAGACTAGGAGATTTCGCGTAGGAATGCGACGGATGGCCCTTTCTGTTGGTGGAATGAAAGACTGGATGAAACGAACGCCTCGCGTTGTGTTACAATAAGAATGGCATGCTTGGTTCGGGTTTCCAAAATCATGCACGATGATGTTAGGAGGAAAGATATTGAGCGACGTTAAGATTTTCGCGATGGGCGGCCTCGGCGAGATCGGAAAAAATATGTACTGCGTCGAGTATGAGGATGAGATTATCATGATTGACTGCGGGGTGAAATTCCCCGAGAACGAGATGTTCGGGATCGATCTGGTCATTCCCGATGTTTCTTATCTGGTACAAAACCAGCATAAAATTAAAGCACTTTTATTAACGCACGGGCATGAAGATCACATCGGGGCTATTCCCTATGTTTTACGGCAAATAAAGGTGCCTATTTACGGTGGACGCCTGACCCTGGGCTTGGTCAAGGCAAAGCTGGAAGAGCACCGCATGCAAAACGATGTCAAACTGATTCCGATCTCGGAAGATACGGAAATTCCCTTCGACCGGTTGAAGGCTACGTTTTTCCGTACAAACCACAGTATCCCAGATTCGTTTGGGGTCGTGCTTCATACTCCAGAAGGAGCGGTTATCCATACGGGCGACTTCAAGTTTGACATGACACCTGTCGGACAAACGACCGAGTACGGGAAAATTGCCCGCATTGGTGCGAGCGGAGATGTACTGGCTTTGCTGTCGGACAGTACAAACAGTGAGCGGTACGGCTTTACTATGTCGGAGCGTACGGTAGGCGAAGGCATTCTCGATGTGGTTCGCAAAGCGCGCGGTCGCATCATTCTCGCGACTTTTGCCTCCAACGTGCACCGTCTGCAGCAAGTCGTGGATGCTGCCGAGCAATGCAACCGCAAAGTCGCGGTCATTGGCCGTAGCATGGAAAAGGTATTTTTAATTGGACAAGAACTGGGCTACATCCAGATGCCAGAGGGTATGTTGATCGACATCAAGCACATCGACAACTACGCAGACAATCAGGTGTTGATCATTTGTACAGGTAGCCAGGGCGAGCCTATGGCGGCTCTGACTCGGATCGCTTCGGGTTCTCACCGGACGGTTTCGATCTATCCGGAAGACACAGTCATCATTTCGGCTTCACCGATCCCAGGCAACACGATCAACGTGAGCCGGACGATCGACAAGCTGTACCGAGCTGGTGCCAATGTCGTGCTCAACCAAGACTTTGACATCCATGCCTCCGGTCACGGAAGCAGCGAAGAGCTAAAGCTCATGCTGAACTTCATCCGTCCCAAGTTCTTTATCCCGATCCACGGGGAGTACCGGATGCTGAAGACTCACTCCAAGTTGGCACAGCAAGTGGGGATTGAGGATAGCAACATCTTTATCATGGACAACGGCGATGTGCTGAACTGCAATCGTGAAAAAGCATGGCTGACCAAGGTTCATGCAGGTATCGTCCTGATCGATGGTAGTGGTGTAGGGGATGTAGGAAACATCGTCCTGCGCGACCGCAAGCATTTGGCAGAGGACGGATTGATGGTCGTTGTCGTGAGCTTGGATATGAAGAACTTCAAGATCTTGACGGGACCTGATATCGTGAGCCGTGGCTTCGTATACGTGCGTGGTTCCGAGTCGCTCATTCAGGAAGCGACGATGCTCGTTCGTCAACGTCTGCAGGAAGCATTGGAAAAGAAAATCAAAGAGTGGTCTGAGCTGAAGGCCCAAATCAATGAAGTGATCAAGCCGTTCATCTACGAAAAAACAGGCCGCAACCCGATGATTCTTACCATTTTGATGGAAGTGTAGTTAATAAGCACTTCCTGATTCTCCAATGGTCATGAACCGGGTATAATAAACGTAATGGATAACGTGATAGAAAAAGGAGAGGTTGCCCCATGATGTCTTATGAAGCATATATGAGCCAAGTAATCCAACCAATGCGTGAAGAGTTGACTCGCAATGGTTTTCAAGAGCTCCGCACTGCTGATGAAGTAGAACAAACTTTGCCAAGTGCGAAAGGTCTGACACTGGTAGTCGTGAACTCCGTTTGTGGTTGTGCAGCAGGATTGGCTCGCCCAGCGGTTGTATATTCCCTGAACCATACCACGAAGCCAGACAACATCTTCACCGTATTTGCTGGACAAGACAAGGAAGCGACTGCAAAAGCTCGCGAGTATTTCGAAGGCTATGCACCATCTTCCCCGTCTTTTGCCATCATGAAAGACGGCAAAATTATGACGATGATCGAACGTCATCAGATCGAAAACAACGATCTGCAAACCATTGCCAATCTGCTGACCAACGCTTACGAAACATACAGCAACTAATGACAGATAACGTTCTCAAGGCGCTCGATTTCGGGCGTCTTGTTTTCTAATGAAAGGGGAATTTCTTGGATGCAGACCCGTTCGTTTGGACGAGACCCACACCAGGTTTCTTTGCTAGGTTTTGGTGCGCAACGCATTGTGGATGAGCACGACTGCACGGAAGAAGAAGCGATTGCGATCATTCGCCGCGCAGTAGAGGCGGGGGTCAATTATTTTGATACGGCCCCGAGCTATAGTGATGGACAGTCGGAGACACGCGTCGGTCTGGGATTGAAAGGTCTGCGCGACAAGGTGTGGATCGCGACCAAGACAGGCGGTCGTACCCGAGACCTCGCCCTGAAGGATTTGGAAGGCAGTCTGAAGCGACTCCAGACCGATTATGTCAATGAGTGGCGTATGCACAATATCATGCAGCCACATGATCTGGACGCGATCTTTGCCAAAGGCGGCGCGCTCGAAGCCTTGATCGAAGCGAAAGAACAGGGCCTGATCCGTAAAATCAGCATTAGCGGTCATACGGACCCTCGTCTGCTGGCGGAAGCCATTCGCCGTTATCCTTTTGATAGTGCACTGGTTGCGCTGTCCGCACTGGATCATTTTATTTACAGCTTCGCGCATGATTTTGTCCCGCAAGCCGTAGAAAAAGGTGTAGCGGTTATCGGGATGAAGGTTATGGGGCTAGGAAAGCTGGCTCCGTGGACCGAACAAGCGCTGCGCTATACATGGAGCTTGCCTGTTGCTACGTCGATTTTGGGTGTGAGCAAAATGGAGGAGCTGGAGGCCGATCTCGAAGCAGCCAATCGCTTCGTCCCGATGACAGACATCGAACGTGTGGACCTGTTCCAAGAAATCATGCCACTGGTTCGTCCGGACGTCATTCGTTGGAAGGCGCGCGAATGGATGGCAGGCGAATGGTATCAGTTACCTGAATTAGCTTATCCGAAACAATCCTAGCGTAGTGAAGGGTCCCTCTATTGAGAAGAGGGGCTTTTTTATTGCGGTAAGTGAATGTAAGAGGCAAAAAACCGCTCGTTTCTTCAAGAAAAGAAACGAACGGTTTTTATTTGCGTCAAACGTATTTGTACAGGGTAAAATGCGATTAATTGGAGCGGGTCGAGGCACCGATTCGGTTGCGGTGGAAGGATGCGTGCATCAGGCAAAGGAGGACAGCCGTTGAGGAGACAGCTGTTGCCAGCAGCAAAGTTGGCTCAATTCCGCCATGATCGTACATGTATCCCATTGCCAGTGGGCCCAGTAAGCGTCCAACCGCAGTAATAGCGCCTACCATACCGAGGTAAAAAGGTGCAGCATCACTCGTTTTTTCCGTGATAAAAGTAGGGATGGTGGGAGAAATGAGCATCTCTCCAAAAGTGGTGATGATCATTCCCAGGATAAATGCCAGGTAACTGCTGTGGAATAGCAGCATAAACCCAAAGCCTGCACCATAAGCTACAGCACTCGCTACCAATTGGGCTGACAAGCTTTGTCGTAACAAGCGTTTGATCCAGCTCGTGACTGGCTGACCAGCAAAAATAATAATCCCGTTGATGGTCCATAGCCAGCTGTAGTTGGATAGTGGCATGCCCAAACCCGTCAGATGGGGAGCGACTCCGGTATTCCAGACCGTGGTAGAAAAGAAAATAAAGCCAGCGCCCATCGCCATGAACAGGTACAGCTGATATTTGTACAGCAGCTGCAGTGTCTCTTTACCCGTACGTTTTTGTGCGTGTACAGCAGAGTCACCGACTAATTCTTGATGAGTGATATGCTTCATAAAGATAAAAAAGAAGAGCGCAAAGAGCAGGGTGCTGGCACTATTCAATAAGAAGGTAAACTGAAACGAAATGGCAGCTACAATACCCGCCAGAGAAGTGCCGATGGCCATTCCTAGGTTATTGCTCACGTACACAATATTGAACAATTCACGTCGCTGCTCCTTCCAGCGAAAACCGATAAACGCCTGAATCGCAGGAGAAGAGAGGTTGAAAGTAAACCCAAGTCCGATCATCAGGGCAAGGTAGAGATTCCAGCTGCTTGTAAACGGGATAGCTAGCTGGATACAGCCTTGCAAAAACAGGGAACCCACGATAAGGCGCTTGGCTCCGAGCCGATGAAACAGGGAACCACCGACAAATTGACCGATGATTCCGGCAAGAGACTGCAGCATGAGGGCAAAGCCCGCCTCAGTCATAGAGCGTTGCAGAACCGTATGTACGTACAAAGTGGTTAGTGGCCACATGAAAGCGCTTCCGGAAGCGTTGATAAAACTGGCTACCAAAAACAATAAAGCTTCTCGCGGATAGCGTTGCAAAAGAGAGGCTGGTGAGATCATAGGACTCATCCTTTGTGATAAGATATGGAACAGTATAGCTTCTTTTATATACTTTGTAAATTAAAATGTTTAGTAAATAACCCTGCTTCTCAACCCAAATAAAGGCTGCTCCACTTTCCGCAGTTTCGAGTATACTAAACAAAGCGGAGAGTCGATTTAACCGATACAGAGACTAAAGGTGGAGTCATTCTATATGCGAATATGGAAACGAATGTTGTTGATTGTACTTGTAGTAGTGGCCGCTACGGCAGGTTACTACGGGTATTCCTTTTATCAGTTTGCTCAAGATATTCAAGAGCCCAATGTAATCTCCCCACTGCCTGATGGTGGAGCAGCGACAAAGGCTGCTGAAATACCTCAGTGGGACGGGAAGGATCGCGTCAATATCCTGTTGATGGGTGTGGATCGCAGGGGCATGAAAAATAACGGATTGCCACGATCTGATTCCATGATGCTCGTGAGCATTGACCCGGTCAGCAAGCGATACGATCTGTTTTCGATCTTACGGGACACGTATGTAGATGTTCCGGGTAACGGCAGTTCGCGCATCAATGCGGCGATTGTCGATGGCGGGCCCGATTTGGCGATGAAGACCGTCAGTCAGTTCACTGGCTTGCCTGTTGATCGCTATGTCATTACCGATTTTGAAGGCTTCAAGGCATTGATTGACTCCGTAGGCGGTGTCGAGCTGGATGTGGAGAAAAATATGTACTACCACGACCCTACGGATAAAGGCGTTTACGACATTAATTTGAAAAAGGGTGTCCAGCAGCTGGACGGAAATAAAGCATTGCAATACGTGCGATTCCGTCATGATGCCACCTCCGATTATACGCGTACGGAGCGTCAGCGTAAATTGTTGGCCGCAGTAGCTGATCAGATGAAAAAGGGTACGACCCTGATCCAATTACCTTCGATTTTGAAAGAAGTAACACCATACGTCCAAACAAACATCGGAACGATGGATATGATGAAGCTGTCCTCCTTAGGGTTGAATCTCAACACGCAAAATCCAGGGAAGTACCAGCTTCCACCGATGGGCATGTTCCATGAATCGCATCGAGCTGGCTCTGTGCTCGTCCCAGATGTTGATCAAGTTCAAGCTTTTATTCAGGAAGCGATTCAGCCAGCTACCAAACAAGCTAATACGACAGTCGAAGATCCATCTACGAGCAGCACGCCTCAATGAGCGTGCTGTTTTTTTTTGTACCAAATTGGTTTTTTGGGGAAGACTATCCATGATTTGCTTACCTATCCGTATAAGGAACAGGGGAACATCAGATGACGACCGGTGAATGGCGGAAGATGTTCAAGGAAGCCACGTTTCGGTTTCATGTGAAAGCGACCATCATCCGAAATGGCGTAATGGATTAACAATCAAAGAAATTGCATTGCAAAAAAACATTTTTTCCTTCTATTTCTATTGACGTTTGTTTTTCAAAAGGGATATAATCCGATTTGTATCATTGAATCATTGAATTTCGAAATATGAACATAATATACGTGGATATCTTTCTTATCAAGAGAGGCGGAGGGACAGGCCCTATGAAGCCCGGCAACCGGCCCATGTTTTTTTACATGGAAGTCGCGGTGCCAATTCCTACAAGATTGTTTGGATCTTGATAGATGAGAAGGGTGGATGCGAACGTGATATACGTTGCAGCCCCTTTTTCGTTTGTTGAAAAAGGGGCTCGTTGTTTATTAATCATAGAAGTTTCTTGTACTATCGGAAAGTATAAATCTTCTAAGGATGATAGTAAAAGCACAACTATGGCTTCGCCGGCGCCAAGGCTTAGCGTAGCCAAGTTTTCTAAAAAGGGAGGTGGACTCGTTGATTCAATTACGCAATCTGCAAAAAAGCTATCAAGTACAGGGAAAGACGATCCCAGCATTGCACGGGATTGATCTGACGATAGAAAAGGGAGAAATTTACGGGATTATCGGGCATTCCGGTGCGGGGAAGAGTACGCTCATCCGTTGTATCAATCTGCTGGAGCGTCCAACCTCTGGGCAAGTATTTGTCGATGGGGTTGAGCTGACCAAGCTGGACGATCATAAGCTGCAGGAGCAGCGTCGGCAGGTAGGAATGATCTTTCAGCATTTTAACCTGCTGTCCTCGGCAACGGTAGGAGACAATGTGGCGTTTCCCTTGAAGTTGGCGAAGCGTCCCAAGGCGGAGATCCGTCAAAAGGTGGACGAGCTGCTGAAGCTGGTCGGACTGGAAGCACATCGAGACAAGTACCCCTCCCAATTGTCGGGTGGGCAAAAGCAACGCGTGGGCATCGCCCGTGCGCTGGCGAACGATCCAAAGGTTCTGCTGTGCGACGAGGCTACGTCAGCATTGGATCCGCAGACAACCAATTCCATTCTGGCTCTGCTGCTGGATATCAACCGCAAGCTGGGCTTGACCATCGTACTGATTACCCATGAGATGCACGTCATTCGCTCGATTTGTGATCGCGTCGGTGTCATTGATGGAGGGCTCATTGTCGAGTCTGGCAAGGTGCTGGATGTCTTCCTGAAGCCACAGCATCCAACCACACAAGAATTCGTGGAGCAAGTGGCGGATTCGACAGAGCTGCGTGAAGCGGTAGCTCAGGAAAAAGCGACAGGCAACCGAACCATCGCGAGGGTTACCTTCTTGGGAGAGCAGACATACCAGCCGATCTTATTTCAGACGATGCAAGAGACCGGTACCGTATTCAGCATCTTGCAAGGTACGATCTCGCGCATGAAGGATACACCGTATGGCCAGCTGGTCGTTGAGCTGGAAGGCGATGCCCAACAGAGTGAGCGTGCGATCCAGACGCTGCGGCAGCGCGGCCTTGAAGTGGAGGTGATTTAAATGGGATTGACACTAGAAAATGTGGACTGGGCTGAAATAGCGGAAGGCACAGGGGCTACACTAACGATGCTTGGCTTTTCTACACTGTTTGCTGTTTTGATCGGTTTGCCGGTAGGTGTGATCCTGTTCCTCACATCGAGAGGCCAGCTTTTGGAGAATCGCGCATTCTACTCAATCGCATCGATTGTGGTCAACATCTTGCGCTCAGTTCCTTTCATTATTCTCATGATCTTGTTGATTCCGGTCACGAAAGCGATTGTGGGAACTTCGCTGGGCGTGCTGGGTGCGATTCCGCCACTGGTGATCGGGGCAGCTCCTTTCTTCGCTAGGCTGGTAGAGACCTCATTGCGTGAAGTCGATCGAGGTGTGATCGAAGCAGCGCAGTCGATGGGTGCTTCCAACTGGCAGATCGTGTGGAGTGTCCTGCTACCCGAGGCACGTTCCGGTCTGATTGCGGCCATCACGATCACGACTGTCACGCTCGTATCTTACACTGCGATGTCTGGGGTAATCGGTGGAGGCGGACTGGGTGACCTGGCAATTCGCTACGGCTATCAGCGCTTCCAGACGGATGTCATGGTAGTAACCGTCATTATCTTGCTCGTGTTGGTGCAGATCTTGCAGTCCTTTGGGGATCGGTTGGTTTTGAAATTCAGCCGTAAGTAAGGTCTTTCCATATATAGTTCTAAAAGATGCATAGACGAAAAAGGGGGATTTTTCCGTGAAGAAATTAGTGGTATCTGTACTGTCGACTGTATTGGCATTCTCTCTTGCAGCTTGCGGCAGCAAACCAGAAGCGACTCCAGCACCAGCTGAGGGTGGCGCACAAGGCTCCAAAGGTACAGAAGCGGTGACTTTGAATATTGGAGCAACTCCAGTTCCACACGCTGAAATCTTGAAATACATTCAGCCAAAACTGAAGGACCAAGGCGTGAACCTGGAAATCAAGGAATTCACGGATTACGTTCAACCAAACGTACAAGTAAACGAAAAACAACTCGACGCAAACTTCTTCCAGCACAAACCTTACCTGGAACAGTTTAATAAAGACCAAAACATGGACTTGCAACCAGTGGTAGCGGTACACATCGAGCCATTTGGTGCTTATTCCAAAAAGATCAAGAAAATCGAAGAATTAGCTGATGGAGCAACAATCGCTCTGCCAAACGACCCAACTAACAACGGCCGCGCATTGGCTCTTCTGGAGAAAAACGGCGTGATCAAGCTGAAAGACGGCGTAGGCATCAGCGGTACCGTAAAAGACATCGTAGAAAACAAGAAAAACCTGAAGTTCAAAGAAGTAGAAGCAGCGATGCTGCCACGCGTACTGGAAGAAGTAGATCTGGCGCTGATCAACACAAACTACGCTCTGGAAGCAAAACTGGTTCCAACGACAGATGCTCTGCTTTTAGAAGACAAGGATTCTCCATATGCGAACTACCTGGTAGCTCGTCCTGACAACAAAGACTCAGAAGCGATGCAAAAACTTGTGAAAGAGCTGAACTCCCCGGAAGTGAAACAGTTCATCCAAGAGAAATACAAAGGTGCAATTGTTCCAGCATTCTAAGGAACGAAATAATTGATCAATAAACAAAAAACCCAACTGGTCCATGAGGCTGGTTGGGTTTATCTTTTTTAATAATAGTATAAATATTCATAAAATTAAATGAAATCTATGCAAACCCCATTCTCAAATGAGCTATCAGTCGAGTATATTTTGTTGGAAAAGGAATTTTTTGATAAGGGGGAACATTCAGATGAAAAAGAAAGTAAGTCTGTTTGCTGGCTTGCTCCTGGTAGTCGGTACAGTTTTGGCAGCCTGTTCCGGTGGGGCGCAACCGTCAGCATCTACACCACCCAAACAAGAGACGGGAGCACCTGCGGCACAAACAGCAGAGAAAAAGCCGCAAGTATTCCGTGCAAATCTGACGAGTGAGCCTTCTACGGCTGACCCTGGTTTGGCGAAGGATGCTACTTCAGGTGCTGTCGTGCGAGCGACATTTGATGGATTGACCCGTTTGGACAAAGATTCAAAACCAATGAATTCGATGGCATCCGATATCAAGGTATCTGATGACAATCGCGTCTACACGTTCACTCTGCGAGATGCGAAATGGAGCAATGGAGACCCGGTGACAGCGCAAGACTTTGAATTTGCCTGGAAGCGTGTACTCGATCCTAAGCTTGCTGCAGAATACGCCTACCAGCTGTACTACATCAAGAACGCGGAAAAAGTGCATACCGGAAAGGCGAAGCCTGAAGAATTGGGCGTCAAGGTACTGGATGACAAGAAGCTAGAAGTGACGCTAGAAAACCCGACGCCTTACTTCCTGGAACTGACCGCCTTCTATACCTATTATCCGGTTGATAAAAAAATTGTCGAAGCCAATCCGAAATGGGCAAACGAAGCAGCTACTCACGTGAGTAACGGTCCGTTCAAAATGAGGTCGTGGGAGCATAAGAGCAAGATTGTTCTGGAAAAGAACGAGAACTACTGGGATAAGGATGCTGTAAAGCTTGATCAGATTGATTTTGCCATGATCGAGGACGACAGCACTGCACTGTCTATGTTTGAAAATGGAGAGCTGGATTGGGCGGGACAACCGCTTGGAGGATTGCCTACAGATGCAATCCCGGCACTGAAAGAGTCTGGAAAACTGGTCGTGCATCCGAAAGCGACAATGTACTGGTATAAGCTGAACACAACCAAAGGGCCACTCAGCAATGCCAAGATACGTAAAGCGTTGTCCTACACGGTCGATCGTAAGAGCATCGTAGACAATATCACACAGGTAGGTCAGGTGCCGACCATGGGGATGCTGCCGCAATCGATGATCATTAAGTCAGAGGGCTACTTCAAGGATCATGATACGGAAACTGCCAAGCAATTGCTCCAAGAAGGATTGAAGGAACTGGGTCTCACTTCGCTTCCGCCAATCACCTTGTCATACAATACGACCGACAGGCACAAAAAGATTGCTGAGGCTGTGCAGGATCAATGGAAAAAAGCCCTTGGCATTGATGTGAAGCTGGCTAACAAGGAGTTCAAGGTGCATTTGGAAGATTTGCATTCTCTGAATTATGATATTGGCCGTCTCGGCTGGAACGCGGACTTTAACGATCCGATCAACTACTTGGAAATGTTCCGGGATGCAAAGACCGGAAACAACGATACGGGATGGGAGGACACGCGCTACAAAGAACTGCTTCAAAAGTCCGCCTTGGAGAGTGACCCCTCAAAACGTACACAGCTGTTTGCAGAGGCTGAACAGATATTTATGGATGCAATGCCTGTGATCCCGCTCTTTACGGATGTAGATATTTGGGTACAAAACGACAAGGTGAAGGGCGTACAAGTGGATGGTCTTGGATTCATCGATTTGAAGTGGGCAGAAATGGTGCAGTAGATTAGCTGAAATCTCACTCATGCTCCTCCTGTTTGCCCCCAAAACAGAAATGTGAATTGTATTCAACTCTGCCACCTACTATTCTTAGAATAGGAAATGGAAGGCAGGCTGTTTTGGAAATAGACGACAGGAGGAGCGCTCATTGAATAGAGCTGTTAATGGATTACCCAAAGGGGTCCTTCATCTGGCAGAGAACGATCAAAAATTTTCGCTCGTAAGGTACGCACCTTCTGTTGAGACACAATATTTTGTGCAGCATTACTGGATCGTCAGATGGGATTTACGTGGTCAGGAGCCGTACAAACAGACCGTGATCGCCCATCCAAACGTCAATCTAGTCGTTGAAGAGAACGGCACACGCATTTATGGCGTAGGACGATCCACCTCCGTACGTATTGTAAAGGATCATGGATGGGTGGTCGGCATCAAATTCAAGCCCGGTGGTTTTTACCCGTTTCTGGGTGCCCCGGTTTCTCACCTGACTGACAGCACTGCGACTATAGAAGAAGTTTTTGGTATTGAAAGTGGGCCGCTCGAGAGTTTCATTTTGTCCGCACCTGATGATCAGAGCATGGTGAGTCGGATAGAAGCTTTTTTGGCAGAAAGATTGCCGGAAAAGGATCCGAATGTTTCTCTCGTTCACGAGCTGGTCATGACCTTTCGAGACGACCGCAGAGTGATCAGGGTAGAGGATGCCGTACGTTTAACAGGAATGAATAAACGAACCATGCAACGCCTGTTCGACCGTTACGTCGGAGTTAGTCCGAAATCCGTCATCAAACGATATCGGATACACGAAGCTGCGATGCGCATTGATCAGGGGGAAGTGGCCGACTGGCTGGATCTCTCTACTGAACTGGGGTATTACGATCACTCTCACTTCATTCGCGATTTTAAATCAGTCGTAGGGATGTCGCCTGAAGAGTATAGACAAAAATAAAAAAAGCAGGGCTTTCCCTTTTTGGGTCGATGACCTCGGGAAAGCCCTGCTGTATTTTTATGGGTAAAAACGGATCAACCGATATAGCGAGGCCGTTTGAAGCCGGCTTCTTTGGTTGCGATGACGACAATTCCTTCCTCCGGGTCCAGCACGGAAGGCCCATTGTGATAGATCGCACCTTGGAGAGAAGGAATCTGGCCATAGACTTTTCTCGCGCGCTGCGCTAACAGCGAGCGCCATACTTGGCGTGAGACATGTCGGGAAACAGGTCTGACTTGGCCAGCGACGGTCATGTGAGCATGCGCTTTTCGAGGTGTCATGGTAACGTTCCCCTTTCCAGAATGGTTTCGAAGTAATAGAAGAGATCTTCATTAATTCGAATCAGTTCTTCGGCAATTTCAGGAAGTGCGAGTGTTGTTTCCTTTGCTAACAGATGAATGGTAAACACGAAAATTTTCGCGACCGTGAAGCTGAGAATCAGCTCTTTTTCATGTCCGTATTTTTTCCCTGTGTAGGAAATCACTTTTTGGTTGCTTAAGAACGAGTCTACTACATAACTCCGGTCTTGTGGGTTACTTCCATTGTATTCCAAAAGGTATGTTTTTGCATGGTCTTTTATTGCCCCGGAGCAACCAATTTGCGCGAGGGCTTTTCCGTCCTCAGTCAGTTGGAACAGCGTCGTTCCCTTTACGCGAAAATCAGCCAAGGGACAAAATTCATTATGGAGAGCCCCCAGTACGGAGTGAATGCGAGGGAGCATCCTCTCGCTCGATTCGATGGCCGAGAGCATAAAGCGAGCATGTGATTCCAATGTCAGTATGTACCGTTGGAGCTCTTTTTCTGACACGCCCTGCTGGATGGGACCGTATTTTTGGAGTTGGCGTCGAATGAGATGGCAGGCAGAACCGATTTTAGCCGGAAAAAACTTCGGGTCTGTGGTGTGGTCATAGGTCACGGGAGTAATCCCGAGCAGATCGGTAGGCAGGTGCATGCCGGGTACATGGCGAGGCGTCATGAAAAAAACACGTTCGATGCCCAGCTTGCCCGTAAACAATCCAAACTCAAACAGCACGTTGTCCCGCACAGTTTTCACTTCCTGGTTCCGGTAACGAGTCAGGTCATCCGGTGTAAAGGCAAAGATGGCGAAGTCCACTTGTCTGGTCATTCCGATGAGGTCGTGCAACGTGACGCTGCCAGGCTCGAATATTCCTTGCGGCCAAACGATACAATCGGCATCATGCTCTAGAGCGTTTTGAATTTCGTAGGCGACGGGGAGACCTTCTACAGAGGAACCGATGAAAATTTCCGGTTTTTGCCGATGGCCCATGCTGCCACTCCCTTCCTGGCAACCATTACTTTCCAGTTTGATTACTGTAAGTGTAGTGGAAGGAACACGGTTTGCATAGTTTTTTTGGTTCGAGGGATACTTTTTTTAAAGCACATACTGGAAGCTTTCTTATTAAAAATCAAAATTTATTTCCTTTTACATAATTTGATGTACGAATAAAACATAATTAAACTTACTTAAATTCTCTTTAATATGACTAAAAATGCTGTATATTGTGATGGAAGCTTTGTAACTGAATCATAACCATCCGCTAATACGCGGTCGCTCACCTTTGAGCATGCCTCAATAGAGGTTTTCTTCTGGTTTTAACGACAAATAGGGGGTCAAAAAACTATGAAAAAAAGTGTATTCGCAGCAATGAGCTCGATTCTCGTTTTGAGTGCGGCTCTGGCTGGTTGCGGCGGCGGAGATAATAAAGCTGGCGAACAAGGCGGACAAGCTGCTAACGAAGAAAATAAAGGACCAAAAGTACTGCGCATGAACTTGCACAGTGAACCGCCTACAGCGGACCCAGCACTTGCAGAGGATTCTACTTCCGGTGCCCTGCTGCGCGCGACTTTTGACGGACTGACTCGCATCGGTGAAGATGGCAAACCACACGAATCCGTTGCTGAAAAAATCGATGTATCCGAAGATGGCATGACCTACACCTTCCACCTGCGTGATTCCAAATGGAGCAATGGCGATCCTGTCACTGCAAAAGATTTTGAATTTGCATGGAAGCGAGCGCTCGATCCGAAAACGGCTTCCAACTATGCATACCAGCTGTACTACCTGAAAAACGCTGAGGAGTACAACCTAGGCAAAGCAAAAGTGGATGACGTCGGTGTTAAAGCGTTGGACGACAAAACGCTGGAAGTGAAGCTGAAAAACCCAACTCCATTCTTCCTGGAGCTGACTGCTTTCTACACGTACTTCCCAGTGAATCAAAAGGTAGTAGAAGCGGATCCGAAATGGGCTAGCGAAGCAAAAACTCACGTAGCGAACGGACCATTCAAAATGGAAACATGGGAGCACAAAAGCAAAGTGGTTCTCGTGAAAAACGACAACTACTGGGATAAAGACACTGTCAAACTGGACAAAATCGACTTCTCTATGGTTGAGGATGAAAACACCGAGCTGTCCATGTTCGACAACGGTGATCTGGACTGGGCAGGAGCTCCTATGAGTGCACTCCCTACGGATGCGATCCCGGCTCTGAAAGATTCCGGAAAAATGGAAACTCGCCCAATCGCGGGTACCTACATGTATAAGTTCAATACGGAAAAAGCGCCGTTCAACAACGCTAAAATCCGTAAAGCATTTGCTTATGCAATTAACCGTCAAACCATCATTGACAACGTAACTCAGGCTAACCAACAACCTGCAATGGGTCTGGTTCCGCCAACAATGGCAGTTACATCTACTCCTTACTTCAAGGACAATGATGTAGAGGCAGCGAAAAAACTGCTGGAAGAGGGTATGAAAGAAGAAGGCATCACCAAACTGCCTCCATTGACTCTTTCCTACAACACTTCCGAAGGCCACAAGAAAATTGCGGAAGCGATCCAAGACCAATGGAAAAAAGCATTCGGTGTTGAGATCAAGCTGGAAAACAAAGAGTGGAAAGTATTCCTGGACGACATGCACCAAGGTAACTTCCAAATCGCGCGTTCCAGCTGGACTGGTGACTTTAACGATCCAATCAACTTCCTGGAACTGTTCAAGTTCAAAAAAGGTGGCAACAACGACACCAACTGGGAAAATCCTAAGTACCAAGAGCTGTTGAACAAATCCGCTCTGGAGAAAGATCCAGAGAAACGCAAACAAATCCTGGCAGAAGCAGAGGCATTGTTCATGGACGAAATGCCAGCAGCGCCAATCTACTTCTATACACATTCCTATGTGAAGAATGACAAAGTAAAAGGTGTTGTTCTCGACGGTCTGGGCTTCGTAGACTGGAAATGGGCAGACATTCAATAAGAATAAGCGCATAGTGTCATCGGGAGAAGGGCTGAGAGGCCCTTCTCTTTTTTGTTTTCATTGAAAGTATTTGGAAAAATAAGTAATATGGAAAAGATTAGTAAATGGAGGGGGAGTTTCATAGTGAAGCGATTTATGAGCGTGGCCATGAACGGGCTGCTATGTGCGAGTATTGTGACAGTATCAGCCGGCACGGTTACTGCAGCGGATGCCCATCAAAAGAATGCGGGGCAGTCTGCGAAACAGGAGCTGCATCTGAACTTGCATTCCGAACCACCTACGCTGGACCCGGGATTGGGCGAGGATAACATTTCATTCGCGATTATCAGAGCGACCTTTGACGGGTTGACTCGCGCGGGAGCGGATGGCCAGATATATCCCTCAGCAGCAGAGAAAATAGACATTTCGGATGACTTGAAGACGTATACGTTCCACCTGCGTGAAGCCAAATGGAGCAACGGCGATCGGGTCACCGCTACCGATTTTGAATACGCATGGAAACGGGTGCTCGATCCGTTGACGGCATCCAATTATTCCTACCAGCTCTATGCCATCAAGAATGCGGAAAAAGTGAATAGGGGTGAAGCGAAAGTAGACGATGTGGGGGTCAAAGCCTTGGACGACAAAACACTTCAGGTGACCCTTGAAGCGCCAACTCCTTATTTCTTGCAGCTGACCGCCTTCCCGTCGTACTATCCTGTAAACAAGAGAGTCGTGGAGACAAACGAGAAGTGGGCGTATGAGGTCAGTACCCATGTCGGCAATGGACCATTCAAACTGGAGAGCTGGAACCACAAAGAGGAGCTCGTATTGGCAAAAAACCCTACCTATTGGGACAAGGACTCCGTGAAGTTGGACAAGATTCATTTCTCCATGGTCGAGGATGAGTATACGGAGTTCATGATGTTTGAAAATGGCGAGATTGATTGGGCGGGTGCACCGCTTAGCTACCTCCCATCTGAAGAAATTCCCGCTATCCGAACGGCCGGAGATCTCAAGACACAAGCGTTTGCGGGTACGTACTGGTACAAGTTCAACACGGAGCAGGCTCCATTCAATAACGCAAAAATTCGCAAAGCATTTGCTTACGCTGTCAATCGCCAAAGCTTGATTGATGACGTCCTGCAAACAGGGCAGCTTCCAGCTACAGCTGTGGTTCCGGCAACGATGTCGCTTAAGAAAGGCGGCTACTTTACAGACAATGATGTGGCGACGGCGAAGAAACTGTTGGCTGAAGGGATGAAAGAGCTAGGGATCACCAAGCTGCCGCCGATTACACTCTCTTTCAATCTGTCCGAGGGGCATAAAAAGATTGCGGAAGACATCCAACGCCAATGGAAGAAAAATCTCGGGGTAGATGTACAGCTGGTATCGAAAGAATGGAAGGTATACCTCGACGACTTGCACGAAGGAAATTATCAAATAGGGCGTATGGGCTGGCTAGCAGACTACAACGACCCGATCAACTACCTGGAACTGTATAAGGACAAAGACGGTGGCAACAACGATACCAATTGGGAAAATCCGAAGTACAAAGCACTACTGGATCAATCGAATACCGAAAAGGATCCAGTGAAGCGCAAAGCTATTTTGACAGAAGCCGAACAAATTCTCATGGATGAGATGCCGCTCATGCCGCTCTACTTCTATACCTATGCGTGGGTTCAGGATGAAAAGGTAAAAGGAGTCGTCATTGACGGTCTCGGTTACGTCGACTACAAATGGGCCGACTTTACAGAATGAAGGGCGATGTAAGCCCTTCTTTTTGTTTGTCATTTATTCGGTTATCTATGTAAAAAAGTAGAACGATAAATAATAAGTGAAAATTCATTAAATTATAAATAGTATATCTTTCACGCAATAATAGTTTGTTAGGTAATTTTAGAAGAGCATTTTTCATGTCCGCGAGTTTATTTGTATGCATTGAGAATCGCATGATATCAACGTTTTTAGCGGTTTCTGGCAAGTAGGAATCTTTTTCCGTATTATTTTATCGATAAATAAATTTTTATATTTGGTTAACTATCTTTATAAATAAATAAAAATTTATTAAATCAATCTAAAACATGTTTAAAAATAATATAAAAGGATGTATATTGATAAAAGATTTAGAAAAGGGGGATAAATGGCATGAAAAAGAATGTTTTCGTAGCAATGAGTTCCATCCTCGTACTTGGTGCAGCACTCGCAGGTTGCGGCGGCGGTAACAACGCAGCGAAACCAGCAGAAAACGCTACCCAAGGAAGCGCTCCTGCCGCAGAAACACCTGCAGCTGGACCAAAAGTATTGAAACTGAACCTGCACTCCGAGCCACCAACAGCTGACCCGGGTATTGCAGAAGATTCCACTTCCGGTACGATCGTTCGTGCGACCTTTGAAGGTCTGACTCGTGCAGGTGCTGACGGTAAAGTACATGAGGCTGCTGCGGAAAGCTACACCGTTTCCGAAGACGGCAAAACATACACATTCAAATTGCGTGATGCAAAATGGAGCAACGGAGATGCAGTAACTGCGAAAGACTTTGAATTCGCATGGAAACGCGCTCTGGATCCAAAAACAGCTTCCAACTACGCTTACCAACTGTACTACGTGAAGAATGGTGAAGCGTTCAACAAAGGGAAAGCGAAAATTGAAGATGTTGGCGTAAAAGCAGTTGACGACAAAACACTGGAAGTCACTCTGGAAAACCCAACTCCATTCTTCACTGAGCTGACTGCATTCTATACTTACTACCCAGTTAACCAAAAAGTCGTTGAAGGCAACGAAAAATGGGCTGCTGAGGCAAAAACTCACGTGGGTAACGGTCCTTTCAAACTGGAAGCTTGGGAGCACAAAAACAAGCTGACTTTGGCGAAAAACGACAACTATTGGGATAAAGACGCTGTCAAAGTGGACAAACTCGAATTCTCCATGGTAGAAGACGAGAACACCGAGCTGTCCATGTTTGATAACGGTGAGCTCGACTGGGCTGGATCACCAACTAGTTCTCTTCCAACTGACGCGATCCCAGCTTTGAAAGATTCCGGAAAAATGAAAACTCAACCGATTGCGGGTACTTACTGGTACAAATTCAATACAGAAAAAGCTCCGTTCAACAACGTGAAAATTCGTAAAGCGTTTACGTATGCAATTGACCGTCAAGCTTTGATCGACAACGTTCTGCAAACAGGTCAGATTCCAGCAACGGGTGCTGTTCCGCCATCTATGGCTCTGAACAAAGACGGTTACTTCAAAGATAAAGATCTGGAGACAGCGAAGAAGCTTTTGGAAGAGGGTATGAAAGAAGAAGGCCTCACCAAGATGCCTACCGTTACTTTGTCTTACAACACTTCCGAAGGTCACAAAAAGATCGCAGAAGCGATCCAAGACCAATGGAAAAAACAACTCGGCGTAGACGTGAAGATCGAAAACAAAGAGTGGAAAGTGTACCTGGAGGACCTGCACCAAGGCAACTTCCAAATCGGACGCATGGGATGGTTGGGTGACTTCAACGATCCAATCAACTTCCTGGAGTTGTACAAAGACAAAAAAGGTGGCAACAACGACACCAACTGGGAAAATCCGAAGTACAAAGAGCTCCTGAACCAATCCGCTCTGGAAAAAGATCCAGAGAAACGTAAAGCAATCCTGGCACAGGCTGAGCAAATCCTGATGGATGAAATGCCTATCATGCCTATCTACTTCTACACCGACTCTTGGGTACAAAATGACAAAGTTTCCGGTATTGTGATCGACGGCCTCGGCGCTGTTGACTACAAAAACGCTGATATTGCTCAATAATCACAGGAATGTGATGAAGGAAAGAGAGGCACCTAGTGTGCCTCTCTTCTTTTTTTGCTCACTTATGGACAAATGACCAAACCATCCAGTGACTCCTGACATAGAGTGAAAAGGAACAAACTGTCACTCGGGGGGATTCGCTATGGACATCGGGAAATTGCTCAGCATTGTGAAGTCGATTCCAAAGGATAAGCTCAAGACGGATGCGGGTATAAAAGAAGTGATTCGTGACTTGGGGAAAAAGACAGGCAAAAAATTTACTGAACAAGAATTAAACGCCTATGTCGCCCAGTTCCGTACCATGATGCGGACTGAAAATGTAGGTAGCCTAATGAACAAGCTGTCCAAGAAAGGCTTTGATGCAAACGACCTGAACAATATTAAAAAACGATTTAAATAGCTGCTTGAAAAAATGAGGAGGGAGGTGGGACTATCACAGTCAAGACGAAAAAAAGGCACAAGCTGGCCGTTTCCCATAACCAAGTGATTGAGACGATGAATAAGCTCGCTCGTGACCACACCGTCACAAATGAACAAGTGCTGCGCGAGATGAATCATGTGCGTCAGGACCTGCTGGAAATGAAGAATACGCTCGGGCGTATGAATACAAGACCAAGTGGTGGAAAGAGGCGTGGGAGCTTTTTATTTGGGGCACGCAGTCCGTTTTCAGCTCCAAGAGAGGTAGAAAAAGCGAAGCCAGCGTTTGCTTTGGAAGATCTGCTTCCTCTATTGCCGCACTTGAGTGGCGCGATCCCTCAATTAAAGAACCCCAAAGTAGCGGAATCCATCAAGGTCCTCTCCAATCCTGCCGTGATGTCGATAATCCAGCAGTTTGTGGCGAATGGTGGATTGAGTATGCTCACGAATAAGCAGGCGGAAACGGCCAGCAAAAGAGAGAGACGGGGCTTATTCAGGTAAGAAAGGAGGGGCGTTCATTTGGAAACGCCTCTTTTTTTTGATACGAATTCTGTCATTCGTTGTACGAAAATATCAGACAATTACGTCTATACAAAAAAATGGCATTCGCACATAATAATATACGAATAGGAAAATTCTTTTTACCAGGAGGACAAGCATGATAAAAAAATCAGTAATTCCTTTTTGTCTAATGGCATGCTTGACGTTCGGAATGACTGCTTACGCTGAACCCCATCCATCAGACAGTGCGTTTGACAACAAGATTGTAAAAAGAATCAAGGTGAACAACATTTATCAAACGATTGAGGATCTGTCGGCAGAACCGAGAGTGGCCGGCACATCTTCTGAGCGCAATGCTGTCAAATATATTGAGAAGAAGTTCCAATCGTATGGATATGAGACAGAACGGCAGTCTTTTGAGTTCTACAGCTATTCGGGACCGACAGACATCGCCTTTTCTGTTAGTGGATTTGACGATACGGATTGGGAACTCGGCACATTTACATACGGGGTGAACGGCAGTGTGACCGGTGAGCTGGTGTATGCGGAATTAGGTCGGGAAGGCGATCTAGACGATCTGGATTTGCATGGAAAAGTGGCGCTGATCAAGCGCGGCGAGATCTCCTTTGCGGATAAAGTGAAGAATGCAGCGGAGGCAGGCGCCGAAGCAGTCATCATCTTTAACAACGCCTCCGGTGTGATCAACGGGACGCTCGGTGGCCCAGACGACGGCTATGTTCCTGCCTTGGCACTAACCCGGGAACAAGGCCAGTTGCTCCTGGAGAAGCTTGAGTCGGACGAAGCGCTGACGGCCACCGTTGAGGTAGAGGGAGCAGAAACAAAAGAAAGCACTTCCTACAACGTCATTGCCACCAAAAAACCGGATAAGCACAAGGACAACGGACAAATCGTCATCGTCGGTGCCCATCACGATTCCGTGGAAGGAGCACCCGGGGCGAACGACGACGCATCTGGTACGGCAACAACGCTTGAACTGGCCAGAGTTATGGCAAATATGCCAACAGATACAGAAATTCGCTTCATAACATTCGGAGCGGAGGAGAATGGGCTTCTCGGATCATATGCATACGCAGAGTCCTTGTCCGAAGAGGAAATTGAAAATACAGTGAGCATGTTCCAGATGGATATGGTCGGTAGCCGGGATGCAGGGAAATTGATCATGTACACAGTAGACGGTGAGAAAAATGTCGTCACCGACCTGGGAGCCGCGGCAGGATCCAGGCTGTCCGAGACTGTCAACTACGGTCAGGAAGGTCGAAGCGACCACGTTCCCTTTGCGGAAATAGGAATTCCGGCAGCGCTATTTATCCATGCACCGGTTGAACCGTGGTATCATTCGCCCGAAGACACGATTGACAAGATCAGCAAGGACAAGCTGCAGGAAGTGGCTGAAATTGTAGGTGGTGCCGTTTATCAGATCGCTCGCCCAGACACTCCTGCCTTGGAAAACGCTCATGTCGCTCCGGGACCGGTTGATTATGATTTTGAGGAAAGAGAATTGGAATAGGAAACCTTGACCCTGTGAAAAGTGCCGAGAACCGGCACTTTTTTCATTTTGATATTTTTTGGTTCCAAAAGACTATAAACTTTACAGTGGATGAATTCACGATCGAGTGCAGGACAAAGGCGTGGCGGCTTTTTGTTTGGAGCGTGCCGTCCACTCCTAGCTCCGAAAGAGCCAGAGCCAGTAAAACCCGCATTTGGTTTGGAAAATCTGATTCCGTTGTTGCCGCACTTGAGTGGCGCATTCCCGCAATAAAGAACCCTAAGGTAGCGGAATCCATCAAGGTACACTCCAATCCTGCCGTGATCAAACTGAGGAAATAGGCTGATCAATATGATCAGCCTATTCTACCAGCTTCCAGCAAAATGAGATAACGCTTATTCTTTGTGGGAGTTCAGATAATCGATTGCCAGATTAGCCAGAACCCGGGTGCCGACGATCAGGCTGGCATCGTCTGCCTTAAAAAGGGGCGAGTGGTTGGGGGCCGCTTTGGCAGGATCTTCGTTCGCGGCTGTAACTCCAAAACTGACGGACATTCCAGGGATTTCATTGGAGAAAAAAGAAAAGTCCTCCGCAGCCGTGCCCTTTTTGCCTACGTTCGCATTTTTCTCGCCTACGACCCGCTTCAAGGTCGGTGCCATTTGTGCGACGAGATCGGGGTTATTGACTACGGTTGGGATGCCTTCTTCCACTGTCAGCTTTGCTTTGGCACCAGCGCTCTCAGCAATCATAGTGGCTGTTCGCTCCATACGTTTGAGAATGTCTTGCCGCATCCCTTCGTCATAGGTACGAAGCGTCCCTTCCATGTCTACCTCATCCGGAATGATGTTGTTTCGATTGCCGCCGTGAATGCTGCCGACAGACAGGACGGAAGGCTCCTTGATCACGTTTACTTGACGGCTCTCGATCGTTTGAAACGCCGTAATGATCTGCGAAGAGACGACTATGGGATCAACGCCTAGCCAGGGCATGGCACCGTGGGTCTGGCTTCCTTTGACATTTAATTTGAAGGCGTTGGCGCTTGCAGTAGAAGGCCCGGATACATAAGAGACCTGTCCGACATTCATGCCGGATGAAGTGTGAAGCATGAAGATGGCTTCTGGTTTGGGATTGTCCAGAGCGCCTTCCTTCATCATCAGCTTCGCACCGCCTTCTTCACCCGCAGGGGCACCTTCTTCCGCTGGTTGGAAGACGAAAACGACTGTTCCTGGCAGTTGATTCTTCATGCCCGTCAGAACTTCGGCCACGGCCATTAAAATGGCGGTGTGCGTGTCATGGCCGCAGGAATGAGCTACACCAACTTCCATTCCGTTGTATTCAGACTTGACCGTTGACTTGAAGGGGAAGTCGGTCTGTTCAACGACCGGCAATGCATCCATGTCGGCACGAAGAGCGACGACAGGTCCTGGCTGCTTCCCGCGAAGAACGCCGACCACACCGGTTTTTGCTACGTTTGTTCGCACTTCCAGCCCTAGACTTTTTAGATGGTCGGCTACTAGCTTGGACGTGCGAAATTCCCGATTGCCCAATTCGGGATTCTGGTGAATATCGTGCCGCCAGTTGATCAGCTTCTGCTCGATCGCTTTTGCTCGCTGGTCAATCATTGTGTAGGGTGAATCGGCCGAGTTGGCCAAGACCGCTCCACTGTTTGGTACGAGCAGGCAAGCAGTGGCACAAAGTGAAAGCAGTAGCTTGGTTCTCTTTTTTGAGATCATGGAAATCCTCCTTTAGCTGAGACTAATGAACATGTCCATTATTATATACCAAAAATTCAGAAAATTAAATAATCTACTAAAATGGAAGAAGGGGAATTTATCGTGAATGTTAGGCAAAGCCGCCGAAAAAGTGCCGTGAAACGACACCATTCTATTTTTGGTTCCAAAAGACTATAAACTTTACAGATCAATTAGCGTCTAATAGAATGGTGAACGTTGCACGATTGCTGAAGCCAACGAAACAAAACGGTCATGACCGTTTTGTTTGACCGCAAGCGGTCGCATTCACGTTTATGAAAAACGTCGAGACGTTTTTCACAGAAAACAGACATCACGGAGGAGGTCAGGATGAAAAGACGATTGTACCCTCTGCTGCTATCACTGCTGGTACTGCTGTTTATCCCCGGTTGGGCGGCGGCAAGCAGTGCCGAGGAGGAACCCGTCAACCTCATGATCGGTGGACAAGCTGTTTCCCCTGAGGTACCGCCTGAGATCAAAAATGGTCGGACCCTTGTTCCGGTCCGTGTCATAGCTGAAGGACTTGGTGCGGATGTAGATTGGAACGAAGCAGCTCGAACAGCTACCATCAAGAGGGGGAACCAGCAGCTAACCCTTACACTGGGCTCCACACAAGCAAAACTGAATGGCAAACAGGTGAAGCTGGATACGGCACCGGTCATATCCAAGCAGAGAATGCTCTTGCCATTGCGTTTTGTAGGTGAATCACTGGGTGTAACCGTTGGATGGGACAACAGTTCCCGTACGGTCATTGCCAATGAAACGCCAGAAGTCGAACTGAACGGCCGCAAACCAGCCCAAGCGATCGGTCTGTACCAGGTGAATGACACGATGTACGTGTCGGCACAAGCAGTAGCTGATCAACTGGGGCTAAAGGGTTTTCAATGGAGTCGTCCGGAACGCGGAAAGACCATTGATGACAAGCTCGCCCTCCCGGTAAGTCAGCTGGAAACAGAATTGGGTGGCTCCTTCACCTGGAACAAGAACAAGAATATGTTAGAAGTCGAACGTCGCAATCACCTGACCGATGTTTCGCAAGAAGGGGATCTGGTCCGGATACATACATCGATGTCCGTTCGAGCCGAATCCTTTGCATTGGAAGGACCCAATCGAATCGTTCTTGACCTGCCACAGACGGCACTGGATGACGATCTGCTGGAACTTAGTCGGCAGAGCAGTGACGGAATCGTCAGTGTAGGAGAAACAGAAGAGCGCGATCCGGATGCCTCTATAGATGAGGATACGGACGAGGATCAGGATGATGATCAAGATCAGGTCACTGAACCGTCGGACTCTTCTGAAGAGCAGGCTTCCCAAACGAACGAGCCTGAAGTGAAACCACTCATCGCCTCTCTGCGTTACAGCCAGTACAGCGCTTCCCCCAACACGGTTCGGGTCGTCATTGAGCTGAACCAGAAGAGTCAGTATAATGTAACGTATACGAATAACGGCATTGAGGTGAAGCTGACACCGAAGCCACAGAAGACAGGGTTCCTGATCGTAGTGGATGCCGGACATGGTGGTAAAGATCCAGGTACATTGGGTGCCGTGGGCAATCACGAGAAAGATTACAATCTCGCGGTATCAAACAAGGTCGTTGAGCTGCTCAAGCAATACAAGGAATTCCAAGTGGTTCCTGTCCGCACGACAGACGTCTTTTACGAGCTGTCCGAACGTGTAGCGATTGCGAATGAGCGGAACGCCGATCTGTTCCTTTCGATTCACGCCAATGCTTTCCCTAAGGCAACGGCTGGTGGTACGGAAACCTTCTACTATAATGCCAACAGCAAAACGTTTGCCCAAATCGTGCACAAGCATCTGCAAGGTGCAACGCAGTTTACGGACCGGGGATACAAGCCATCAGGCTACTATGTAATCAAGAACACAAAGATGCCTGCTGTTTTGACAGAGACAGGATTTCTCTCCAACCCGTCTGAGAATGCCAAGCTGACGGATCCTGCATTCCAGGACAAGATCGCCAAGGCACTCGTTGCAGCCATTCGCGAATACTATTTGTCTTACCAGTAAGGGAGGCTTTCGATGAAACGTCGTCAAATGATTTGGATGGCAGTTCTGGCTACGCTGCTCGTCGCCGGTTGCGGTCAAAAGGCGGAACCAGCGCCACAGCCAACTGCTCCAGCCGAACAGACCGCAGGCTCGAATCAACCACCTACGACAACCGAGCCGAAGCTGACCAAGCAAAGTATTTCCGTCTATTACTCCGACAATAATTTGATGGAATTGCAAAAGGAAGAGCAGGAGATTTCTTTTGCGGAAGACATCGAGAAGTATAAAAAGACACTCGAGGTTTTGGAGAAGCCCAAAAAGGCGGACGAGCACGTACCGCTCTGGACGGATTTCCACTATCACTCGGTTACCTTTGACAAAGGAACCTTGACGATTGACGCAGACAGCAAGAATCAGTACAACATGGGATCGAGCGGTGAAGCGATGGCACTGGATGCCCTGAAACAAACGCTGTTCCAATTCCCAGAGATTGAGCGTATCGTCATTTTGGAAGATGGGAAAAAGGTAGAATCGTTGATGGGTCACGTGGAAGTAGTGGAACCGTTGACAAGGGATAAATAAGGTTTACAAAGGAACGATAAAAGCGGCACAGCCTATTCAATCAGGCTGTGCCGCTTTTTTTATGAAGTCCGTTCCCGTTCACTCACAAAGAACTTGATGGAGTATATACCAGCAAGACCGACAAGCGTGTACACAATCCGACTGATGAGGGTACCAGCCCCTCCGAACAGAGTAGCAACCAAATCAAAATGAAAAAGTCCTATGAGTCCCCAGTTAAGGGCACCGATGATGACGAGCAGCAAGGCGAATTTATCCATGAATATCACCTCTATCCCAAGAATAAAGCCATTATTCCCAGATTCAGCCTAGTTTACTCCGCACATTTTTTCATCTTTAAAAAAGCTTAACAATGGCAACACAAAACTACAACATTCGACCTGTATAGTTTGTACTTGTAAGAGAGAAAAAAACAAACCGACCCTTTTAAGGAGGATTTTCATCAAATGAAAAAACTCAGCAAAATGTTTATGGCATTGACTTTTGTGGGTGCACTGCTCGCAGGCTGCGGAAGCAACAATGCTGCTCCAGCACCTGCTCAGCAACCGGCTGCGGAACAACCTTCGACACCAGCTCCGGGTGCCAACAACTCTGGTTCAACTACAACATCTCCCGGTGAGCCGGTAACTGCTGTCGGTTCTACCGCTTTGCAACCTTTGGTCGAGCAAACGGCTAAAGATTTCATGGCAAAAAATCAAGGCGTGCAAATTCAAGTGCAAGGTGGCGGTAGCGGTACTGGTCTGAGCCAAGTAGCTAGCGGTGCTGCAGCAATCGGTAACTCCGACATCTTTGCAGAAGAGAAAAAAGGAATTCCAGCAAATGAGCTGGTCGACCATAAAGTAGCGGTTGTCGGTATGGCAGCAGCTGTAAGCCCGAAAGTAAAAGTAGACAACCTGACGAAACAACAACTGATCGACATCTTCACGGGTAAAATCACCAACTGGAAAGAGGTTGGTGGGGATGACATGAAAATTACCCTCGTAAACCGTCCGAAGTCTTCCGGTACTCGTGCTACCTTCAACAAGTTTGCAATGGACGGAAAAGAAGAAGCAGAAGGTATCACCGAGGATTCTTCGGGGACTGTTCGTAAAATCATCGCAGAAACACCTGGTGCAATTGGTTACCTGGCGCTGTCCTACTTCAATGACACTGTAAAACCATTGAAACTCGATGGCGTAGAAGCTAATGCAGAAAGCATCACGACCAACAAATATCCAGTATGGGCTTATGAGCACATGTATACCAAAGGTGAAGCAGCTGGCAACGCAAAAGCGTTCCTCGAATTCATCCTGTCTGATGAAGTACAAAAGAAAACCGTTACAGATCTGGGCTTCCTGCCAATCACAGATATGAAAGTAGAACGTGATGCAGAAGGTAAAGTAACGCAAAAATAAGCAGGCAAAACGGTCATGACCGTTTTGTTGACCACAGGCGGTCACATCAATATTAATGAAAAACGTCGAGACGTTTTTCACAGAAAAAAAGCGAAATAGAGGGGTGGGGGGGCACTTACCCCTCATTTTGCTTGGTGGCGAAGGTTTTTCTAGGGAGGGAGATTATGAACCGTCGTAGTGAAGGGTCAACGATCATTGTAGATAAAAAGGTCGTGGGTGACAAAAAGAAGTCTGACAGCGAGCGTCAATCTCTGATTGCGAGAAAAATGTTGACGTACAACAAACGTCAATTCACTGAAAACATTACCGGTAGGACCGTGGCGTTGGTATGTGCGGCTTTGCTGGTCATTGTTGTCTTATCGATTACCTATTTTATTGCATCCAAGGGGCTTTCCACGTTTTTTGTGAATGGCGTGAGTATTAGTGAATTTTTAACACAGGTGAAATGGGATCCAGAGGGCGAACCGGCCATGTACGGCGTATTCCCGTTTATCCTGGGCTCGTTTCTGGTTACTGCGCTGGCGGCGATTATCGCAGCACCACTCGGTATCGGTGCCGCTATTTTTATGACGGAGATTTTTCCGGGCTTCGGGAAAAAGGTATTGAAGCCTGTCATCGAGCTGCTCGTTGGGATTCCGTCTGTCGTTTACGGTTATGTGGGTCTTAGCTTGCTCGTCCCGTTCATTCGGGAGCAGTTTGACGTACTTGGCTTTAGTCTTTTGGCTGGTGGACTTGTACTGGCATTGATGATTCTTCCTACGATCACTAGCGTTGCGACTGATGCGATTGAGGCCGTACCGCAAGACTTGCGGAATGCGTCTCTGGCTCTGGGTGCGACGCGCTGGCAGACGATTTGGAATGTCGTGTTGCACTCTTCGCTTCCAGGCTGTTTGACAGCCATTGTATTGGGCATGGCTCGTGCGTTTGGGGAAGCGCTGGCTGTACAGATGGTTATCGGAAACACCACAAAGCTTCCGGGCAGTCTGCTGGATCCAATCAGCACACTGACGAGTGGAATTACCTTGAACATGGGGAACACAATTCAAGGCACTCCTTATAACAATGCACTCTGGTCAATGGCTTTGCTGCTCTTGGCGATGTCCTTTATCTTCATCATGATCCTGCGCATTCTCGGCAGAAAAAGGGCGGTGAAATAAAATGAGAGCAAGAGTCATGGACCGTGCAGCAACGGTTATTCTGACCCTGATTGCCATTTTGATTATCGGTACGCTAGTGGGCTTGCTCGGTTTTATTTTGACCCAGGGCTGGCACAAGCTGAATTTAGACTTCCTCACATCTCCTCCTGACATTGTAAATGCAGGCGGCGGGATTGGACCGCAGTTGTTCAATTCCTTGTACTTGCTGGTATTGACGATGCTTATCGCATTGCCGATCGGTATCGGAGCAGGTATTTATATGGCTGAATACGCGCCGGATAACAAGTTTACCCAGTTTATCCGCATGAGTATAGAAGTATTGTCTTCGCTTCCGTCCATTGTCGTTGGTCTGTTTGGTTTGCTCGTCTTCGTAAATATGACCGGATGGGGGTACACCCTGTTTTCTGGTGCTTTGGCACTGACGGTGTTCAATTTGCCCCTGCTGGTTCGTGTGACCGAGGATGCTTTGCGTAACGTACCTCGCAGCCAAAAGGAAGCGAGCCTGGCTTTAGGGATTACCAAATGGCGCACGATTGTCTCTGTTATTTTACCTGCAGCACTCCCAGGAATTCTCACCGGGGCGATTCTCGCATCGGGTCGTGTGTTTGGGGAAGCGGCAGCGTTGCTCTTTACTGCGGGGATGTCTTCACCTAACTTGAATTTTACCGACTTTTCGTTGACTAGTCCTACTTCTCCGCTCAATCCGTTCCGTCCAGCCGAAACATTAGCTGTACACATCTGGAAGGTGAACAGTGAAGGATTGACGCCAGATGCTCGTGATGTTGCCGATGGTGCTTCTGCCGTACTGATTATTGCGGTGCTGCTCTTTAACGTATCTGCTCGTTGGTTCGGCACATGGGTATACAAAAAGATGACGTCGGGATCCAACTAAGGAGGGTGTAGTTATGTCCGTACTCACCACGCAAGACACGATTATTCAAACCCGCGACGTTTCGGTTTTTTATGGAGAAAAGCGTGCGGTCAATAATATTAACATGGATATTGAACGAAATTCAGTGACAGCTTTTATCGGTCCTTCTGGTTGCGGAAAGTCGACACTCTTGCGCAGCCTGAATCGGATGAACGATCTCGTGCCTTCTTGCCGTGTCACTGGCTCGATTGTCGTCGACGGGATCGATATCAACAGCGAACAGGTGAATATCGAGGGGTTGCGTCAAGTAGTCGGTATGGTATTCCAACGCGCCAATCCTTTCTTCAAATCCATTTTTGAAAACATCGCGTTTGCTCCTCGTTTCCACGGGATGCGAGACAAACGTGAGCTGGAAGAGCTAGTCGAAACCAGCCTGCGCAAAGCAGCGCTCTGGGATGAGGTCAAGGATCGCTTGAAGGATTCGGCACTCTCACTCTCCGGTGGTCAACAGCAGCGCCTGTGCATCGCTCGTGCGATCGCGATGCAGCCGACGATCTTGCTCCTGGATGAGCCAGCTTCTGCATTGGATCCGATTTCCACCATGAAGATCGAGGAATTGGTCATGCAGCTGAAGGAAGAGTACACAATTGTGATTGTGACTCATAACCTGCACCAGGCTGCTCGTATTTCCGAAAAGACCGCGTTTTTCTTGCTAGGGGAATTGGTGGAAATGAATGAGACGTCGAAAATCTTCACATCGCCTGAAAATGAAAAAACGGAAGCGTATATCAGCGGACGTTTTGGATGAGAAAAAGCCCTTCTATGCATGTCTGCCATGCAGGATGGGCTTTTGTACGGAAAGAAAAGAGAAAGAGAAAGCTCTCCTATGCGGAGAGCTTTTCTTCTGTTCGGAAGAAGCTAATTTCCTGTTCCAAATCTTCGATGATGGATGTGAGGCGCTCGGAATCATGCAGGAATTGTTCGGATAGAGACAGGCTTTCTTGTGTGGCGGCAACGGCTTGCTGTGTACCTGAGACGACTTCCTGTGCCGATAAGGAGAGGCTATCTACACGTTCCTGGATGGATTGGCTTTGTTGATGAATGGAAGCGGATAGCTGTCTGATCGTTTCAAACTGTGTGGTGATCGTTTCGCTGATTTGGACCGTTTGCCGGAAGATGTCCGTTGTCTGATGAAGGGTATGGATCCCGTTGATGGTTGCGTGATCAGTCAGTTCCAGACAATCCGAGACTCGTTCCATCCGTGTTTCGCCTGATTTGATGACCTGTTCGATGCGGGCTGTCGCTTCTTCTGTTTGCTCGGACAACTGACGGATTTCATCCGCTACGATACCGAAGCCTAACCCTGCCTGTCCTGCGCGAGATGCCTCAATCCTTGCGTTGAAGGATAGCAGCTTGGTCCGTTTTGAAATTTGTGAGATCAAGTCGAGGATGTCTCTGATATCCACCATGCTTTCTTTCATCGCTGACATGGCGTGCAGCGAGGATTTCATGTCTTCCGAAATCTTGTGCATATTGTCCTTTAACGTATCAATGGACGAAGCTGCCATGACACTTTGCTTGCGCGACTCCTCATTCTGCGTGACGGCTGTCTCCATTGATTCCGTAATTCGGGACATTTCTTGTGTGATGCCGGCCATGATGGTATGGATATCATCGATTTGCACTTGCTGATGGTCCATTTCCTGTGAAAGTCGTTCGGTTACGGTGACGACTTCGGTTTGCATCGCGTGTGAGTGGCGGGAACCGTTACCCACATGATGCGCGACCTGTTTGACATCCACGATCACATGCTGAATCTTTCCGATGATGAAACGAATCTGGTTGCTCATGCTATTAAAACTGTCAGCGAGCTGACGGATTTCGTCATTGGTCTGGACCTGCATCGTTTGAAACAGATCCCCTTCACTGAAGGACGTCATTTTTTGCTGGACTTCTTTCACTGGTTTGATAATTTTGCGGACGAACAAATATAAGAGAGCGGCGAGCGCTCCGAGACCGACGACAGAGACTGCGAGAATCGTCAGCTGCAGCGTATGGACTTCCCGTTTTACCTCTGCTACGGACTGGACGACGATCATGCCCCATTTGAGCGAGCTGTCGTACTGATAGGCACTAAAGTATTCGGAGCCATTCAGTGTTACCTGCTTGAACCCGGATTGACCTGCGATCACGTCTTGAACGATGTTTAGCTGATCCATCGAGGGCCGTTTGAGCGCGTAGGTTTTATCAGGATGGGCCACCAGCTTTCCTAACCGGTCGACGATCATGGCATATCCTGTATCACCCACCTTAATCTGCCCGATGAACTCGCTAAGCTTGGGGACAGAGACGAAGGCGACAATCACGCCGACAGTTTCCTCGTCCTCGTCTAGCAAGGGGAGGGAGACCGCGATCTTGGGGAATTCCGTCTGGGAAAACTGGAAAACGTCCGAGACAAAAGTCTTTTTCTGTTCGAGTGCCCCTGCAAACCAGTCTGTCTTTCGAGGGTCGTAGTCGGCAGTGAGAGGCGAGCTAGGAAAGGTCAAGTATCGCCCATCTGTGGTCGCTACTTGGATTTCAGAAATCGTTGGGTTGCCATTTACGATATCAGACAAGATCCCGAACGTCTGACCATTTGAAAGCTTGCTGTTTTTGTACGTGGAGCCGAATGATTGCAAGGCGGTTTCAATGGTCTGAACACGACTGCTTGCTTTCTGCATGGCGGAGGTGGCAGCATCCTTCAACTGCTGGTTGGTTTTCTCATTGAGCATGGCTTCGGATTGATAACTGATAAAGAATGCCGCTATGGCCATCATGCCAACGACCATCGCCAAAATTCCGAAGAACAGCCGGGTGAAGATGGAACGATAATGAATAGACGCATTGCCCTTACGTTTTTTTCTCAGCATCAAATGCTCTCCCCTTATATGACAAAACGTTCAGCTTTATTGTAGAATTTGCCAAGTGGAGCGTATATGGTTTGACAGTAACATTTACCAGATCTTTACCTTGGTTGAAATCTTTATGGAAACTTAATAAAGATCATACAGAGTCCTAACATTGGCAAGCTATAGTGAATGGGAAAGAATGACGCCATTTACGAAGGAGCGAAGACCGTATGAGTGTGATTGCAGTCCGGGAGTTAAACCTCTTCTACGGTAATAAGCAGGCCCTCTATGATATAAATCTCGATGTGGAATCCCATTCGATCACAGCCTTGATCGGACCGTCTGGATGCGGGAAATCCACCTTTTTGCGGACACTAAACCGGATGAATGATTCGGTTGCTAATACAAAGATCACGGGAACCGTGAAAGTGTTTGACGAAGACATTTACAGCTCGAGTGTCGAGGTGGAACGCCTGCGCAAAAATATCGGGATGGTGTTCCAACACCCGAACCCGTTTCCCAAAAGCATTTACGACAATATCACGTACGGTCCCAAGCTGCATGGATTGACGGATCGCAACAAGCTGGACGAAATCGTGGAGAACAGCTTGAAGGCATCGGCGCTGTGGGATGAGGTCAAGGATGTGCTGAAAAAGCCAGCCACAGGATTGTCCGGCGGTCAGCAGCAACGTCTGTGCATCGCGCGTGCTCTCGCTGTTCAGCCCAAAATTTTGTTGATGGACGAACCAACATCAGCACTCGACCCAATCTCGACGGCCAAAATCGAAGAACTGCTGGAAGAACTCAAGAGCATCTACACGATTGTCATTGTGACGCACAATATGCAGCAAGCGGCACGTATCTCTGACAAGACGGCTTTTTTCCTCAATGGTGAATTGGTAGAGTTCGACGTTACTCCGGCCATCTTCCAAAATCCGCGTGATAAACGAACAGAAGATTACATTACCGGACGTTTCGGATAATAGTGAATTGTAGTAAGGTATAAAGGGTGGGCTCATGGAGTCTGCTCTTTTTCTGTTGTAGAATAGACCAAGCCAAAGACACAAAATGAACTTGGTCAAAAGAGGGGAAATACTAGGTGGTCTGGATCTCATTACTCATTTTTATTGCTACGTTGACCTTGGTTATTTGGCAACCGCGTGGATTGTCCATTGGCTACCCAGCAGTAGGAGGAGCGCTCCTGGCACTTGCTACCGGAGTCGTATCATTCGCCGATGTGGCAGAAGTCACTTCGATTGTCTGGAACGCTACATTTGCGCTGGTTGGAATTATCATCATTTCACTTGTTTTGGATGAAATTGGTTTTTTTGAATGGGCTGCTTTACACATGGCCAGGATGGCAAAGGGAAATGGGCGCTTGATGTTCGCTTACGTCATTTTGCTGGGGACGGTCGTCTCTGCCCTGTTTACCAATGATGGTACAGCATTGATCTTGACGCCGATTGTACTTGCGCAGGTGAGGGCACTACAGCTCGAACCGAAGATGGTGTTAGCCTTCGTGATGGCAAGCGGGTTTATCGCAGATACGAGCTCGCTTCCCTTTGTAGTCAGTAATCTGGTTAACATCGTCTCAGCGGATTATTTCGGGATCGGTTTTGCCAAGTACGCTGCGCGCATGGTGCTACCCACATTCTTTTCCGTGGGGGCGAGTCTTGCTGTCCTGTTCTTCTATTTTCGCAGCAGCATTCCCAAAGAGGTGGATTTGACGCAGCTGAAAAGTCCTCAGGAAGCCATTCGAGACCAGAGGCTCTTCCTTCTGGCTTGGCCGATTCTCGCGGTGCTGCTGGTCGGCTTTTTTATGAGTGAGTCCTTCCACGTCCCCGTCTCTTTTATCGTCACGGGAGCTGCACTCATCTTCTGCTTGGCTGCCAAAAGCAGTCCGGTTATCCAGATGCGTCGCATTCTGAAAGAAGCTCCGTGGGTTGTCGTCATTTTTTCGATTGGGATGTATGTCGTGGTTTGGGGCTTGCACAATGCGAAATTGACGGATCTGGTGAGAGCGATGCTGAATACGCTGATGGATGACGGCTTGCTGGCCATGACGATCGGAGCCGGCTTTATTTCCGCCATCCTTTCGTCCCTGATGAACAACCTGCCGACCGTGATATTTAACGCCCTTGCCATCGACTCTACGGGGGCAGACGGAATCATGCGCGAAGCCATGATCTACGCCAACGTCATCGGCAGCGACCTGGGGCCCAAAATCACCCCGATCGGCTCTCTGGCAACGCTGCTCTGGCTGCATGTCCTCGGCAGGAAAGATGTCAAGATCACATGGGGGCAATATTTCAAGACAGGCATTGTGCTTACGGTGCCGACCTTGCTGATCACGCTGTTTGGCTTATATTTGACGTTGATATGGTTCGGTTGAAAGATTTGCCCGCTGGGAGAAAGTGACCAGCGGGCTTTTTGTTTGCAATAAAACGAAATCACCGTCAACGAAGATGCCTCCCTGTGAACTCCCCAATAAGAAACAGCCTCTTTCCCAAGAATAGGAAAGAAAGCATCAGGAAAAAATAGGCACAACACAAGAAAGGAGGAAGTTTCCATGTGGCATGGCTGGCCGATTGAACGTGTCCTTATTTTGTTTACAGGACTTGCTTTTGCAATGATAGCAGTTCAGGTCACACTGTTTCACTCTAGACAAAACTTCCGTCACTGGGCCATGTGGTTGCCGGTCATAGAGCTCCCGATATTTGCGGTTACCGCCATAGTTCTCTCGTTCCTGGACGCAGGGTGGCTTCGATGGGTGTTTGCATTCATGATGGTGGTTGGGATGGCAGGAGGAGTGTACGGTGCCTATTTGCATACGGTAGGGGTAGGACAACGCGTCGGTGGTTTTTCCCAAGGACAAAATTTTATGGTCGGACCGCCGATTATCCTTCCGTTACTCATGACAGCTGTAGCAGCTTTGGGGCTTATCGCCCTGTTTTGGGGGTGACAAGCAAATGACAGAAGAAAGTCGTTACCCGGGATATGACGTGTGGGAACAGCATACAGAGTGGGATGGTCACACCAAAAAAATCGTGGGCTCCCGTCGAACGCCACAAGTCGCCCATCAGTTTTTTACCCAGCCAGAGGTGTTGCTCCTGCAAACGATCGTTAGTGTGCTCGTGAATGATCATCGGCTGGAGGTATTGACCTTCGTGACACAAAATCTGGATGAATCGGCGGCGAGCCCGATTGGCGAAGCACAGCGAAAAGTCGGGGTCCCACCGAAAAAGGAACTGTATCGTCTAGGGCTGGCAGGGGTAGATGCCGAGAGTCATGCGAAGTACGGAGCAGGGTTCATTGCAGCGAAGCCAGAGCAGCAGCAGGCGATCTTGCAAGCCGTTTCCCAAGGGCAAACAAAAGACGGGCAAGCGTGGGCGGGAGTCGCTCCGGCAGACTTTTTCAAACAAATTCTCCACGATACAGTGTCGGCGTATTATTCACATCCGCTGGTCTGGTCCGACATCGGTTACGGGGGCCCTGCTTATCCACGGGGGTATGTCCGGGTGGAGAAAGGCTTGACTGATCCGTGGGAGGCGAAAGCAAATGGCAAGTGATGACCGGGTCATGCACCATAGCGACCACTATGATGGATATCGTTCTCGGGGAATGGATAAGCGAAAGTACGCGGACGATGCCGATGTGTGCATTGTCGGAGCAGGAGCGGCAGGGGGAGTGCTCGCCTATGAACTGGCAAAAGCGGGACTGCGTGTTGTTGTCATTGAAGCTGGACCATTCTGGGATCCGCAGAGTGATTTTGCCAGTGATGAGCTCTCCATGCGCAGATTGGCCTGGCAAGAGACTCGACTCGTGGCGGGAAAGGATCCGCTGCGTTTGGGTCACAACAATTCGGGGCGGGGTGTAGGAGGGGGAACCGTCCATTTTACGGGCGTATTCCTCCGATTTCATGAGAGTGATTTCAGGACCAAGACATTGGATGGGGTAGGCGAAGACTGGCCGATTACGTATCAAGACCTTGCTCCGTACTACGATAAGATCGAACGGGAAATTGCCGTCTCTGGACCCTCGCATTTTCCGTGGGGCGCTTTTCGCGGCCCTTATCCGTACCCGGTACGTGAGCCGATCAGCGCCAATTCGCAGCTGTTTCGAGAGGCGTGTGAGAAGCTGGGCTACGACAGTGTCGTTGCTCCTCTCGCGATCTTGTCAGCACCCTTCGACGGACGGCCCCCTTGCATCAACCGTGGCTTTTGCAATCAAGGCTGTATGCCAAATGCCAAGTACAGTGGGTTGATTCACCACATTCCCAAAGCCATTGCAGAAGGAGCGGAAGTGTTGTCCGACTGCATGGTCACGGAAATATTGACTGCAGGGGATCGAGTGAGCGGCGTCCTTTTCACACACGACGGTCTGACACATCGACAAATGGCACGGGTCGTCATTTTGGCGGGATTTGTGATCGAAACGCCAAGGCTGCTCCTGAACTCCGCGAACTCCCGTTTTCCTGACGGCCTCGCCAATTCGAGCGGGTGGGTGGGCAAAGCAATCATGCCCCATTCCAGCCACGATGTATATGGGCGTCTACCAGAGGAGGTTCGGTTGTACAAGGGGACGCCTGTCCTTTCACTCACGCAGCACTTTTACGAAACGGACCGGGATCGAGGGTTTGCCCGGGGGTATACGCTGAATGCACACGGAGCGAGGCCGGTCGCGATGGCAGGGGCTATCGCCGCTGAGCGGGAGGACGGATCGTTTCTATGGGGAAAACAGCTTCGGGAGACGATGCTTGACTACAATATGTACAATAGGGTGACTCTGGTGGGGGAAGTGCTACCCCATCCGGATAATGCCATTACGCTGAGCGGGGAAAAGGACGAATACGGAATGCCGATTCCCAAGGTCACTTTTAGCTACCAGGACAATGACCGCCAGCTATACCAGCACGCCATCGGGACCATGCAGCAGATTGTGGAAGCGATGGGAGGAATCTCAGAACATGTCGTCTCGGATACGGCTCATTTGATGGGAGGTTGTCGAATGGGACATGACCCATCGAGCTCGGTAGTCAACGAATTTGGGCAGTCGCACGATATTTCCAACCTTTTCATAACAGGTGCTTCTACCTTTGTTACATCCAGTGCCAGCAATCCGACAAATACAGTAATGGCGCTGGCTGCGCGTACCGCGGACAAGCTGATTGAGGCGATGAAACAGCAAGATTTGTAGGGAGCATTCACGGAACTTTTACGTTCATATCTTCCCCACCCAACAAAACATATTGTATACTGAGAAACAGATAAGCAAGGCAAAGGTGGGTTAGTATGGAAATGGATTTAATGCAGGTACTGTTTTTGTCCGAGGTTTATAAGCTGCTTGGTGACAAGACGCGACTGACGATCATGGCTCTCCTGCAAGTGCAGTCCTTATGTGTCCGTGATCTCGTGGAGATTCTGCAAACTTCCCAACCCTCTGTATCCCAGCACTTAGCGAAGTTAAAGACACATGGTTTGGTAAAAGAGCGCAGAAAGGGACCATGGGTTTTCTACTCAGTCAATACGGAGTGTGCTCCTGCAGTTCAGCAGATTTTGTCTCACTTACCGGATATGTCGCCTGTCATCAAACAAAAATCAGCCGAGAATGAACCTTCTTTCGGCTGATCAGTCTTTCGAAAGCGTTAGATCAATTTAGATCTAATGCTTTTTTTATTTCTTCCTTGTCGAAACCGTGAATGACGATTTCCTCGCCATTTTCTTTTTTAATATGAGTGACAGGGGTCATGCTGGCACCCAGGCTAATGGCTTCCTGAAAGTACGTGTCGTTTTTGCGAATATCACGGTCTTCAAATGCAACCTGCTGGCTGGTGAGCCACATTTTTTCCTCTTGGCACGGTCCGCAAGTAGTTTGCGTGTAAATAATGACGGTATTAGCCATGTGATGGCGCTCCTTTCAAGCTACAGAAGTTAAGAAACATTTCTTTCGCCTTTTTAAGAGTAATTCCTTCTTGGTTTTGCACTTCTAGAAAGCCTTGTACATAGCCTTGTACATAGCTTGTACGTACCGCTATGATTTCTAACCAGGTGGATTTGGTAAAAACAGGATGGATACCTCGGCAGGGTGCTGTACAAATTATATTCAGTGACGTCGAGGAGGTGAATGGAACGATGCCTAAACAAAACAATCAAGCTGGAATGAACCAAGCGAAAAATGCACAAAATGCGGCTAACGCACAAAATGCAGCTAACGCGCAAAATACCGCTACTGAATTCGCTAGCGAGACTAACGTGTCTGAGGTTCGTCGTCAGAACCAACAATCCGCTGCTTCTTCTCAGCAATCTGGCCAAGCTACTGAGTAGTAGCTACGGCAAACAACCCTCGCAACTTGCGGGGGTTGTTTTCATTTCATCTTGCCAACACTGAAGGGGAGTGATACGTTGACAGCAGAACTATGCAGGACAGGGGCGTAATGGATTCATGATTGTAGGAATTGGAGTAGATATGATTGAAATCGAACGGATCGAAAAAATACTGAAAAGACAGCCAAAAGCACTTCAACGTTTTCTAACCCAAGAGGAACAAAAGCTACTTGCAGGAAAGTCTGAGACGAGACAGTCCGAATTTGTAGCGGGACGCTATGCTGCCAAAGAAGCAGGGGCAAAAGCGCTGGGGACGGGGATCGGAGAGGTCTTGAGCTTTCTGGACATGGAAATATTACCGACTGGCACTGGCAAGCCAGAGCTGACTTTTCATCCAGAGGTCTATCGCAGACTTGGACTGGACCCTGCCCGTGTGCGGATACACTTGAGCATTTCACATAGCCAATCTCATGCGATTGCACAGGTTGTTGTGGAAGAGCAATAAACTTGTCTGCATATTGGGACGAGGATGGACATACATTTATATCGCGTAGATCAGGAGGGACTACCTGCTCTTACACAGGAAGGGTAAGTCTTCTGCCGATCAAGCGATATCGCGTCCTCCCCTAGGTAAAGGTACAGACTATTGACACGATGTGCGCTGCAAGAGGCGAAAGACTGACAGATTTCCCAGGAAATAGACAGGGATGCCCTTCTTTGTCGAAAATTTTGACAAGGAGGAGTTCATTGAATGAAACGGGCAGCTTTACCACTGGTGTTATTGTTGGTCTTTACCCTGCTGCTCGGCGGCTGCTTTGGTCAAAAAACACCCGAAGATGTGGTGAGTGACTTGAGCGGTACGCTGGACAAAATGGCTGGCTACAAGTCTCAAGCAGTGCTGACCATGCAAACTGGTTCTACTCCCATGGAGTACGATGTGCAGGTATGGTACGAGAAACCGACCAATTATCGGGTAGCACTGACCTCCAAGCAGCGTGGCATCACCCAGATCATCCTGCGGAATAGCGAAGGAGTTTTTGTTCTTACGCCACACTTGAACAAGAGCTTCCGCTTCCAGAGTGGTTGGCCTGAAAATAATGGGCCACTTTACCTGTACGAAACGCTCATTCGTAGCATCATCGATGACGCAGAGCGTCAAATGAAGATGGATGACAAGCAGTATGTGTTTGAAGTCAAAGCAAACTACAGTGGCAATCGCTCATTGACCAAGCAAAAAATTTGGCTGACGGAAGATTTCAAACCGACGCACGCAGAAATCATGGATTCGAGCATGAATCCACTTGTGAAGATTGACTTTTCGGAATTCGTGTTCAATCCGTCCTTCGACAAGGATGCTTTTGACAAGGATCGCAATATGACGACCAGCTCGTTGCCTTCTATCCCGACTTTGGCGAAGCCAAATGGAAAAGTGGCCCAACTGCCGTCCAGTCAGTTTGGTGTCATCGTTCCGACCTATGTACCACAAGGTGTGCAGCAAGGGGATATTGAGCCTGTGACAAGGGATGGAGTGCGTACAGTCGTTCTTAGCTACAAAGGCTCCTACAACTACAAGCTGACGGAGGCGCGTCCGACAGAAGCATCTGTTTCCTACGAGCAGGGAATGCCAATCGATTTAGGCTTCACGATCGGTGTCCTGGCGCAGACGACAGACAATCGCCGCTATCTCACATGGGAGCTGGATGGCGTGGAGTTTATGATGGCAGGGGACTTGCCAGAAGAAGAAATGGTAAAGGTCGCTCAGTCGACGTACGGCATCGGCGGCAAATAATAGTGGGAGAGGGGACGGTTAACGCCGTCCTCTTTATTTTTTGGTTTTACACGTCTTTCCCTTCAGTTTTCCACTTTTCTCAAACGGGAATCTAAAAAAGCCCATGTAAACTTAGTCTTGTACCGAAAGAGGTACTGGATACAAACCAAGCGATGAAAGGATGGAATGACAATATGTTTAGCAAAGCAAAAATGGGAATGCTTATGGGAGCAATGGCAGCAGTGTTGAGTATCGGAAGTCTAGGAAGCGCACTGGCAGCTGACACGACACAAACACAAACTCAAAATTTGAATAAACCGACAGAAGTGAAATTCGGAGGCAAAATGGAACACCACGGCGGCTTCGGAATCTCATTCAAAGAAAACAAGGAGCTCCTGTCTCTCTTGAAGCTGGATGCGGACAAACTCCAGGAAGAGCTGAAAGCAGGGAAGACGCTGGCTGCGGTAGCAGAAGCACAAGGCGTGGATGAGGATGACGTCATTGCTCTCTTGGTGAAACAACAGGAAGAAAAGCTGGCAGAAGCCGTGAAAGCAGGCAAGCTGACCCAAGAACAAGCGGACAAAATGAATGAAAACGCAGCGGACCGAGTGAAAGCGCAGTTGGAAAATACGCACGAGGGCAAAGGCCTAGGTGGTTTCGGATTTGGCTTTGGCTATGACAAGAATGAAGAGCTGCTTTCCTTGCTGAAGCTGGATGCGACCAAATTGCAAGAAGAGCTGAAAGCAGGAAAAACGCTGGCAGCGGTAGCAGAAGCGCAAGGCGTGGACGAAGACGATGTGATCGCCCTTTTGGTGAAACAACAAGAAGAAAAGCTGTTGGAAGCCGTGAAGGCGGGCAAGCTGACCCAAGAACAAGCGGACAAAATGAATGAAAACGCAGCGGACCGCGTAAAAGCGCAGCTGGAAAACACTCATCAAGGTAGAGGTCCAGGCGGTTTCGGGTTTGACTATGATAAAAATGAAGAGCTCCTGTCCCTGCTGAAGCTGGATGCAGCGAAACTCCAGGAAGAGCTAAAAGCGGACAAATCATTGGCAGCGGTAGCGAAAGTGCAAGGCGTGGATGAAGCTGATGTGATCGCTCTTCTGGTGAAACAACAGGAGGAAAAACTCGCAGAAGCCGTAAAAGCAGGCAAGCTCACGCAAGAGCAAGTCGATAAAATGAATGAGAATGCAACCGACCGTGTCAAAGCCATGGTGGAAAGCACACATCAAGATCGTGGTCACGGAAAAGGAATGGCATTTGGATTTGGAGTCGGGAAAAACGAAGACCTCCTCGCGCTCTTGAAACTGGACGAAGCCAAACTGAAAGAAGAACTGACAGCAGGCAAATCGCTGGCACAAATTGCTGAGGCGCAAGGTGTGGATGAAGACGATGTGATCGCCCTCTTGGTGAAACAGCAAGAAGAAAGACTGGCCGAAGCAGTAACAGCCGGTAAGCTCACACAAGAAGAAGCGGACAAACGCAGCGAGGAATTCGAAGCCGTAACTAAAAAAGTAGTGGAAGGAACTTTTGAAAAAGTAGTCTTCCCTAGAAAAGATAAAGATTCCGCTGAGCAAGCTACAACCGAACAAGAATAAAAGGAGAAAAGCTAAGGGTGTCCCCAGAGTAGGCAAACTACTGAAGGGGGCACCCTTTTGTATTCTAATTTGCTGGCTGGATTTGGCGAGGTGCTTTTTTCATGTCTTGAAAGAAAACGAAGGAGACGTTATTCTAGCGAAAATATGGTCATCACTTCGATACGGGGGAATCTATCTGGAATGATGTTGTTCGTGAAAAATTTCATCTTGGGAGAAAACATAAGAGCTACTCCGGGCTTTTTACTCATTAGGAGGTGGAATCAATCATGACCAATATTGATTTGGAAGCGATGCTGAATTCTTTGTACGATATCGTTCACGTCACCGATGCCGAAGGGAAAACGATCTATTGTACAGAAACGTATGAACAATTTATTGGGGTATCACGTAACGAGATGCTTGGTAGGAACATTGAAGATTTTTATAATCTTGGGTATTTCAAGCCGACGATTACAATGAGGGTGATTCGAGAGAGGAAAAAAGTGCACACGATTCAGACCACTTTTCAAAATCGGAAGTTGTTTGTAGTGGGTACGCCTATATTTGATAAGGCTGGCAATTTCTTAGGCGTGGTCAACATTTCAACCGATATCACGCATCAAGAAAAGTTACAGAGTGAATTAAACGAAGTGAAACACCTCAGCTCGATATACTTCGAAGAAATGGACAAATACTCCAATGAAAACAAAGAAGATGCTTCTTTCATCTATCGAAGCAGTAGCATGGAGCACATCGTGGAAATGGCAAAACGGTTGGCGCAGGTAGACTCCACCGTCATTTTGCTCGGGGAATCAGGGGTCGGCAAAGGCGTCCTAGCCAAGTACATTCATAAAAACAGTGCACGTAAGGATAAACATTTCGTCCAGATTAATTGCGGCGCGATTCCCGATACCCTGTTGGAATCGGAGTTGTTCGGTTACGAAAAGGGAGCTTTTACGGGGGCAGGCAAAGAAGGCAAAATGGGTCTATTTGAAAAAGCAAACGGCGGAACTCTGTTCTTGGATGAGATTGGTGAATTGCCGCTCAGGCTGCAAGTGAAGCTGTTAACCACTCTGCAGGAAAAAACGATTACGCGCCTGGGAGGTTCCACTCCGAAGAAAATTGATATCAAATTGATTACAGCAACCAACAAAAACCTAAAGAGAATGGTGGAAAACGGTGAATTTCGTGAAGACCTCTACTACCGGATTCACGTGATCCCCATGGAAATCCCACCACTCAGAGAGAGACCAGAGGAGATTCCTTTACTCACCCGTTATTTTCTCGATTATTACTCACGTAAATACAATTTGAATAAACAGCTGAGCGACAAGTGTTATCATATCTTGGAGAAATACGAGTGGCCGGGGAATGTACGTGAACTGGAAAATCTAATTGAAAGACTGGTAGTCACCTCAAAGGGAGACATTATTACGAGCGAACAGATCCCCAGCAGTATCACCAATATGGTAGCAAGCGGAAAGAACGGAATCAAAGTCTTTGATCTACTCCCGATAACGGAAGCGGTTGAGGAAGTGGAGAGACAGCTGTTACAACGAGCTTTTGATCTGTACAAAACCACGACGAAGATGGCAGAGGCACTAGGAATCAGCCAGCCGAGTGTAAGCAGAAAGCTGAAGAAGTACAATATTCAATAATGCATAGTGCCTACTCAAAAATAAATAGTTGAAAAAGACCGAATTTTTATAATTTTAATACTTCCGTTATGCGCCGGTGAATAATTTCTTTGAAATTTCACCGGTTTTTCTATTGGCATCTTTTTTGCAATTTTAGAGAGATGTCTAAAAAAATAGGTAGAGGGGGTTATCCTTTGCGAAAAGTAGGGATTTTGTCATTGGCTTTATCGTTAACACTTTTCTCGTTGGCAGGTTGTTCTTCAAACACAACGCAAACCAACAGCACATCAAATTCGTCTGGGAGTGGAACCGATGTGATCAAGATCGGCGGTATCGGACCGTTAACTCCGCCGGGCAGTCCTGTTCTGGGCGAAGAAATTCAGAAAGCCATGCAGCTAGCAGTGGATGACGTCAATCAAAAGGGTGTGTTGGGTAAGAAGCTACAGTTGTTTTATGAGGATAGCGCCGGTTCTCCTGAGAAGGGTCAATCTGCGATGGAAAAGTTGATTAAAAAGGAACAGGTAGTCGCTATCGCAGGGGAGGGGCACAGTTCTGCTGCATTAGCAGAGATAGAAGTGGCGAAGAGAGACAATGTTCCTTTTATCGTAGCGGAAGCGTGGTCGGACGCCATTACGGAAAAGGGCTATGAAAATATCTTTCGCGTAGCACCGAACAATTCGATGTTTTCCAAGCGTGTCGTCGAGTATGTAGAATTCGCCGGATTTAAAAATGTAGCCATCCTCGCCGAAGATAGCGACTGGGGGATTGGAAACGTCGATTTGTTGAAAAAGCAACTGACGGATAAAGGAATTCCTTTTAAAAGTATCGTCGTTGATCGAAACACCAAGGATTTTGTGCCGCAGTTACTCGACCTGACGAAAGATTTTCAGCCGGACATTATTTTAAATATTATGACGGGTGTCGGGTGCTACTTGGTAGTGAAGCAAGCGCATGAATTAGGAATTGCCCCGTCCGCAAAAACGGCCATGCTGATGGGCGGAGCCGACGCAGCCTACCCGGAAATTTGGGAGACGACAGGGGAAGCCGCAAAATATCTGATCTGGCAAGCGCCGTATCACCCGAAGGCGAAATTCACCGATTTGACGCAGCCAGTGGTGAAAGCGTATGAGGAGAAAAACGGCAGGAAGCCTACCTATGCAGCCCTTCATGCTTACGACACGGTGCTGTTGTTGGCAGATGCGATTACCCGCGCTGGCTCGACTGAATCTGCCAAGGTCATCAAGGCTCTAGAGGAAGCCAAGCTAGAGGGAACACGAGGAACCATTACATTCCCAGCGGAAAAGGGGGTCGATTACCATAACTGGCTGCCATCGCTGTTGTTTATGCAGTACACACAAATCAATCAAAGTCCGGATGATGCAGAGATCCTTTTCCCTAAGGATGTCTCTACCGCACAGTACGTAAAGCCGGAAAAATAAACAGGATGATGGGAGGTGAAAGCTCCTGCAAATGACAGCGCATCCAGATCAGGGACCTCACCTCTCTATTTGTCTTACAGGTAGCTTTGCTCGCGGATTGATGGATCATCTTTACAAAGGAGGGAAGTGTACACGTGCTAAAGGTAACCAACTTGACGAAACGCTTTGGTGGCACCATTGCAGTCAACCAAGTGAACTTGCAGATCAACAAAGGAGAAATCGTCGGTATCATCGGCCCCAATGGATCAGGTAAATCTACATTGCTGCATACGATCACCGGAGTGTATCAGCCGGATGAAGGGACAATCGAGTATCGGAACAAGGAAATTACCAAGGCGCCCTTGGAAGAAAAAGCACGAATGGGTATCGGCCGTACCTTCCAAAATCTGCGTCTGTTCAAACACCTCACCGTTTGGGAAAACCTGATGATTCCGGCCATTCAGCTGAAGAAAAACAAAAAGGAGGCAGAAGAGGAAGCAAAGGAATTGTTGGAGCTGGTGAGGCTGCATAATCACATAGACGAGCAGGCGCAAAATCTATCTGTCGGGCAGCAGAGATTGCTGGAGTTTATCCGGACGGTGATGCTGAATTCGGAGTTGATTTTCCTCGACGAACCGACTGCGGGGTTTCACCCGAATATGATCCAAAACTTTCTCGATACGTTGCTGAAGCTTCATGCGCGTGGCAAGTCCTTTGTGATGATTGAGCACAATATTCCGGCCATCATGGAGGTAAGCACGCGATTGATTGCGGTAGCAGCGGGCGAGGTAATCGCAGATGGCGACCCAAAGGTGGTCCATTCCAATCCGCAAGTGGTCGAGGCCTATCTGGGCTAAGGAGGAGTCTCATGCTGGAAGTGTCCAATGTTGAAGCAGGGTACGGTAAAATCCAAATTTTAAATGATCTGTCGTTAACGGCGAAAGAGAACAAGCTGACTCTCTTGATCGGACCAAACGGTGCCGGGAAATCGACGCTGTTGAAAACTATCTTTGGATTCGTTACACCGAGTAGAGGTTCGATTCGCTTTCAGGGGGAAGAGATCAGTGGCCATCCTTCCCATCAGTTGGCCAGCCTGGGGATCGGCTTTCTATTGCAGCGGGTCAGTGTATTGCCGGACTTGACGATTGAAGAAAATCTAAAGCTGGGTGCTTGGTCATTTAAGAAGGAGTCAGCGAGAGTGGCCCAGCGTATCGAATATATGTATGAAAAGTTCCCGATCCTCAAGCAGAAACGAAGGGAGTCGGCTGGCTTAATGAGTGGCGGGCAGAAACGGATGCTGGAAATCGCCCGAACGCTGATGCCAGGTCCAAAACTCATTCTGGTCGATGAACCGTCAGCCGGGCTGTCACCCAAAATAGCTAAAGAAGTATACCGTGTTCTCCATGAGCTCAAAGACGAGGGCATCACTCTATTGATGGTGGATCAAAACATTCGGGAGTCCATCGCTTACTCCGATTACGTGTATGTTTTGGAACGTGGTCAGGTCTCTTCGGAGAGTGCGGCAGAGGACATCGAGAAGAATTTAAAACAGGTGGTTGAATCATGGCTCAAGTTCTGACGGAAGGAGACTTACTATGAACGAACTCTCACCGATGCTTGCGCAACTAGTAAACGGGCTGATCATTGGCTCCATCTATGGCTTAATGGCTCTTGGACTGACGATCATTTTTGGCGTTTTGAAAATTGTTAACTTCTCGCATGGCGAGTTCTACATGCTGGGAGCGTACGTTTCTTACTTTGTGAGTCAGACTATGGGACTGCATCCCATTTTAGGAATATTCGTGGCTATTCTTGCTACGTTTATCATCGGGATGTTGATAGAAAAGGCATTGCTGACGCCTCTCTTTGAAAACAAGGTAGAGCGGAAAGATGAATATGCGTTGCTTATTACCTTTGGTCTCTCGCTCTTTTTAATTAATATGGCCTTGGCCGTATTTGGCCCGTTTCAAAAAAGCGCTCCTGCTCTCACAAGTGGCGTTATCAACTTAGGCGTGATTACGCTGAGCTCTGGAAAGGTACTAGCTGCCGTCATAGCGATTGGGGTCCTGCTTTGCACGCTGTTTATCATCAATAAAACGTGGCTGGGAACGGCACTGAGGGCGATCTCCCAGGATCGGGATGCCAGCGCCATTATGGGGATTAATGCGAAGCGGCTAGGCAGTATCGCTTTTGGACTGGGAGCATGTATGGCCGGTGCGGCGGGGGCGTTGCTGGGTCCGGTCTTTCTCGTATATCCCATCATGGGGACTGTGCCCGCTATCAAGTCATTCGTCATCATTGTCTTAGGATCGATGGGATCGATAAAAGGGGCCATTTACGGTTCATTGTTGGTCGGTATTGTCGAGAGCATGGGCGTCTTTCTGTTGTCCCCTGCCTATCGGGATGTTTACAGCTTCCTGATTTTGATCCTCATTTTGCTCTTTAAACCGAAAGGGCTGTTTGGAGGGGCGCAATGGAACAATTAGAGAAGAAAATGGTGTTGGGCTTACTGCTGGTGGCTTTGGTGCTGCCTTTGTTCGCTAACGAATATACCCTGCATATTGTCATTCTGGCTTGCTTCTACGTCATATTATCCTCTAGCTGGAATCTGCTTGCCGGCTATTCGGGACAGGTATCCTTTGCCCACATGGCGTTGGCTTCGTTAGGGGCGTACACATCCGGATTATTGTCGCTGAAGCTGGGAATTCACCCGGTTATTTCCATGCTGTGCGGGTCCCTTGTCACTGGTCTTGTTGGAATGCTGATTGGTATTTTGACGCTTCGCATGAGCGGGAGCTACCTCGCGTTAACAACGATCGCGTTCTCGGAGATCTACCGGATCGTCATTAGTTTGGAGTATGAAATTACCAATGGGCAAGTCGGGTTGAGCGTACCTGGGTTGTTTGGTGAGTCAGGCAGCAAAGTGACTTACTACTACACGGCGATCGCTCTTGTCGTTATGATTGTGTTAATTGGCATTCAAAAGCTGGTCAAATCTGACTTTGGATTGACCATCCGTGCCATCCGCGAAGATGAGACGGCTGCAGCAGCAATGGGTACCAAGGTAGTTCGTCACAAAGTAATCGTCTTTGCCATATCGTCTGCCATCGCAGGATTGGCCGGCGCATTTTTGGCCCACTATACATTGCTGGTCAGTCCAGAAATGGCGACGATTACAGAGATGGGCATTGTTATTTCCATGTCTGTCATTGGTGGTTTGGGTACATTCATCGGCCCGTTATTGGGCGGAGTTTCCCTGAGTCTTATCTCCGAATATGTGAAAGAGTTTGGCAATTATCACCTGATGGTATTTGGCCTGATTCTCGTCCTTGTCATGCGTTTCTCTCCAATGGGGATAGCAGGGGTATTGGCATCATTCGGAACTAGGAAGCGCAAGGAAACGTCCGTGCAGCAGATAAAGAAGGAGGTTTGACATGAAGTTTGTTGCCAAAACCAATCATATTTATTCCTTTTCACCCGACCTCCAACCTGTCAAGACTGTCGACTCTGGGTCTGAGATCGTATTCGAGACCTTTGATTGCTATCGCGAGCAATTAACAGCCCCCTCCAAAAACCAGTTGTTTGCCTTGCAGGGGATGAATCCGGCGACAGGCCCTGTTGCCATTAACGATGCAAAGCCGGGAGATACGCTAAAGATCACAGTGATTTCCATCGATCTGGATGAGGTAGGAACGATGTATCTGAGGCCTGGTGCCGGAGTGTTGCATAAGTATGTGACAGAAGCTGAAGTGAAAAAATTTCGCATTGTGGATGGGATGGTTCATTTTCACGAACAGCTTGCTCTTCCAGTGAAACCGATGATTGGCGTGATTGGCGTTTCACCAGAGAGCAGTGATATTTCTACGTACTCCCCAGGCACGCACGGCGGCAATATGGATACGAAGGAAATAACAGCAGGCGCGATTGTCTACCTGCCGGTTTCTGTTGACGGAGCCAATTTGGCGATCGGGGATCTACATGCACTGATGGGCGATGGAGAGGTGCCGATTTGCGGAGTAGAGATCGGCGGTCGTGTCCGAGTAAAGGTAGAGGTACTGAAAGGAAAACAGTTTCCCACACCGGTTGTAGAGGACTCCGAACATTTCTACGTGGTTGCCTCCTCTACAACGATGGACGAGGCATGCCAGTCGGCGTCAGAGTACATGTTTGAATTTTTACGTGAGCGTCTTCTTGGCTACGAGACGAACGAGATTGTGTGCCTGATGGGGATCAGTGGCGATTTACGAGTGTCGCAAATGGTAAACCCCTTGAAAACGGCGAAATACGTGCTCCCAAAAACGGCATTTGACATAGCATTTGAGAAAAGCGGGAAATAAGGAGAGATTCTTCTTGAGCAAAAATCTTGCCTATTTTAACGAGCGTTATGTCCGCCTGGACGAACCCGTGTTGCCAGTTGAGGAAAGAGGTTTGCAGTTCGGTGACGGTGTGTACGAAATGATTCGTCTGTATCGAGGAGTTCCCTTTACCCTCAAAGAGCACTTGGTCAGACTTGAGCAATCCGCCCAAAGCGTGATGCTTGTCCTCCCGAAAACGGTAGAAGAAATTGCTGCAGTAGTGTTAGCGGGTATTGAGAAAACAGGCATTGGCGAGGGGACCGTCTACATTCAGGTCACACGCGGTACGGCACCGCGAAATCATTTGTTTCCAGAGGGGGTACCATCCAACTTGTACATCATCTGGAAAGAGGGAGTACCCGTTTTGGAGAAGGAGCGTACAGAAGGCGTGAGGGTGTTCACGTTTCCTGATGAACGCTGGAATAATTGCTATATCAAGTCTATCTGCCTGTTGCCGAATATTTTGGCAAAAGAAAAAGCCCGCCAAAAGGGTGGACACGAAGCCATCTTTATCCGTGACAACGAAGTAAAAGAAGGCACCTCCACGAATCTTTTTATCGTGAAGGATGGTGTCTTTAAGACCCCAATTACGGATCAATCGATATTAAACGGCATTACTCGCCAAAAAATCATTCAGATCCTTAAGGGACATGATATCCCGGTGCTGGAAACACGGCTAACGATGGAGGATATCGAGGTAGCTGACGAGGTGATGATAACGAGCACGACGCAGGAGGTTGTTCCCGTCGTAAAGGTGAATGACTGGGTGGTGGGATCAGGAAAGCCAGGGGCATACTTCCTGAAACTTATGGCGTGGTTTCAAATGGAAGTGGACCTCGCCAGCTTAGGTCGATCCTAGGAATGATAGTAAGCGTTTGACTGATATGACCGGAAAATCATCCGGTCTCTTTTTTTTCATTTGCATAAAGTGATCATCCGAAAACAACAAATTGTGGGAGAGTGTACTCCCTGCCGAGATGCGAGGTGGAAAGCATTGCATAAAGTTGCAGCGATTCAGATGAAACCTGACTCTGGAAAGGTAGAGGCAAATCAACAGCAAGCAATTCAAATGGGAGAGCAGGCCGCGCGGGATGGAGCCCATTTGATTGTTTTTCCTGAATTATGGAAGACTGGTTACCATCTGACGAAAGAACAATTTCTAGAACTCGCAGAGACACCTGCCGGGAAGACTGTTAGCCTCTTTCGGGAGTTGGCGAAAAAGTGGAGGACGGTCATTGTGCTGCCGTTTGCTGAGAAGGAAGAGGATCGTCTCTACATTTCGCTAGCCGTTATTGAGAATACGGGTGAGCTTTTGGCTACGTACCGAAAGTCGTTTGTCTGGGGGAAGGAAAAGGCTAGCTTTACCGATGGGGAAAGAGTCTATCGTACGATACACACATCTGTAGGGAATATCGGTGTTCTCATCTGTTACGATATTGAATTTCCCGAGCCTGCCCGTTTGCTTGCCCTTCAAGGAGCTGAGCTCCTTATCGTTCCCTCCGTGTGGAGCTTTCCTGCCGAATCCAGATGGGATATACAGCTGCCTGCTCGTGCTTTGGACAATACCGTGTTCCTCCTGGGTGTAAATACAGTGGGGGAAGGGAGCTGCGGGAAGAGCAAGCTGGTCGCACCTGATGGTCACGTGCTGTGTGAAGCACCGCGAGAGGAGACGTGTATCCTATTACATGAGATCGATCCTTCACTCATTGGAGTGACTCGTGCATCTATACCATATCTGGCTGACTATGACCAAACCTTACTACCAGGCGGGCCATCTCGGGAAAAATGAAAAGGAATGATCCGTTTGGTCGCAAGATGTTGAAAAGATGCTGCACGTCTTCCTTCATGGGGCGATGAAATGTAAAATGGAATTCATTAAAAAATATTTAGCGAGGAAGAGGTGTAGCATCTGTGACCGTCTCCAAAGAAGTCTTGCGAAAACAAATTGCTGTAGCGGCTGGCAGGGAAAAAGCCGATACCGTCATCAAGAACGGAACCATCATCGATGTTTTCAATGGGGAGCTCTTGCAAGGCGATGTGGCGATTGCAGATGGAGTATTTGTCGGCATCGGGCAATATGAGGGGCATACCGTGATCGATGCGGAAGGAAAATACATCTCCCCCGCTTTTATTGACGGACATGTGCATATCGAGTCCTCGATGGTCGTTCCTTCCGAGTTTGCACGTGTTCTTTTACCGCACGGAGTCACGACCGTCATTACGGATCCGCACGAAATCGCCAATGTCGCAGGTGTACGCGGCATCGAGTTTATGCTGGCAGAATCGGAGGGTCTTCCCTTTGATGTAAAAGTGATGTTGCCCTCCTGCGTCCCGGCGACCTCCTTTGAGCACTCAGGTGCTGTTTTGGAGCAGGAAGATCTCGATCCATTCCTCTCCCATCCGCGAGTACTGGGCTTGGCTGAGGTCATGGATTATCCGGCCGTCATGAATGCCACAGAAGGCATGCTGGACAAGCTGACTGCGACGCTTGCACAAAGCAAACAGATCGATGGGCACGCAGCAGGACTCGATACTCAAGCCATCAATGTGTACCGCACCGCACAGATCAAGACAGATCATGAGTGCGTGAATGTGCAGGAGGCCAAGGAACGACTGCAGCGGGGCATGTATCTGATGATTCGTCAGGGAACGGCAGCCAAGGATCTGGAGGCACTGCTTCCCGTCGTGAACGAACGCAACGCGCGCAGATGTCTGTTCGTGACGGACGACAAGCATTTGGATGAGCTAATTCGTGAAGGAAGTATCGATCACCACGTCCGTATGGTCATAGAGCGTGGCATTCCGGCAATAACGGCTATCCAGATGGCATCGCTCAACGCGGCAGAATGCTTCCAGCTGCAAGACAAAGGGGCGATTGCTCCAAGATATACGGCTGATTTCCTTCTGTTGGACAACCTCGAGGAAGTCGTTATTCATCAGGTATACAAAAACGGCAAGCTGGTAGCAGAACAAGGCACCGTGGTGGAAGGGATTTTCCCGCATCGATCCGCAAAAGTAGAAAAAATGGGGGAGGCGTTGACCGATAGCGTGCAAATCAAGCCACTGGTCACCGAGCAATTAGCGATTCCGGTTTCGAGCGGGAAGGCACACGTCATCGGGATCATCCCAAACAAGATCGTCACCGAACATCTCGTCGTAGATGTACCGACAGAGCAGGGCATCTTTGTGCCTTCTGTTGAACAGGATCTGCTGAAAATGGCAGTGATTGAACGTCATCACCTGACAGGAAATGTGGGCCTTGGAATCCTCAAAGGATTGGGATTGCAAAGAGGGGCGATTGCGTCGACCGTTGCCCATGACTCGCACAATCTCATCGTCGCAGGAACGAACGACGCGGACATGCTGTTCGCAGTGGAAGCCATCAAGGAGATGCAGGGTGGTTTGGTCGTGGTAGATAAAGGGAAGGTATTGGCATCACTCCGCTTGCCGATTGCGGGGCTGATCTCCAATCAAAGAGCGGAGGATGTATGCCGTGGGCTGGACGAGCTTGAGCATGCTTTGCGTGAATTAGGCGCTCCGACTTCCTTCCAGCTATTCCTTACACTTTCCTTTTTAGCCTTACCTGTTATTCCGTCGCTCAAATTGACGGACCAGGGGCTGTTCGATGTAAACCAGTTCATTCATATAAATGTGGAAGACAGTGGCAGCAATCGTCATTCCCTGAATTGACACACAGCAGGCAAACGCGATACATTCAGAGTAACTTCTATCGTAATGAGGTGGCATGCATTTCATGAAAAAACCGTCTACGGATGTCTTGTACCAGGAAGAATCCTCGTACAAGGACATGCTCCTGCGCAAAAGCGTACGAATGCGCGTGATGGAGACAGTTGCATTTGTCCTGGGGATGCTGATCCTCGCTCAAATTCTTCCCAGTAACAACACGGCATTCAAAGTACTCGCCTTTGCGATTGCGATTGGGGTCGTAGGTCTGGCCCCCTTCCTTTACAAATCCATGCTTCGTCCTGTGTACAAGCTGACGAAAACTCACCTGATCATCACCATGTCAGGCAAGGAAACCAGCTATCCACTCTCCGAAGTTGAACAGATTTATGAAGGCCGTCATATCTACAGAGTGGGAGGAAAGCGGGAGTCGCTGATGGTTTCCCGTGAATTTCTCAAACACTTGAACGAGCGTTTGTTTTACTATAACAAAGCGAACAAGAGGAGATAAGAATGAAACCGTTTTGTCGTGACACTTGGGTTGAGGTAAATCTGGATGCCATTTCGGCCAACGTGAAAACGTTTAGGAACCATGTCCCTGCTGAAACTGGCATCATGGCAGTGGTAAAAGCTGATGGCTACGGCCACGGGTCTGTCGAAGTGGGAAGACAAGCATTGGAGAGTGGAGCGAATTCACTGGCAGTTGCCATGCTGGATGAAGCGATCGTTTTGCGAGAAGCAGGGATTACTGCTCCGATTTTAGTGCTTGGCTATACACCGGCTACGGCCGTAGAGCCTGCCAGCCGATTGCAGATCGAGCTTACTGCTTACAATGCTGACTGGGTTGCCGAAGCGAACCTCGTTTTACACCAGGCAGGACTTGCACCTGTAGGAATCCATATCAAGACAGATACAGGTATGGGCCGTTTGGGCGTTCGTACAGCCGAAGAACTGCTGCGTGTGGTAAACGCGCTCGAGGAAAGTCACAAACTCGCTTGGACAGGTATTTTTACCCACTTTGCATGCGCCGATGAACCGGACACCACCCATGTGCGACGACAACACGAAACGTTTCAAAGCTTATTGCAATCGTTACGCTCCGCAGGCAAGAATCTACCCATGATCCACTGCTGCAATACAGCGGCTGCTATTGCTTTTCCTGAATGGGGGTATGATACGATCCGTTTAGGCATAGGTTTATACGGATTATATCCTTCACCCTATATGAAAGACCGTGCGGATGTTGCACTTGTCCCGGCACTCTCGTTGAAGACCAAAATCGCCCACGTGAAAACGGCGACAAACGAATCGTTTACTGTCAGTTATGGTGCGACGTATACCGCTCAGCCAGGCGAACAGATCGCAACACTTCCCATCGGATATGCAGATGGATATTCTCGCCTGTTGTCCAATCGTGGAGAAGTTTTGTACAATGGAACGCGTGCGTCTATTGTTGGCCGGGTTTGCATGGATCAGATCATGGTGAGGATTGAGCAGTGTACGGCAGAGGTCGACGACGAGATTGTGTTGTATGGCAAGCAGGGGGAGGACGAGATTTCGCTGGATGAGGTGGCCGCGCTGATCGGCACCATCAACTACGAAGTACCTTGCATGCTGAATTACCGCATTCCTCGCGTCTACTATCGGAATGGGAAAGAGACCGGAGTGTTTCACCCCATCACCATGAAACAGGCTCCAAAAGAAAGTGTAAATAACTAGCAAACAAAAATCGGCAGGAGTTTCGCTTTGAAGCGCGAATACTAGGTAAGCGCAAAAAGCTGGTTTATTTGCACTATCAGAATGTATAAGGGAATTCTAAGGTTGATAGTACAAGGGCAACTAAGGCTTCGCCAGAGCTTACTTCTTGGCGAAACCAAGTTTTCTAGCCTGCAAAGCGTACGGATAGGTATATTTTTGCAATGGTTTCGACATAATGGTATTGTTCATACTGACACATATGCAGGAGAACATGCTTAGCGGATGAAAGTTACGGTCATGGTTGGAGGTGGATTTGTCTTGTCGAAGTCAAACACGAAACGCATCATGATCAGTTTGCCACAACACTTGCTTCAAGAGGTTGATGGCGTGATTCAGAAGGAAAAATCCAATCGCAGCGAGTTCATTCGTCAGGCGATGCATCTGTATCTAAAGGAGCGCAAAAAGCGCACAATCCGCGAAACGATGCAAAAAGGGTATATGGAGATGGCGAAAATCAATCTGAAAATGGCATCGGAGGCTTTTGGCGCTGAAGAAGAGGCTGACCATACTCTTGTCCGCTTAGTTAGCGGGGTGTGACCAGTGATTGTCAAACGTGGCGATGTATTTTTCGCGGACCTGTCACCGGTCGTTGGCTCTGAGCAAGGAGGCGTGCGGCCTGTTTTAGTCATTCAAAACGACATTGGAAATCGATTTAGTCCGACGGTCATCGTCGCAGCCATCACGGCACAGATTCAAAAGGCCAAGTTGCCTACGCACGTTGAGATTGACGCAAAAACATATGGATTTGATCGTGACTCCGTCATTCTGTTGGAACAAATTCGGACCATTGACAAACAACGGCTGACCGATAAGATTACACATCTCGATGATGAGATGATGGATCGTGTCAACGAATCCCTACAGATCAGCCTGGGACTCATTGATTTTTAAAAACAAGGATCAGACCTTTGGAGAGGAAAAGCCACTTGAGTGAAGCAAGTGGTTTTTTTGCTTTGGGGGCAGGGATTTGATGTACGTGTAGCGAATGTGTTGGTAGTTAATAGTAGACAAAATGTGACACGTTTTGCTGTTTATTCTGAGAGTGAAGAACAGACTTCGCTTCGCATTCATTTCATTTCTACCTGCAAGTGAGGGCGGAAGGGGTTAATTGATTGTGGCAGAGCTGTACCCTGAGACAATCAAAATAGAGACAGAGTCGGACATCGTTTCTGCGAGGCAAGTAGGTCGAATTATGTCGCGACTACTAGGGTTTGGCACCATAATGCAGTCCCGAATGGCCACCTCCATTTCGGAGCTGGCTCGAAATATTTACTTGTACGCAGGTAAAGGAACCATTACGATATCGCCGATTGAGCGCGAAGGGGCAATCGGCTTGCAAATTACGGCGGTTGACGCTGGACCCGGAATACCCGACATTCGCAAGGCGTTAGAAGACGGCTATACTACTTCAGGTGCGTTAGGGGCGGGGTTGCCTGGTGTCAGGCGCATGATGGATGAATTCGATATTCAGAGCGCTTCAGGCGAAGGGACGCGTGTCATCATCGTGAAATGGCGTGATTGAACAAAGGAAGGTGGAGCGAGATGCCGACCCGGGGTATAGAGAAAGAGTACGTGCAAATTCTCCGGGAATACTTGACAGGTCAAGGTGAAGACCAGCTCTATGACGCTCAGCAGCTGGGGAAATGGTTGCTTTTACGAGATATTTCACCGGAAGAAATGATTGATCTGCATGAGCGTGCATTGAAGCAACTGGGGGAAGTGCCCGAATTCGTGCGTGCCTCCTTTTCCATTTTGACGGAAGTGATGATCGAATACGGAAATGAGCATCGGTCTGTGACCAGCCTGAGGAGCAAGCATAAGCAGCTGCAATCTGAGATCGCGGTAGCTTCTGCGATGCAGAGATCCTTGCTGCCGCAAGAGCTCCCTGTGTATCCGGATGTGGACATCGGGTTAGTGAGCGTCGCAGCCAAACAGATATCGGGTGATTATTACAATATCATTGCGCGCGACGACGGGCGGATGTGTTTGACGATTGCCGACATCACGGGCAAAGGGATCTCGGCCGCCATGTGTATGTCGATGTTGAAATACGCGATGGAAAGCTTAGGAGAAATGATAGGTGGACCTGATGAAATGCTGGGTCATCTCAATCGGGTCGTGGAACGAAATATCGATCCCAGCATGTTTGTCACGATGTTATTTGGCTGCTACGATACGCGGAGGCATTGTTTTCGGTATGCAGTAGCCGGACATGAGCCGGGATTCGTGTATCGTGCACGGGACGGCCGTTTTTACGATATGGAGGGGCAAGGTGCGGCGCTAGGACTTTGCTCGGATAGCCACTACCAAGAGCGGGAAGTACACCTGGACGTGGGTGATGTTCTGATTCTTCTGACTGATGGTGTAACAGAACGTAAAATTGACCGATATTACTTACAAAGGGAAGAGTTGGTATCATACCTGAAGGCTGAAGTAGGCGCATCCGCCCAAGCGATGGCAGATGGCCTTTACAGTAAGCTCTTGTTGCTCTCCCAGTTTGAACTGCCAGATGATTACACCATGATTGTACTGCGAAGAACATGAGCGACACCTGGAGGGAGATGCGGATGGACCTGACTATCAAGATCACCAGCAATGAGACGGAGCATCAAGTAAACCTTTGTGGGGATATCGATGCGTTTACTGGGCCGAAAGTAAAAGAAGCGATTATGACATTGGTGCAGACACCAAATGCGGCCGTGATTGCCGTTGATTTGGCACAAGTAGAGTATATGGACAGTACAGGAATCGGAATCTTTATTGCCGTCATGAAAGCATGCAAACAGACAGACTGCGCCTTTGTCGTTCAAAATCTGTCTCCACGAGTGGAAAGGCTGTTTCGCATTACTGGCTTGTACGATCTAATTGCCGTCCGCAAAGGAGAGAGCGAGTAATGATTGAAAATAGACCTGAGGGAGACGTGATTCAGTTGAAGCTGCCCAGCCTGCCAGATTATCTGGGGGTTGCGCGCCTGACCGTTTCTGGAGTGGCCAACCGCATGGGATTTTCCTACGAAGAAATTGAGGATATCAAGCTGGCGGTGGGAGAGGCATGCAGTAATGCAGTGAAGCACGCTTACCGGGATGACGATAAAAAAGGCGCCATTCAGTTGGATTGCGTGGTGTATTCAAATCGCTTGCAGATCGTGGTAACCGACGAAGGAAAAGGGTTGAACAGCGCCCCTGTTGCGGATCAACTCACTCCCATTTACGCAGGGAGAGACATAGAAGAGGTGGAAGAAGGGGGATTGGGTCTTTATTTGATCCATACTCTCATGGATGAAGTGGAAATTCGCTCAGACAACGGCGTTTCGGTCTCCATGACCAAGTATGTTCGGCGGGATGGGGTGGCTGGCTATGACCGGACAATCTCGGAAAAAGAAGTATAATCCCGAAGAATTGAGGATGTTCATTCACCAATACGGGGAAACGGGTGATCCGGATCTGCAGGAACTGTTGGTGAGAGCGTATACGCCTCTGGTAGAGACGTTGTCAAAGAAGTTTGTCCGCGGCCAGATTATGCATGAAGATTTGGTTCAGGTAGGGATGATCGGTCTCTTGGCGTCGTTACGTCGATTTGATCCGTCGTTTGATCGGACGTTCGAGAGCTTCGCCATCCCTACGATCGTAGGTGAAATCAAACGGTACATACGGGACAAGACTTGGAGTGTTCATGTCCCGCGCAGGGTAAAAGAGCTAAGCCCGAAAATCAAGCGAGTCGTCGATGAACTCACGATACAACTGCAGCGTTCTCCTCAAATTGCGGATATCGCGCGTTATCTGTGCGTATCAGAAGAGGCAGTGCTAGAGACGCTGGAGATGGGGAGAAGCTATCATTCCCTCTCCATGGACAGCGAGCTGGAAGCAGACAGTGACGGCAATACCATTACGCTGTTGGACCTGATCGGATCCCAGGAATCAGGCTATGGTCAGGTAGAGCAGAACTTAATGCTGGATCGAGCCTTGAACGTTTTGGACAAGCGGGAAAAAGAAATCATACAATTAACTTACTATCAAAACTTGAGCCAAAAACAGGCCGGTGATGTGATGGGCATGTCCCAGATGCACATATCGCGGTTGCAGCGCAGGGCATTGGGGAAACTGCGAGAGGCCCTAAAGGTAGATCAGCATGAAACTGTCATGTGAAAAATAAGCTAGGAGGTGTCTGCGGGCACCTCTTTTTTTCGTAGAGATCAACTTTTCTCATCTGGTTTTCCAGACCTTAACAGCAAATATGGTACAATAAACGGCGAAGAACGAGCGCAGGAGGACATGTATGGAACTTACATTGATGATCCAGACAATCGCCCAGGATACTGGCGTCAAACCTCATCAGGCAGAGCGCACCATTGCCCTATTGGATGAAGGAAACACAGTCCCGTTTATTGCCCGTTACCGCAAAGAGATGACCGGGCAATTGGACGAAACACAAATTCGAGCCATTGAAGAACGCGTTCGTTATTTGCGCAATTTGTCTGTACGAAAAGAAGAAGTCATTCGACTGATCGAGGAACAAGGCAAGCTGACGGATGAGCTGAAAGCGGCCATCGAACAGTCAGCAAAGCTGCAGGAAGTAGAAGACCTGTATCGACCGTACCGTCAGAAACGGCGCACGCGGGCGACGATGGCCAAGGAAAAAGGCCTGGAGCCATTGGCTAACTACTTGTTGAGCCTGCCAAAAACAGGCGATCCGAATGCAGAGGCCGCTCAGTATATCAACCCGGAAAAAGGTGTGGAAACCATCGAGGCTGCTTTGCAAGGGGCGATGGACATCGTAGCTGAGCATATCTCAGATGATCCGGACATTCGTCAATGGACCCGCCAGCGCACCTTGCAAAAAGGGCTGTTGCTGTCGGAGCAAAAAGCGGATGAAGCCGATGAGAAAAATGTCTATCAAATGTACTATGCGTACAGTGAACCATTGAAAAAGGTCGTGCCGCACCGTGTGCTGGCGATGAATCGCGGAGAGAGCGAAGGAATTTTGAAAGTGACGGTGGAGGCTCCTGTAGCGGAGATCCTGCCATGGATACAAAGGCGTGTAATCCCGCGCGAGACAGTCGTACGATCGTTGCTAGAACTGACGGTTGAAGACGCCTACAAACGGTTGATCGCACCTTCTATCGAGCGTGAAGTGCGCTCCGAGTTGACCGAGACAGCAGAAGAGCGTGCCATCCACATATTTGCGGAAAACCTGCGCAATCTGTTGCTCCAGCCGCCTGTCAAAGGCAAAGTTGTGCTGGGAGTTGACCCGGCGTTTCGGACAGGCTGCAAGCTGGCCGTCGTCGACGAAACGGGCAAGCTGCTTGAGGTAGCCGTCGTGTATCCTACACCGCCGGTCAATAAGGTAGCAGAGGCTGCGGCAAAGGTCAAACAACTGATTACGACGTATCAGGTCACGGTCGTAGCGATCGGCAACGGAACCGCATCGCGGGAAACCGAGCAGTTCATCGCCAATGTGCTCAAGGAACTTGGGAAAGACGTGATGTACATCATCGTCAACGAGGCAGGGGCTTCCGTTTACTCGGCTTCTGCACTGGCAAAGGAAGAGTTTCCTGAGCTAGACGTAGCTGAGCGGAGCGCCGCATCGATTGCGCGTCGGCTACAAGACCCGCTGGCTGAATTGGTCAAGATCGATCCGAAATCGGTTGGGGTCGGGCAGTATCAGCATGACGTATCTCAATCCCGCCTGGCAGACAGTCTGCAATTTGTCGTTGAATCCGCAGTAAACCACGTAGGAGTAGACGTCAATACGGCTTCGTCCTCCCTTTTGCAATATGTATCTGGCATCAGCAAACAAGTGGCGGGCAATATTGTGAAAAAACGGGACGAGGTCGGCATGTTTGCCTCGCGCGCTCAGTTGAAGGATGTGCCACGTCTTGGCGCTAAAACGTACGAGCAATGCATCGGCTTTTTGCGCGTGATGGAGGGAAGTAATCCATTAGACAAGACCCCTATTCACCCTGAGTCCTACGATGCGACCCACAAGCTTCTGCAGATAATCGGGGTTGCATCAGAGGAGATCGGGAGTGACCGTTGCAAGGAACGACTGCAGTCACTAAACGTATCAGAGATAGCACGGGATCTAGGGATTGGTGAGCCGACGTTAGCAGATATCGTGGAAAGTCTGTTGCGTCCAGGACGTGATCCGCGCGACGAACTGCCTAAGCCACTGCTGCGCAGCGATGTTCTCCAGCTATCAGATCTCGGAGTGGGCATGAAGCTTCAAGGAACGGTTCGAAACGTCGTTGACTTCGGAGCATTCGTGGACATCGGCCTGAAAAATGATGGCCTGGTGCACATTTCGCGCTTGAAAAAAGGCTTTGTAAAGCATCCGCTTGAAGTGGTGACGGTGGGGGATATCGTGGACGTTTGGGTCGTGGAAATCGATGAAAAACGTCAGCGCGTCGGACTGACCCTGATCGCACCATCAGAGGGGTAAGAGTAAACAAAAAGGCGGTGTCCTGTTACTCGGGACGACCGCCATGCTTTTCCCAATATAAGAACCAACAACTGTTCAGCAAACGAATCTGCCGAACATCCTTTCCGCTGAAGGCACGCTGCAACTGCCTACGCATCCATTGTGGCATGAAGGTACCTCCTGGAGTTCATCGTCTACTGGCAAGTGTATGCAGTGGACGAACCGGAGGTACCTATTTTTTACTTTCCCTTACTCTTCTTCGTGCAAATACTCCAGCTGCGCTTGCAGTGCACGTATTTCCGTCAAAAGTGAAATCAACGGATACTCGCTTTCCTGCAAAGAAGCGAAGCGGGCTTCCAGTTGACTGACATAGTCCAGGCCATCCACGATCGTATAAACATTGCTCAGCAATTCCAGGTTGGCGCATTCCGCGACGACATGAGGGAGATCTGGTCGATCTGCGATAGTTAGTTTGTCGATTTCTTTGTGCAGCCGCTTCAAAAGAGCGACCAGTTGATACATGTGCGATTCCGGCAGCGCGACGAATTGTAGTCCGGTACCTTCCTGCAACAGCAAATAGCGCATAAGCTCCTCCACCATTCTACTTTTCTACCAACCAGTGTAGCCTATCTGTCTGGCACTTTTCAACCGGAACTGCTATCGTGAAAAGAAAGAGAGGAACGGAGGAGAAGAGATGACCGATCAGGAATTGCAGAAATTGGTGGAGGACATATCCGCCCAATTTTTTGCCGTGCCCTTTCGTCATCAGGCTCGCTTTAACAGCAGGCTGCGTACGACAGGGGGACGATATTTGCTGCGCTCCCATGATATCGAGATGAATCCGAAGCACTTGGAGGAGCATGGAATGGAAGAACTCGTGGCCATAATCAAGCATGAGCTGTGCCACTACCATCTACACCTGGCCAAGCGGGGCTATCGTCACGCGGATCGTGATTTTCAAGTCCTCCTCAAACAGGTAGGAGGAAGCAGATACTGCCAACAGGTAGGTAACGGGCGTACGAGACTGCCTTATCGCTATGAACTGGTCTGTCAGGCGTGTGGCATGAGCTACAAGCGAAAGCGAAAAATGAATCCGTCCCGTTTCCGCTGCGGACGCTGCAGTGGAAAGCTGATCTTGCGCGAGCTGAAAGAACCTGCCTCTTCATGAAGCACTCGGACGCGCGGGGCTTCCTTGCACGCCTTTGGACAGCAGCGTTATAATGGACTGACTATGCCGTAAAGGAGCGTTCCAGGTGGCACACGATGAATTTTCCCTGATCCGGCAATGGACGAGACGTTCGGACGGACAGGAAGGAGACGGCTTGACCGTCGGAATCGGGGATGATGCCGCTGTCTTTACTCCGACGCCTGCCATGGAAGTGGTGGCTTGCTGTGATGCGATGGTCGAAACCGTTCATTTTTTAAAAGAAACGATGCACCCGAGCGACATTGGATACAAGGCGGTCATCAGTAATATAAGTGATGTCGCTGCCATGGGCGGGCTTGCCCGATATGCATTGGTCAGTATCGCGGTTTCTCCCAACTGGTCGGCAACACAGACCAGTCAAATCTACGACGGCATCTATGAGGCTTGCGAAACGTACGATGTGCGGCTGATTGGTGGAGATACGGTATCAGCTCCAGACGCTCTGCATCTTTCCGTAACTGTGCTGGGTGAGGTGGAAAAGGGACGAGCGATACGCCGTTCCCAAGCCCAGGTTGGTCAGGCAGTGTTTGTGACCGGGTACGTGGGGAGCTCTGCCGCCGGATTACACCTGCTGTTGCAGCAAAAGAATACAGGTGAAGGAATACCAAACCAGTTTCAACAACTGATACAGGCGCATCAGCGCCCTACCGCACAGGTGACAGCTGGGAGATTATTGCTGACTTCACAGGCATGTGGAGCATTAAATGACGTCAGCGACGGTCTAGCCTCGGAATTATGGGAAATTGCCGAAGCGAGTCGGGTGGAGCTTTGTGTTGACGCCAGCTTGATTCCGATCAGCGAGGAGCTCTCATCCTATGCCGAGCAAGTAGGGAAAGACCCGTTGGATTGGGCCTTTTACGGTGGTGAGGACTACCAGCTCGTAGGAACGGTAGACGCAGGCTACGTGGATACGTTGAGGGAGCAATTCGCAGCAGCAGGTATTCCATTTTCGGTCATAGGCCGCGTGGAATCGAGTGCTGCCGAAGCATCTGTCACATGCAAAAGAGAGGGCAGGCAGATGCCATTGCCCAAAGCCGGATTCAATCATTTTGGGCAGCGCGAATAAAAGGGGATGACAAGAATGGCTTACAAGTGGACGCTCTCGGGGGTCGAGGAGACTCATCGCTTCGCGGAGAGACTCGCTACCTTTTTACAGCCTGGAGACTTCATGGCGCTGGAGGGAGATCTGGGAGCGGGGAAAACGACGTTCACCCAAGGACTGGGCAGAGGTCTCGGTGTTCGACAAGTGGTGAACAGTCCGACGTTTACGATCATAAAAGAGTATCAGGGGCGCTTGCCGTTATATCATATGGATGTTTACCGGGTGGGCGATGATGCAGACTCACTCGGGCTTGACGATTACTTTTTTGGAGAAGGAGTCTGTGTGGTAGAGTGGGCTTCCTTAATTGAGGAAGTGCTCCCGGCAGACCGGTTAACGGTCTTGCTTGGTAGAGAAGGAGAGGACGTACGTCTGATTGAGCTGGTACCGCAGGGTGTGCGTTACGTGAATTTGTGTGAGGAGTTTGATTTTGATGCGCGTACTGGCAATTGACACGTCCAATCTGGTGTTAAGTGTAGCCATTGTTGAGGAAGAACGGGTTTTGGCAGAGATGACGACCAATCAACAAAAGAACCATTCGATCCGTCTCATGGACTGTATCTCTGAGCTGCTGGATGCAACGGGGACACTGCCTGAGCAATTGAGCGGACTGGGCGTAGCAAAAGGTCCCGGATCATACACAGGAGTGCGCATCGGCGTAGCAACAGCCAAAAGTATGGCCTGGTCCCTGAACTTGCCCGTGATTGGTATCTCAAGCTTGCAGGTAGTCGCTATGAACGCAGTTGGTTTTCCCGGCCTGATCGTGCCGTTGTTCGATGCGCGTAGAGGCCAGGTTTACTCGGGGTGCTACCGGACGGAAGGAATGGAGTCCGTCCTTTTGCAGGAGAACGAAAAAATCATCCTCTTGCAGGAATGGCTACCGCTTCTTCGGGAACGGGCTCAAGGAGATCCGATCCTGTTTCTTGGCGAAGATGTTCGCCTGCATCGGGAAGCCATTGTCCAAGGGTTGGGTGAGCAAGCGCGCTTCGCAACACCGGCGCAGCATCATCCTCGTGCCGCCCATATCGGATACTTGGCGATGCGTCGACTGCAGGACGGTGGGAATGCGCATGAGCTGGTCCCTGAGTACCTTCAATTGGCGGAAGCAGAAGCAAAATGGCTGGCCCAAAAGCAGGAGGGTTCCGCAAAGGAGTAATCTCAATGATTCAACAAAACGAACTGGAATACCGTTTTATGACAATGCAGGACGTCGGTGCAGTTGCGGATCTGGAGCGGTTGGCGTTTACCACACCTTGGCCGCAGGATGCTTTCGTCAATGAACTGACGAGAAACCCAAACGCTCGGTACGTCGTGGTCGTACATCAAAATCGGATTGTGGCCTACTGCGGGATGTGGATCATTATCGATGAGGCGCATATTACCAACGTGGCGGTACATCCTTTGTACCGAGGGAAAAAGATTGGCCTCAGTCTCATGATCAAGATGATGAACGTGGCGAGAATGTTCCACGCGAAGAGCATGACCTTGGAAGTGCGGCCGTCCAATACGGTAGCACGCAATATGTACACCAAGCTGGGCTTCAAGGAGCACGGGGTACGCAAACGATACTATTCCGATAATAACGAGGACGCAATTATTATGTGGGTGACTTTGTAATGAACAGGACATATACGTCGCGCTACGATATGCGCGTGCAGCAGGCCTATCAGACACACAAACAGTCGGGTGAACCGATTTATATTCTTGGGATCGAGACCAGTTGCGATGAGACATCAGCATCTGTCGTACGCGACGGAAGAGAAGTACTCTCCAATGTCATTGCCTCACAGGCAGATATTCACAAGCGCTTTGGCGGTGTTGTTCCAGAGGTGGCTTCTCGTCGCCATGTGGAAAACATAACGCTGACGATTGAAGAGGCATTGGAGGAAGCCGGCAAGACCTTGGATGATATCCAGGCGATCGCCGTGACGTACGGACCAGGATTGGTTGGTGCGCTCTTGGTCGGAGTAGCAGCTGCCAAAGCGATCTCGCTGGCAAGAGGAATTCCACTCATCGGCGTCCACCATATTGCCGGGCATATTTATGCAAACCGTCTGGTGGAAGAAATGGATTTTCCACTAATCGCACTGGTCGTTTCGGGCGGGCATACCGAGCTTGTCTGGATGAAAGAGCACGGCCAGTTTGAAATTTTGGGAGAAACACGTGACGATGCGGCAGGCGAAGCGTACGACAAAGTCGCTCGCGCACTACAGATGCCGTATCCAGGTGGTCCGCACATCGACCGTCTCGCGCATGAAGGAGTACCCAATGTTCCGTTGCCGCGTTCGTGGCTGGAACCGGGTTCGTATGACTTCAGCTTCAGTGGTTTGAAATCGGCTGTACTCAATACACTGCACAATGCGGCGCAGCGAGGAGAGACCATCGAGCCAGCCAATTTGGCAGCCAGCTTCCAGGATTCGGTCACGGAAGTGCTGGTAGAGAAGACGTTGCGTGCGGTCCGCGAATACGGAGCCAAGCAAGTGCTTCTGGCGGGCGGTGTAGCAGCCAACCGCGGACTGCGTGATCGACTGCAGAACCGTTGTCAGGCAGAAGGGATTCCACTAGTGATCCCGCCGTTTTCTCTGTGTACGGACAATGCCGCGATGATCGCTGCTGCCGGCTTCATTCGTTATGAAAAAGGGCAGTTTGCCGAGCTTGATCTGAATGGGGTACCTAGCTTGTCGCTTTCCGAACACTGACACAACGATCATTCCAAGGAAAAGCATCTCTCGTCCATCATAGCCGTTCAAAAGGCTGGTAGGACTGGGGATGTTTTTTTGTATTTTTACGTTATCCACAGCTTAAGGATAACTTTTTGGATTGTTCCTTCCCCCTCCTGTGAATACTGGTGATAACACGAAAAATGACCGGGAAAATCACCCTCAGGTTGTGGATTGTTTTGTGGAATATGTGGATAAGAGTGGTGCGGTTATCAACAGGAGGGCTTCGATGAAGAAGAGCATCATGCTGATTGTTCTGTCATTCCTACTTTTGTTTGCAGGTGCAAATAACGCAAGTACAGGACAGGCAAAGGAAAAGCCGCAAGTGATCGTTCTGTTCGTAGAAGGAATGTCTTTTTTCGATCTGGAGCAGCTCCAAAAGTATCCCCATGTGGATAAGTGGATCAGACAAGCAGGTGCAGGGGCAGTGTCCATCCGTTCGCCAGGAGCACGGAATGCGCCAAACGGTTATTTATTGATGGGAAGCGGTGCGCAAGCGGTGTATACCGAGCGAAGCGGGACGGGCTATCACCCGTGGGAGGCCGTATCTGCCTATGAGACAGCGGGCGAACGGGCGCAGGAGCTGAGTGCTGTGGATGAAGAGCAAAAGCTAGCGCGTTCTTCCATCGTGTTTCCCGGTATTTTCCGCCTGCTTGCGGACAATCAGGACAAACCCTACTCCCCGCAAATCGGAATGCTCGGAAAGACACTGACGGCACATCACATCCCAGTGGCGGTCTACGGCACTGGAGACTATGAAGATATCCGTCAGCGCCATAGTGTTCTGTTTGCTATGGATGAGCAAGGACGTGTATCAAAGGGTGACTTGTCAAAGAATACGGTACTTACCAAACGCGGGTCTCCCTACGGAATTCAGACCAACTATGAATTTTTGCTCCAACAAGTACGAGAAGATAGTGGATCGGGGTTGATCACCGTCCAGCTCTCAGATTTGTCCCGACTCTACCAGATGGCTGATGAAATGGATCCCATCCAGTTCGAGCGGCAGTATCATCAGGTTTTATCTATGATTGGTGCGTTTCTGGATAAGCTGCTCGACGGCCGTGGAGAGGACCAGCAGGTCATGCTCCTTTCGCCAGCTGTCAACGTCAGGGCAGCCAAAGAAAAAGCGTTACTGCCTCCGGTGCTCGTATGGGGGGGAAACGAAACAGGTTTGGTTACTTCCGCTACGACAAGGCAGTCTGGCCTGATAAGTGGTCTAGATATTTTGCCGACGATTCTCGCATGGTTGGATGTCCCAACACCAAAAGGATTGACCGGTCATGCAGTGCGCATTGATTCGGAGAAAAATGAGGCGCAGCTCGTACAGCAAATTCGCCAGATCCACCATACATACGCGACGAGGTCCTCTGTCTTGTATTCATTCGTCATGCTGCAGATCATCACGTTGGCATGTGCAGCGATTCTGTGGATGGTTGGCAAACGGGTAAACGGGGTGGGAAATCTCGAACGGTTGCGACGAGGAGTGAGACTGGCACTCCTGTCCATGCTCTGTTTCCCAGTGCTTTTGCTTCTGGAAGGATTTCTAGAATGGGAGGCTTCCGGTCCTGTCGTTCTCGGAGTCTTGATTGTGGTAGCCCTGCTCGCGGCTTTTTGGTTGGAACAGCGTACCCTAGCGCAGACTACAGCGATCGTTTGTGGGGTCACAGTCCTCTGTTTACTGGTGGACGGATGGACAGGCGCGACCTTGATGCGCCGCTCCTATTTGGGGTATGACCCGGTGATCGGGGCGAGGTTTTATGGGTTGGGCAATGAGTACGAGGGGGTGATGATTGGCAGTGCGATCATGTTTGTAGCATCGTGGTACCAGATGGTCTGGCAAAGAATGCGTCCCTTTCTCGCTGCGATGGTCTTTGCAATCGTACTGTATTACATGGTGGCGCCTGGCTTGGGAACGGATGCGGGTGGTTTCCTGGCAGGGCTAGTAGGATTTTTCGTTGCTTTTTCTCGCTTGCAAGGGTGGACGATCGGAAAAAAAGGCCTCCTGCTTTTGACAGGGGGCCTCATGATTGGCATCGTCACGCTGATAGTGGGGAGTCTTCTGACCGATCAGCCGTTAACGCATATAGGGCGGGTCTCTCAGCAGATCGTGACTGGTCAGTGGGACGAAGTAGGGAGAATGGTCGAGAGAAAGATCGCGATGAACGTGCGATTAATCCGTGTCTCCATCTGGAGCAAGGTGTTCGTCGTCTCCCTCATCGTACTTGGACTATTGGCCTTGTGGAATGATCGCTTCCTTCGTCACCTGGCTATGGATACACCGTTTTTAGTGAAAGGCTTTTCCGGTGTGATTGCCGGGTCTTTGGCTGGTCTTGTGCTCAATGACTCCGGCATCGTTACAGCGGCGACGTGCATTATCTTCCTCGTCGTGCCAGCACTCTACGCGGCATTGGGCGAGCCAAAGGATGAACAGTGCTCGACCTAACCGGCTTAAGCGGGAGCCCAGGTGGCTATTCCTCGGAGAGAGAGCTCCATTCGTCGTACAGCTGCTCCAGCTCTTTACGGGCTGCATGGATCAGGTCGTTGCGCTCCTTGGCCTGAACATGATCGCTGTAGATTTCGGGAAGACACAGCTCTTCCTCCCATTTGACAATATCTGCTTCCTGCTTTTGAATGGTTGCTTCGATTTCCTCCAGACGGCGCATACGCTGACGCTCTCGTCGTTTGGCTTCCTTATCCAACTCGTAGGAGGTCTTTTCTGGCTGAACGACAGCTCCTTGCTTTTTCGTGGGCTGTGCGGCGAGCTCGGCTGCCAGCTCGGCCAACTCCTGTTTTTTCTCCACGTAGTAATCGTAATTCCCTAGATAGTTCGCTACGCCGTCCGGGGACAGCTCCAGGACGCGACTGGCAATCTTGTTTAAGAAGTAACGGTCATGGGACACGAACAAAATGGTGCCAGGGTAATCGTACAAAGCATTCTCGAGTACTTCCTTGCTGTAAATGTCCAAGTGGTTGGTCGGCTCGTCAAAGATCAGAAAATTTGCTTGCTTGAGCATCAGTTTGGCGAGAGATACGCGGGCACGTTCTCCACCTGACAGGTCGGATACGCGCTTTTGCACATCGTCTCCGCTGAACAGGAAGTTACCGAGCAGCGTCCGCACATCTTTCTCCAGCATCTGTGGGTATTCATCCCAGATTTCGCCCAGAACCGTGTTGTTCAGATTCAGATTGCGGTGCTCCTGATCGTAGTAGCCGATGGTGACGTTACTACCGAACTGGACATCGCCTTTGAGAGCGTTCAGCTGACCGACGATCGTTTTGAGCAGAGTGGATTTGCCGATTCCGTTCGGTCCGACCAGAGCGACCCTCTCTTCCCGCTCGATTTCAAAAGTCAGCCCGTGGGAGAGGACGGCATCCGGATAACCGATTGCCACATTCGCTGCTTTCATGACGATGTTTCCACTCATTTTGGACACTTCGAAAGAAAAGTGGACAGACTTGTTGTGCATGATTGGCTTGTCCAAGCGGTCGATTTTCTCCAATGTTTTGCGTCGGCTCTGGGCACGCTTTGTCGTCGTGGCACGTGCGATATTGCGTGCAATGAAATCTTCCAGCTTGGCGATCTCTTCTTGTTGTTTGTCAAAGCGTTTGAGTTCTTGCTCTAGACGGGATGCTTTCTGATCGAGAAAGCGGCTGTAGTTGCCGACGTATCGGGTGGCACGATGTCGCTCAATTTCGTAGACAATGGTTACTAGCTTGTCCAGGAAGTAGCGGTCATGGGAAACGACCAGGATGGCACCTTGATAGTTTTGCAGATACGTTTCCAACCAGGTGAGAGTCTCGATGTCCAAGTAGTTGGTTGGCTCGTCCAGCAGGAGGATCGTCGGTGACTGCAACAGCAGCTTCGCCAGTGCCAGACGGGTCTTTTGACCGCCGCTCAAGGTGCGAATTGGGGTCTGATAATCCATGTCCGCAAAGCGCAAGCCGTGCAGCACGCCGCGAATGGAGCCTTCGTAGCTGTAACCGCCTTTTTCCTTGAACGCCTCCGAGCGGTGGGAGTAGTTCTCCAAAATCTGCTGGTAGCGTTTGTCATCCGCGATGACAGCCGGGTCACCCATTTTCGCCTCGAGCTCACGCAGCTCCTTTTCCTCCTGTTGCAGATGGGTAAATACACTGAGCATTTCATCCCAGATGCTGCGCTCGGATTCCAGTCCGCCATTTTGGGCTAAATAGCCGAGGGAGACTTCCTTTGGAATGCGGATCGTCCCGCTATCGTAGCTCAGGTCACCGGCGAGGATTTTCATCAAGGTCGATTTCCCTGCGCCATTGACGCCGACGAGACCGACCCTTTCTCCCGTTTGAATTTGCAAGGAGATGTCTTGTAAAATGGTCTCGATGCCGTAGGTTTTTTCTATATGTTCAGCTTGCAGCAAAATCATCAGTTTCACCTCTTTATATACTAATGCCAGTGTAGCCTAGAGAGTGTGTCAGGGACAAGCCTTGGGGCATGTTACCTGTATGACGGGAGAGAGAAAGACGTGGACATGAATCTAAAATCGGTGAAGCAGCAACTTCGGAGTCGAATCATGGATGAGCGAAAAGCATTGCCAGCAGCGGAGCGCAGTGAGTATTCGGCCCAGGTGTGCCGTCTTTTGGCGGAGAATGAGCAGCTGGCACGTGCAAGAGCGATCATGGCCTTTCACCCGTTTGGAGCGGAATTGGATATTTTTCCATTCGTCGAAGAGGCTCGGACCAGAGGACAGGAAATCTGGTTGCCACTCACCCTTCCCTCCGATCGACGACTCATTCCCTATCGATACGAAGGGAAGCACATGCTCAAACAGGGAGTGTACGGTATTTGGGAGCCAGATCCAGCTATGGCGCAAGAAGCGGATTTGTCCAAGCTCGATGCCGTGTTGGTTCCCGGTGTAGCTTTTGATCGGCAGGGAGGAAGAATGGGGTATGGGGGAGGCTACTACGACAGGTTTCTTGCCACGCTTGGCTCGCGTCCTTTTTTAGTAGGGATTGCTTTCTCGATGCAGGTGATCGATAAGGTACCGAGAGAGCCCCATGATATTTGTCTGGATGGCCTTGTCACAGAGAGTGGTTTCTTCCAAACGTGAATCTTTTGTGTCAGGAGCTTTCTTTTCGTCGGGCACTATCTACAGCACGACCAAAAAAGTGTACAATACAATCGAATGAAAAAACGGAGGAATGAGCTGTGAGCAAATGGAAGGTAGGCGTAATTTCGGCAAGCGATTCCATCGCCAGAGGCGAACGTGCGGATGATCGCATCCCGATTATTCGTCAATTGACAACAGAATGGTTACGTGTAGATGTGGCTGTCTATCGAGCAGTCGCCGATGATATGGAAGATCTGAAAGAACATATGATTGAACTCGTAGACCGGGAAAAATGCGATCTTTTGATTGTTACGGGCGGAACGGGACTTAGTCCGCGAGATGTTACTCCAGAAGTAACGGCATGGGTCACGGACAGACCTGTCCCTGGACTGGCTGAGGAAATGCGTCGTGCCGGATTGCAGCAGTCTCGCCGCGCTATGCTGACGAGAGCGGTAGCAGGTACGAGAGGGAATTCTCTCATTATAAACCTTCCGGGCAATCCAACAGGCGTAGAGATCTGCTACAACGCCATTGGTGATATGCTTGGTGATGCCTTGCACATCTTGCAGGGAACGGGAGAGGCCAATGAAGATTGGGGTGGTTTAGGATGGTAGACAAGCCACAGATGCGGGAAGTGCCAGTGCGAGAAGCGATTGGCATGATGCTTCCACACGACATGACGCAGATCTTGCCTGGTGAATTTAAAGGGCGTCTTTTCAAAAAGGGGCATGTGGTTACGGAAGCCGATATTGAGCCATTGCTGTCGATCGGCAAAGAACACATCTACGTGTTGGAAATGCCAGAAGGCTTTATTCACGAGGAAGAAGCGGGAATCCGGATCGCCAAGGCTGTATCAGGAGGAGGCTTGACCTTGACCGAACCATACGAAGGCAAGGTTTCCATGAAGGCATCGCGTACCGGTTTGGCGAAAATTAACGAAGAAGCTGTCCACGCGCTGAACGCATTGGATGGCATCGCTTTTTCCACGATGTACGGAGATCAGGTGGTCCATCCAGGCCATACGCTCGCTGCGACGCGCATCATTCCGCTGATTATGGAAGAAAAACGGATCATCGAGCTAGAAGAGCTGGCCAAGCAATTCGATGGACCGATCGTCCAAGTAAAGCTGTTCCAGGAAAAACGGATCGGCCTTGTCACTACAGGAGGAGAAGTCTTCTCCGGTCGGATTGCGGACAAATTTGGTCCTGCTATTCGCAACAAGGTGGAGGCGCTAGGCTCGGAAGTGGTAGAGCAGCGTTTTGCCCCTGATGACAAAGAGATGATTGAAAAGGAAATTAACGCATTCCTCGAGCAAGGCGTTGATATGATTCTGGTTACAGGTGGCATGTCTGTCGATCCGGATGATCGTACTCCAGGCGCAATCGCAGGAGTAGGAGCAGAAGTTGTGCGTTATGGCACACCTATGCTGCCAGGTTCGATGTTGATGGTTGCATACAAGGGCGATATCCCGATTCTCGGGTTGCCTGGGGCTGTTATGCACGAGAAATTTACTTCATTTGATGTGTTTTTACCGCGCATTTTGGCAGGCGAACGAATTGAGGCTGCTGACATGACTCGCTTGGGATATGGTGGTTTACGGAAGGGCTAGTTGGTTAGACTGGAAACTAACAGGAAAAAGGAGTGAAAGCGCATGAGCACAATTGGGATTCCTGGACTGATTTTGATTTTGATCTTGGCATTGGTATTATTCGGACCGAAGAAGCTTCCAGAACTGGGGCGTGCAGTCGGACATACTCTTAAGGAATTTAAAAATGCCACTCGCAGCTTGACGAGTGATGACGATGATGAGGATGAGACAAAGCGCAAAGAGCAAGCCAAGGATGCGACTGTTGCCAAAACGGCTGTCATCACAGAAAAGGATGCGTTTGATCGTGAAAAGATCGAACGCGAAATTCGCGAACGTCTGGAACGGGAGCGCATTGAAAAAGAGATTCGTGAAAAGATGGAAGTAGAACGTTCCCAAATGGAAAAGGAACAACAAAAGGCATAGGTGGGCAAGGTGGTTGCCATGAAAGATCAAGAAATGACAGTGGTCGAACACTTGACAGAACTGCGAAAACGCATTATGTGGGTGCTGGCCGTATTTATTGTCGCATTGATTGCCGGCTTCTTTTTAGCTGGTCCACTCATTGAGTATCTCAAGCAAGAACCCATTACAGATGGTGTGCCGATTATTTCCCTGCATCCGTCAGATGCGCTTCGTGTATATATGCAGTTTGCGTTTCTGATAGGGATTGTGGTGACTTTACCGGTAGCCTTGTACCATTTATGGAGGTTTGTCTCTCCGGGATTGGCCGTGAGTGAAAAGCGAGGTTCCCTCTATTTCATTCCGGCTGCGTGCTTTCTGTTTCTGATAGGGATTGTGTTCGGGTACTACGTCGTCTTTCCGATGATTATGCAGTTCATGACCAAAATGACGGCGAGCATTGGGGCAGACCCAAATTACGGGATCGCAGAGTACTTCGGGTTTTTGTTCAATATGGTGATTCCGTTCGGCGTGCTGTTCCAGCTCCCAATCATCGTGATGTTCCTGACCCGAATTCGTATCTTGAATCCGATGAGGCTTGCGAAAATGCGCCGGTTCGCTTATTTTGGTCTCGCGGTCGTCGGGATTACCTTGACACCGCCTGAGATTGTCAGCGATATCCTGGTTACGATTCCGTTGCTCCTTCTCTATGAAATGAGTATTTGGCTGTCGAGAATTGTCTACCGCAAACAGCTGAAGGAACAAGCAGAATGGGAAAGTGAGTACGGCTACGAGACGGATGAAGCGGTTCGCTAGCAATAAACAAACGAAAGTCTCCTGTTATGACGACAGGAGACTTTCGTATTTTCAAAAGGAAGTGGGCAATACTAGTACGGTTATGATAGGAGGTGCTCCTTTTATGTGGCTGCTACTATGTTTGGCACTGTTCTTCTCGTCAGGTGAAACGGCTATAGCAACGACAGCAGAGCAGATTGAGTTGTTTGACTCGGACCAGCAAAAGGTCGTAGCGACTTTCGACAATACAGCAGCTTTGCAAGCAGAGGCACAGCACATGCTGGATAGCGTGAGCGGGCGTGTTCTAGAATTTAATCCGTCTCTCGATCATGTGATGATTGTGAAAATCCCATTGATTCCTCCTAAACACCTGGCGCTACGGTCGGCAGGCATTGATGCCGATATCTCAGAAATGTTCGTCATTATGCCCAAGCAGGGCAGCAGACCGCCATGGCTCATTTTGCATACCAAGCAATACGAGACCGTCGTCGTAGAATTTTCAGGGAGTGTCAAAAAGCTGAGAGAGCAGGTCAAGCTTCCATAGATCTTTCGTTAGGTAGGACGTCGTCTTTACTGAGCGGGGGTGAGGAAGGTTTGTGTGTAGTAATCCGTGATGACCCCCACGCCGAGCTGGGTGAAGCCTTTTTCGAGCACGTTTTTCCGATGCCCGGGGCTGTTCATCCAGCTTTCGTGTGCCTCGATGGCATCAGGATAACCTGCGGCAATATTCTCTCCAGCCATGCGGTACGAGATGCTCGCTTGTTTTAATCGATCAAACGGGTCACTGCCAGTTGTAGCAGAGACGTGGTCAAAGAAGTCGTTGCTTTCCATATCGAGACTGTGCTTTCTTGCCACTTGGGCTGCCATCTCGTTCCATTGTAGGGGGGGCAGCTTGGAGCGGAAGCGCGAGACGTTTACCAGATCCAAGATTTGTCGTTCGTACGCGATGTTGACGGATTCCCGCTCTTTTACACTGAGGGCTGGTGGGTCAAAATCGGGAGCTTGTCCTTGATACGTCCATTTGGTTTCGTAAAATCCGCCGCGCAAAAGCATCTGTGTATCGATCAATCGTAGCGCCGTCACTTTGTCGTTGTTTTGCTTGTCCAAATAGTAAATGGAAGCGATTCCGTTTTCCATGACGAGCGGACGCTGCTGCTTCTGGTTGGTGATTTGGATGTTAGCTCCCAGATAGGTGAACGTGACGACATTTTGCAGAGGATGCTGTCGTTCCAGAGCCTGCAGAGCCGTTCCGACCCCGATGTCTCCCAGTTTTGCCTGCGGGGCGAGGGAGTACAGATCCACTACCTTTCCGTTTGCAATGCCTACTTGTACATATTGGGCTGGATCGCTGTTGTAGATCCACCACTGGTAGCCGAGACTGCTGGGATCCTTGTGTGCCGGGTTTCCCATTCGCTTGGTTACGTCTGCTGACGACATTCCGAGGGTGAGGCCAAAGAGGGAGTTTGGCTGGTCTGACTTGGTGGTCGTCTTTGCTGAGCTGTTTGTAGCAGTAGCGCTCGTATTTGCTAGTACATGGATGGGAGCCGAAGCGGGAACCACAACAGGTGTCGTATCTACTAAAGGTTGTTTCGCCACTACAGCAGGAGGTTGTCCCACCCAGGCAGAGTACGTAGTATCATCCCAGCCTACCGGTTTGTTCAACTGGCGGCCGATCATAGATAAAGGAACGTAGAGAGTGCCTTTGTACTCCAGGGTGGGAGGCAATTCCTGCATGGGGTTGGTTTTCTGGCTGGAAACGACTTCGCGACCATCCCAGTAAAGGGTGGAAGGGTAGAGGTTGACCCGGATTAGGGACGAGTGATCGGATGTGAAGAAACGGCTGATGCCTACAATAGAGAGGACGGTTAGTCCAATCAGCAGCCATTTACGCATATGCGGCTTCCTCCTTCGAGAGCTTGTCTGGATTCTCTATCTGATTTATATGAGCGGGACGGTTTGGTAGAACACATTTTGATAGAGGAGGAATCTGCGAGAATTGACTACCTATTGGGTGACAGATGGAAAAAAGTGAGGGAAACTACTTGCAAAGTAGATAGTGATTCATTATTATAGGAATTGGGTGTTAGCACTCATATCAGTCGAGTGCTAACAACAGAAAATCTGTTTACCTACATTTTTTGAGGAGGGTGTTTTTAGTGCTTAAGCCATTGGGTGACCGTGTGGTAATCGAAGCTATCTCCAAAGACGAAACGACTGTAAGCGGGATCGTTTTGCCTGATTCTGCAAAGGAAAAACCGCAAGAAGGCCGCGTAATCGCAGTCGGTTCTGGTCGTGTTGCTGACAACGGCGAGCGCATCGCGTTGGAAGTAAAAGACGGCGATAAAGTAATCTTCTCCAAATACGCTGGTACTGAAGTGAAGGTAGACAATAAAGAATACCTCGTGCTGCGCGAATCCGATATCCTGGCGATCATCGGTTAAGACATAGGAATTTGAACGAAACCAACACATAATAGGAGGTAGAGATTAGATGGCTAAACAAGTGAAGTTCTCTGAAGACGCTCGCCGCTCGATGCTCCGCGGTGTGGAAACATTGGCAAATGCAGTGAAAGTGACCCTCGGTCCAAAAGGCCGTAACGTGGTACTTGAGAAAAAATTCGGTTCTCCGCTCATCACCAATGACGGTGTAACCATCGCAAAAGAAATCGAACTGGAAGACGCTTACGAAAACATGGGCGCTCAACTGGTTAAAGAAGTTGCTACGAAAACCAACGACATCGCTGGTGACGGTACAACGACTGCAACCGTTCTGGCTGCTGCTATGATCCGTGAAGGTCTGAAAAACGTAACCGCTGGTGCTAACCCGATGGTAATCCGTCGCGGTATGGAAAAAGCAGTTCGTGCAGCTGTTGAAGAAATCAAATCCATTGCGAAACCAGTTGAAAACAAATCTTCGATCGCACAAGTAGCGGCTATTTCCGCTGACGATCCAGAAGTAGGTAACCTGATCGCAGAAGCAATGGAAAAAGTGGGCAAAGACGGCGTAATCACCGTTGAAGAATCCAAAGGCTTCGTAACGGAGCTGGAAGTAGTAGAAGGTATGCAATTTGACCGTGGCTACGCTTCCCCTTACATGATCACTGACACTGACAAGATGGAAGCGGTCCTGAACAACCCATTCATCTTGATCACCGATAAAAAAATCTCCAACATCCAAGAAGTTCTGCCTGTACTGGAGCAAGTGGTACAAAGCGGTAAACCTCTCTTGATCATCGCAGAAGATGTTGAAGGCGAAGCACTGGCTACTCTCGTAGTAAACAAACTGCGTGGTACCTTCACAGCTGTAGCGGTTAAAGCTCCTGGCTTTGGCGATCGCCGCAAAGCTATGCTGCAAGACCTCGCTGCTCTGACTGGTGGCGAAGTAATCACTGAAGAACTGGGTCTGGACCTGAAATCCACTAAGCTGGATCAATTGGGCCGCGCAGGTAAAATCGTGGTTACGAAAGAAAACACGACTGTTGTTGAAGGTGCTGGCGACAAAGCGAACATCGACAGCCGCGTAGCTCAAATCCGTCAACAAATCGAAGACACCACTTCCGATTTCGATCGTGAAAAACTGCAAGAGCGTCTGGCTAAACTGGCTGGTGGCGTAGCAGTTATCAAAGTTGGTGCAGCTACTGAAACCGAATTGAAAGAGAAAAAGCTCCGCATCGAGGACGCTCTGAACTCTACTCGCGCTGCAGTAGAAGAAGGTATCGTTCCTGGTGGTGGTACGACTCTTATCAACGCGATCAAAGCTGTTGAAGGCGTAAAAGTAGACGGCGAAGAGGCTGTAGGTGTACAAATCGTACTCCGTTCCCTGGAAGAGCCAGTTCGTCAAATCGCTGCGAACGCAGGCCTCGAAGGTTCTGTAATCGTAGAGCGTCTGAAAAGAGAACCAGTAGGTATCGGCTTCAACGCTGCTACTGAAGAATATGTAAATATGCTTGAAGCTGGTATCGTGGATGCTGCGAAAGTTACTCGCTCCGCACTGTCCAATGCTGCATCCGTAGCGGCTATGTTCCTGACTACTGAAGCAGTAATTGCTGACAAGCCAGAAGAAAACAAAGCTCCTATGGGTATGCCTGATATGGGCGGCATGGGTGGCATGGGCATGATGTAAGAAAGAAAAGCGGCTCGCCGTTTTTCGCAAAGAGAGGCAGACAATCGTCTGTCTCTTTTTTTGTGTGCTTTATTATTAGAAAATTGTAACTTTTTTAGAAAATTTGTTTCTGAAATTCGAGTTTGAATACTAAATATTACTACAAAGAGAGGAACACAAAGGAGACGTAACTCAAACATCTCGAATGGAGGAGATTGGCAATGAGACGTGTAGGAGTTTGGCTGTTTTGTGCAATTCTGATGCTGGTAGCGAGTGCGTGTAGCAGTAGTCCGCCTTCGTCAAATACGGGTGGGCAGGCTACTGGGTCAGCGCCAACACCTGCTGTAGAACCGGCTAAAGGGGAGCCGGTCGAGCTAGTGATGTACAGCTGGCGACCAGAGGACAAAGATGCGTACGCCAAGTTTATCGCAGAGTTTGAAAAGCAGCATGCCAACATCAAAGTGAAATTCAAGCCGTTCAAATCGACGGAGTACAACACGATCCTGAGCAATTCCTTGACAGCGGGAACTGGAGTCGACATCGTCCAATTGCGTCCGTATTCGGGTGCGACATCGATCGCGGATGCGGGCTACCTGCTGCCGATCGACGATGTAAAGGGAGTGCAGGATATTCCCAAACCGTATCTCGATTCAGCACGAGGGACCGACCAAAAAGTATATGGCGTACCACTTTCCATCAATTCAGCAGTGATTTTCTACAACAAAAAAATACTGGAGGACAATGGGGTGCAGCCGCCCCAGACCTGGGATGAGTTGATCCAAGTGTCTCAGGCTCTGAAGGCAAAAGGGATCATCCCTATCGCTCAAGCGGGTAAAGCCGCTTATTTATTATCGATTGCCCATAGCGTAATTGGAACGAGCGCGTATGGTGGCAACGACTACGTGGAAAAGATGCTCTCCGGAGAAGCCAATTTTAATGATGATGCCTTCAAGGAATCCATCAAACGCATGCAAGAACTAACGCCGTTTTTCCCTCCCGATTTTATCGGTATCGATGACAAGGACGCCCAGGCACTCTTTTACACTGGCAAGGCTGCGATGTACATCAATGGCAGCTATCGATTAGAAACGTTTGAAAAGCAAAGCCCTGACCTCCCGATCGACATCCTCCCTGGTCTTGCCAAGGAAAAGGGAGGAGAGGCACCGATGATTAACTGGGTAGACGGTTCATACGGTGTCGTAAAAGCGACCAAGCACCCGGAAGAAGCAAAAATCTTTATGGAATTCCTCGCATCCAAAGAGTTTGGTCAGATGTTCAGTGATGATTTGAGTCGTCTGAGTGCTATTGCCGGTGTAGTGCCAAAGCATCCATTGGTACAGAAAATGACTCAGCTTAGCGAGAAGAGCATGGCGCCTTTCCTGATGCTTGTTCACTTTGGGGAAGGGACACCGACAACCAAGACGACCTTTGAAGACTCGTTGCAGGGGATGTACATCAATAAACTCACAGTAGATAAAGTGGCGGAGGATACGCAGGCTTCGGCCGATAAGTGGTTCAAACCGAAAAAGTAGCGGCAGCTATCGAGTGAAGAAAAAGGAGGTACAGTTAGGTGGGGGTGCTTGACTGTACCCGTTTTCGAAGGAGGAGCTATGAGCATGCCTGTCATGGAAAAAACGAGTGCGGCAAAGCCGAAGACTACAAAAGTGCGGAGAACCAGCTGGAAAAAGCACCTGGTCCACCTGTTTTTGCTGCCGGCGCTCGTCTTTTATATTTGGTTTCAGATTTACCCGATCTTTTCGGCGTTCTTAAACAGCTTTTTCGCTTGGGATGGACTGAAGCGGGGAGCATTCATTGGTCTAGAAAACTTCGTGCGCCTGTTTACTGAATCTCCCTTCAAGGAGACCTTTTTCCGGGGGCTTGGACATAACGTCATCTTTTTCATCGGTATTGTCCTGACGAAGCTGGTTGTGGCGTTTCTACTCGCGTTATTCATCAATAGCAAGATCCGCGGTAAAGAGTTTTTTAAAATGGTGATTTTCATGCCAAAGCTGCTGTCTGTGATCGTGGTTGGATTCTTGTTTAGTCTGATTCTGAATCCTACCTATGGTGCGCTAAATACGTTTCTCAAGTTCATTGGCTTAGAAGAGTTGGCGAGGCCTTGGCTGGGAAGCCCGGATACAGCGCTTTACACGATCATTTTGGTCAATAGCTGGTACGGGCTGGGGTTTGCAGTGCTGATTTTCCTCGCTGGCTTGCAGGCGATCCCTACAGAAATTTACGACGCTGCCAAAATAGATGGCGCATTCGGTCTCACTATGCTGTGGAAAATGACAGTCCCGCTAGCAATGCCCTCGATTATGGTGATGACGATCTTGAGTTTCATCGGTGCGTTTGAAGCATTTGAACTGATCTTTGCCATGCAGGGCTCTCAAGCGGGACCTTATTTCTCGACGGATGTACTGGCGACCTACTTTTATCGCCTCGCTTTTGGTTCTGTTGCGGGAGGGGAGTCAATCGGGCTTGGCTCAGCATTGGCGGTGGTGCTTTTCTTGATGATTTCGAGTGCGACGGCTATCCTGCTCTTTTTCTTCCGACGTAAGGAATACGAACAATAGAAGGGAGGTCATAAACGTGACCGTACGACTGGGACAATACGCGAAGTATGCGATTCTTTTATTCTTTGCCTTTTTGGCTCTCTATCCCATTTTTCTTATGATTGTATCTTCGTTCAAGAGCAATATGGAAATTCTCACCTCGCCATTAGGGCTTCCGCATTCTTTATCGGTTGAGAATTACATAGAAGTATGGGATCGGGTGAACTTCGGTACGTATATATGGAATAGTATCTATGTTAGCGGTCTGTCGGTATTCTTAATCCTGTTTATCTCTTCGTTGGCTGCCTTTTACCTTTCCCGCTATCCGTTCCGGTGGAACCCGTACGTACTGTTTTTCTTTATGATTGGATTGATGCTCCCGATGAAGCTGGCTATTCTCCCGCTGTACATGATCATGCTTCAGTTGCAGCTGCTGGATACGCTGACGTCATTGGTCATCCTGTACGTGGCGGGTGGGATTCCGTTCGGCGTGTTTGTGTTTTACGGATTTTTCAAAACATTACCGACAGAGCTGGACCAATCTGCTAGGCTGGATGGATGCAACGGGTTTCAGGTTTACTATAAAATTATCCTGCCACTGATGAAGCCGGCGCTGGCCACGGTCGGGATTGTTCACTTGATCGGGGTGTGGAACGACTTTTTTTATCCGCTGATCTTTTTGAAAAGTGAGGAGTTAAGCACGATTCCATTGGGTGTGCTCACTTTATTCGGGGAGTATGATACGGAATGGAATCTGTTATTTGCCAGCTTGACGATCTCATCCATGCCCATGATCATCGCATTTTTATTTGCATCCAAACAGTTTATAGAAGGACTGACCTCGGGGGCGATCAAATGAACATCAAGCGCTGGATTACGTTTGATTTAGATGGCACACTCATGCAGAATCCTTTTGGGGCGTGGGTATTTCCGGAGATTACAGAAATGGTCTCTGGAATATTGGGACGTCCGCATGACGTTGTTTCCGAAATGGTGGTGGAGCATGAGGCGCGCATGAGAGGGGGACGCTATGTTGAGGCGTATGACTGGGATGATATTCTCCGAGAGAGATTTCGCGAGTGGGGCGTTCCTGATTCCATTGAAATAGAGCCATTAGTTCGCAAGCATTCCATCCCTCCTAAAGTCAAATTGCTGGAGAGCGGAATATTGGAGTTACTTTCCGATCTGAAAGCAAGAGGGTATTTCCTTGCTGCAGTGACGAATGGCTTTTACAAGTTTCAGGCACCTGTTATGGAAGCGTTGGGGCTGATTGATAAGTTTGATGAAGTGGTGACGCCGGAGCGAGCCGGGGCGGGAAAGCCAGATCCTGCTATTTTGCGAGGGCTAGGTGGTCAAATAATCGCTCATGTGGGTGATCGGCTAGACCATGATGTGCAATTAGCCAATCGATGTAACGTTGCTGCCATTCTGATTCATAAGAATCTTACAGCAGATTTGAAAAGCCTGAGTCCCCTTCTGAGGGTGAAGGAGCCAGCGGGGATTCAGCTCTGCATCGAGAAAGCGAGAAAAGAGACTAAAAATGCTTTGTGGAACGAATTGACAGTAGGGCTAGTACCTGCGGCTATCATTGACTCCCTGCACGAAATCCCTGTTATTTTGGATGCCTGAAAAGAAAGTTAAAAATCGCTGCTATTTCTGCTTGCCTTTTTAATTTCAACTTGATAAGATAAGTCTTGTCGCTTTTGAGGGTATTTTTAAAGAGAATGAAAAAAACATGAACTTCTAAAAAATAACCCTTGATTTTAGAGGCGAGACCTGATATAGTTTAAAAGGTCGGCGCCACGAGCGCCAGAAAAAATGCTCTTTGAAAACTGAACAGCGAAAGCGTTGATGAGTCTATCATTAAATGATTTGCCAGCTT